>LBVJ01000024.1 GCA_000993025.1 Candidatus Woesebacteria bacterium GW2011_GWA1_38_8
TCACTTTTAATAATATTTTTACCGTTCATTTTGTGGCGACTTTGGATCGCCAGACATCCTGAAGGAATTCCATTTTGGAAGTGGACGCTTAATGGTGATGGAGTGCGTTTTAAACCCGCATTTTGGTATTGGATTTTCGGAGAGCGGATCGGAAAATTGATACTTGGTGTTTGGGGAATTTATCCTTTTATGATTGGATCTTTAAATAACCGCAAGAATCCATTTTTAATATCGTTTATTTTGGGTATATTTCTATATCTTTCAGTCATTGCAACGGCAAACGTCAGACACGACTATTATCAGACGTTGATCGTTCCTGTTATATCGATCGTTTTAGCTCTGGGTGTTCAAAAGATGTTTGAGGATTCAAAAAAGATCAAATACGGAATATTTTTACCTCTAGGAATTATGGGGATGATGTTTTTAATATCGGCTTTTCAGGTCAAGGAATACTACAAAATAAATCATCCGGAGATAATCAATGCCGGACTTGCAGTGGAAAGATTAACTCCCGAAGATGCCTTGGTGATAGCAAGCTATAATGGCGATACGGCATTTTTATACCATACAGCCAGACGCGGCTGGCCGGTTGTAGAACTCCCAATAGAAGAATTAATTAAAGAAGGTGCGCAGTTTTTTACTTCTGTCAACCTTAACGATTCGCAAACAATCGAGTTTATGAAAAAGTTTCAAATATTGGAAAAAACGGATAGCTATGTCGTGCTAGAGTTGAAATAATTTGTATTATGAAGATCTTAATGCTTGTTCCATATCTTCCTACCATCACTATGAGTGGTGGTCAAACCCGTTGGTACAACATCATCAAATATCTGGCGCGCGAACACGATATAACACTTTTTTCTCTCATAAAAGACGATTCTGAAAGAAAATTCATACCCGAACTTCTCAAATATTGTAAAAAAGTCGAGGTTTTCAAAAGGCCGCAAAAGCCATGGACTTTGCGAAATGTTTTACTTTCTGTTTTTGGACCGTTTCCGCTCCTTGTTGTCAGAAATTGGTCATTTGAAGAGAGAAAAGCGTTAAAAAGGGAACTTAGGTTGGAGAAATATGATCTGATCCATACGGAAACATTTTATGTTATGCCTCATTTGGGGCGCACCAATGTCCCGATAATTCAGGTTGAACAGACGATCTGGCATGAGGTTTATCAACATCATGTGGTGACAGAAATACCTCTTCTTTTAAGGCCACTATTTTTATTGGACGTAGTCAAAATTATTTATTGGGAAAAGCATTATTGGAAGAAGGCAAATGGTTTGTTTGCCGTATCCGAGGAGGACAGAAATATAATGCAAAAACTTCTTCCAAAAAATAAGATCGGTATTATTCCGAATGGAGTTGACTGCAGTTACTATAATGAAATTAAAACTAAAAAATATTACCCGTTAAGAATTCTTTACGGAGTATCTAATTTTGAGTGGCTTCAAAATCAGGAGGCAGTTAAGATACTTTTGAATAAAGTGTGGCCTAAACTAAAAGAGATATATTCGTCAAAGGTAAAGGTCTGGATCGTTGGAAGAAAAATGCCGGATTGGATTATCAAAAGAAGCCAAGATGACAGCGATATAATCGTGACAGAAAATATTGAAGACGCGCGTAAGGCGTATTCATCGGCGGGTGTTATGATCACACCGATCGAAGGCGGAGGAGGGACAAGAATAAAGATACTGGAAGCTATGGCGGCCGGACTTCCTGTAATTTCCACAAGCACAGGAATTGCCGGACTGAATGTCACTGACGGAGAGAATGTCTTCATTGCAGATGGTCCGTCGGAAATGGCAAAAAAAGCTAAGAGGCTTTTGGAAGATAAGGATTTGGCATTAAAAATAGGCAGGAATGCAAGAGAGCATGTCAGAAAATATTTTGATTGGAAATCGATCGTTGCAATGCATGAACCAATATACAAGGATATGACAAAATGAAAAAACCGGAATTATCAATAATCATCCTTAACTACAATACGCGAGAACTTTTAGACGGTTGTTTACGGTCGCTGGAAAAGGTAATAAACGAAATATATTTTGAGGTAGTCGTTATTGATAATGGATCGGAGGATGATTCGGTTGAATTTGTCAGAAAAAAATATAAATGGGTAAAGATTTTCGAAACAGGCGAAAATTTGGGTTTTGCGATAGGAAATAATTTTGCAAAAGATATTGTTAATTCGGAATACGTATTATTTTTGAATACCGACACAGTGGTTCCTGCGGGTACTCTGTCCGGATCCTTAGGATACCTAAAAAAACACAAACTTGGCGCATTGGGATGTAAATTGATACTTCCTGACGGATCTTTGGATAAGGATGCGCGCAGGTCATTTATTACTCCTTGGATCGGATTGGTTCATCTTTTTCTTAAACTTGACAGAATATTTCCAAGATCAAAATTGTTTGCAAAGTATTGGTATGGTTATATTCCAGACGACAAAATTCATGAGGTCGACGCTCTCCAAGGTGCGTTTTTTCTTACGACAAAAAATATTCTTGATAAAGTCGGATGGTTTGAAGAAGATTATTTTTTAGACGGAGAGGATATAGACCTTTCTTGGAAAATAAAAAATTTAGGATACAAAATCGTATATTATCCTGAAGTATCGATCGTACATATTAAGGGAGCTACGAAAGGGAAAAACAGAAAAAGCAAAAAATATATAAGTTTTAACGATAAGTTAAAGTATCGACTATCAGGGGTGGATTCGATGGAAATGTTTTATCGTAAGAGGCTTTGGGACAGATACTCATTAATATTAAATTATATTGTTCTGATTGGGATTAAAGCGCTAAAATTTTTGAGAATAATAAAATTGATACTATTTAAATGATAATACTTGTTGATGCGCGAATGTATGGACTTGAAAATACCGGTATAGGACGATATTTAATTCAGCTGATCGAGGGTCTTAAGTCGTTATCTATTACTAGTAAAACCGGCAAATCAAATGAATATGTCATTCTCCTGAAAAAAAAATACTACGATACTTTAGCTGTTCCGGATAATTGGAAAAAGGTATTGGTCAATATTCCTCACTATACATTGCGTGAACAATTATTGTTACCATCGATAATTAGAAAATATAAACCCAATCTTGTACATTTTCCACATATAAATGTACCCATATTATATTCAGGTAAATATGTTTTGACTGTACACGATCTGACAATGCAAAGACGGGGTATAAATGCTTCAAAACTTCCGTTACCTTTATATTTCTTAAAAAGAATACCCTTTTTACTCGTTGCGAAAATAGCAGTGAAAAATGCAGTGAAAATAATGGTTCCAAGTAAAACTACGGCAACAGATCTTGCCAACTATTATAATCTTTCTATACAAAAGATCATTGTTACGTATGAAGGTTATGATTTTAAAGATCTTTTAACATCCAGACTGAGAGGAGAGTTGTCGGTTATTTCAAACTATGGCCTAGTAAATAAAGATTATTTTTTTTATATCGGAAACGCCCATCCGCATAAAAATCTGGAGATTGTAGTAAGAGCTATCAAGGACATTAATGAAACCAAAAAGATCAATGCAATATTTGTAATTGCCGGATTGAAGGATTTTTTTATTGAAAGGCTGGAAAACTATATAAATGACATCGGAGCATCCATGTATGTAAAACTTGTCGGATATGTAAAAGATGAAGACCTGCCGATAATGTATAAAAATTCACTTGGATTTGTATACCCCTCTTTATCAGAGGGCTTTGGTTTGCAAGGTTTAGAAGCGATATCAATGGGAACAATGCTTGCCTGCTCAAATATCCCGGTTTTTAAAGAAATATATGATTTTCACGCATTTTACTTTGATCCGAGAAATATGGAGTCAATTTCAGGAGCACTATATTCGATATGCAATATGAGTAGGGTAGATAAACAGAAGTACACTAGAAATGCACAAAAACATATAGAGAAATATTCCTGGAAAAAAATGGCGGAAGAAACGCTTCAGGTATATAAAAACGTAGCATGTAGCAAGTAGCAGGTAGCAAGTAGAAAGTGGCAGACAGGATGGGGAATGGTGGAAATTTCTAATTACTAATTACTAATTTCTAAAAAGGCAATAATCAGAAAACAATAAACATTAAACAGCAAACAGAATATATTTGCATGAAATTACTAAAAAATGAAGAGCAGTGTCTGCATTGCGGGCGGTTTGGCAATCGTGGGATGTCTGTAGATGCGATTATTATTAAAGACAAGAAGATTTTACTTATCAAAAGAGGATCTGAACTATACAAAGGATATTGGGGAACACCAGGGGGTTATGTTGGATGGGATGAAACTATAGAGGATGCCCTGAAAAGAGAGGTCAAGGAGGAGACAGGGCTTACTGTAACGACTATGAAATTTATGTTTTGTAATAGCGACCCTTCACGACATCCAAAGCAAGTTGTAAATTTTGTTTATTATGTTTCGGAGTATGAAGGCAATGTTGCACCATCTGATGACGCGCTTGAATGTGAATGGTTTCAAATCGACAGTCTTCCGGAAAGGTTGGCTTTTGATCATAAGGAAAATATTAAAGAGAGTTTGAAATTAATATGGTAAAAAAACTAAAAAAGTGGGAACTTTTGGAGGAAGAGGATATTTCTCCAAGTCCTTGGTTCCCCCTATATAAACATAAAATAAAATTACCCAATGGAAATATTGTTGATGATTATTATCTGTCGAAGGTTGGTGATGTGGCGATGGTAGTGCCTGTCACAAAAGAAGGAGATATTGTTTTTGTAAAACAATATAAACATGGAGCGGGTGATGTCATTATTGAACTTCCGGCTGGGAGAATTAAACCGGAATATACCACAGAGGAAAATGCAGTGATGGAGCTTGAAGAAGAAACGGGATATAAGACAGATAAAATGATACTTTTGGGAACTTTATATGGAGAACCATCGAAAGATACATATAAAGTTTTCGGATTTTTAGCTGGTGGTTTAACTGAAAGGTATGAACAAAGATTAGATGAAAACGAGGATATTGACGTGGTGCATGTTCCAATTGCTAAAATTGATGATTTTATAAAAGATGGAAATATTTGTTCACCCGACACAATTGCGTTTATAAGATTAGCTCAGTTGAAATTTCCGGAGATGTTTAAAATCAGTTAAGAAAATAGCTTGATGACGATTATCCCGATTGTAACGAGAGCGCTACTTATTATCTTTCTTGGAATGTTATCTCTTTCCTTCAGGAATATGATACCTCCCCATACGGTTGTTATTGTCATAGCCAGATACACGGCAGTTGCGATGGACGCGTTCCCAAGCTGAAATGCCTTATTTAAACCAAAAAACGCAAATGTTTCGATCGAAGCTGCGGTGATAATAATATACCAAGTGGTTGTTAAAGTGCTTTTTAGTTTCTCGACGGAATTTTTCCTGATCAGAAGCAGTATTAGAAATATTAAAGACTGGCTGAACATGGTTATGAATGTTGTTTGGGGAGGGGTCAGGTAGTTTCTTACCAGTAGGGCATTAATGGTCGATCCAAAAGCCACAAATATACTTCCCAGGGTCATAAAATGAACACCTTTATGCTTATGGAATTCGGTTTTGTAAAAAAGAAGAAGGAGACCCAGGAAAATGATCAACATTCCCGAAAATGATACTGTTGAAGGTTGTTCACCAAGAATATATATACCGAGAGGCACCATCCAAAGCATTCTCGAACGAGATATGATCATAGAAAGCGATACGTCCGTATTGGTTTGGGCGGCAAAAGAAAACAGAGTTCCTAGTGACCAAAAAACCGCCTGAATAATGACAAGTATAAGTAAATCTACTTTAAATTGAATGTTTGTAACCGGGAGAGAGAATTTGAAAGAGATCAAACTTATAGCCGATATATAAAGAAAAGAATATGCAAGGACGTTGCTTTTATCTTTGAGTGCGATCCTGTTCAACAATTTTTCGCTTGCAGAAGCAATGCCTGCTGTCAATGAAAGCCAAAACCACATAAAGTATATTATAGTCAAACAATCGAGACCCGAAAAGCGGGACGAGAGTTTTGGATATATAATCTCTAACGAAGAGTTTCAAACTCAAGTAAGAGGAGTATATAATTCATATGTAGTTTATTCCGAAAGCTTTTCGAATATGCATTTCTTAAAAGATATAAATATTAAAAATAATCTGATCATTATTACGATAACAATTATCACTTTTTGGGGATACTTGCTGTTTCTTAAATCACCATATTTTGAAATAGTCAGCTATTGGTCGCAGGAAAACCCCTTAAAATTCGTTTTGTATTTGTTTCTGTTTAAGATCATCGGCACTATCTGGCCTCCGTTAACGGGTGGTTTGGTAACATTGGGTGCAATTCCTTTTATCGGTTGGATTAACGCGTATTTGATAGATTTTGCGGGGAGTATAGTTGCGGGAATTATTGATTACCATTTGGGGAAAAAATATGGAGTGTGGGTTTTAAATAAACTCTTTGATAGAGGAGTTGTTGACAGAATATTAAAAATAAAAGTTAGAAAAAACCGTGAAATCGAAACGGTCTTTTTATACCGAGTTATTCTGGGATCAACAATTTTGGAAGGAATATATTATGGTTCCGGTGTTATCGGTGTAACTTTTAGAAATTTTATTATTGCATCAGTTCTGTCTCACATGGCTTTTGGTATTCCCCAATTTTATATTGTAAATAACATTATGAGCATGCAAAATTTACTTTTTAGCGGAATTTTGATGATACTTGGTATATGGCTTTTAATTAAATTGAAAAACCGTCATTTTGACGTTCTTAAATGAAAACAGCAATAGTATATGATCGGGTGAATAAGTTTGGTGGGGCGGAAAGGGTGCTTTTGGCACTACATAAACTGTTTCCCGACGCTCCGCTTTATACTTCCGTTTATTCTCCCGAAAAAGCCGGATGGGCCGGTGTTTTTCCAAAGGTAATACCAAGTTTTTTGCAAAAAATACCGGTTTTGAAAGATCATCATCAACTTCTTGGGTGGTTATCACCTATTGCTTATGAATCATTTTCATTTGACGGATACGACCTTGTGATATCCGTGACCTCTGAAGCCGCAAAAGGGATTTTGACAAAACCTCAAACCAAGCACATCTGCTACTGTTTGACCCCAACACGCTATTTATGGAGCGGGTATGATCTGTACCTGAAAGACAGACCGTCGGATCTGGGGTGGATACCATTTTACAAGTATCTGTCAAAACCTTTTCTGGCTTACACAAAACATTGGGATAAGATAGCCGCGCAGAGACCGGATATGATGATTGCAATATCTACCGAAGTACAAAATAGAATAAAAAAATATTATGAGAGAGAGTCAGAAATAATATATCCGCCGGTAAACACAAAAAAATTCGAAATCAGAAATCCGAAATTCGAAACAAATCATAAATTCCAAATTATAAATTCTAAACCAACCACCAATCACCAATCACCAATCACAAACTTCTATTTAATCGTTTCCCGACTTGAACCTTACAAAAAAGTTGATCTGGCGATCGAGGCGTTTATCAAAATGGGGAAAACGTTGGTGGTTGCGGGTACGGGAGGTCATGAGAAAAAGTATAAATCCAAGTACAAGTCGAATAATAATATTATTTTTACAGGTTTTATCAGCGACGGAGAAGTTGTTTCTTTAATGCAAAATGCTAAAGGATTCATTTATCCCCAAGAGGAAGATTTCGGTATAACGGCTGTAGAAGCCCAAGCTGCCGGATGTCCCGTAATTGCCTATAAGAAAGGCGGAGCACAAGACACTGTTATTGGCGGTAAAACAGGAGTATTTTTTGATGAACAAAATGTTGAAAGTTTGATTTTAGCAGTAAAAAGATTTGAAAAAATGAATTTTGACAAAAAAGTACTGCAGAAGAACGCGGAAAGATTTGTTACAGAGAGATTTAAAAAAGAAATTCTGGACTTAGTGAAAAAAAATGGTTAAGATAGACCTTACAATATGAAAGTTGTAATATTTTGCGGCGGGTACGGAACACGCTTTTGGCCGATAAGTAGAAAATCCACACCTAAGCAATTTGTCCCTTTTCTGAACGGGAAATCTTTTTTTCAATTAACCTATCAAAGATTCAGAAAACAATTTGCGCCTGAAGAAATATTCGTTTCAACCGAAGAAAACTATACTTCTTTCATCAGGAAACAAGCTCCTGAAGTTCCACGTCATAATATAATTTCTGAACCCGAAAGAAAGGATCTTTTAGCGGCATGTGGTTTGGCAACCGCCGTTGTTAATAAATATTTTCCAGGGGAATCTGTGCTGATTTCATGGGCAAAACATTTGATAGCGAGGGAGTCGGTTTTCCTTGATGCGGTTATGGCAGCCGGTGATTTTGCTGATAAAACCGGCCTTATTGTATCGGTGGATTCTAAACCTTCATACCCCAGTGTTCACAACGGTTGGGTGAGATTAGGTAAAAAAATTGGGAGAATTAATGAATTTAATATTCTTCAAATTGAAAAGCATGTAGAAAAACCCGAAAAAGAATTAGCTGAAAAATTATTCAAAGAAGGGGGTTGGCTTATTAATACTGGTTATCGCGTTTGGAAGACAGATGTTATGCTTTCTCATTACAAGAAGTTCCAACCTAAGATGTATGATAGTTTGATGGAAATCGTTGAAGCGTGGGGAACGAAGAAGCAGGATAAAGTATTGAAAGAAATTTACCATACACTTGATAAAGACTCGGTTGAATATGGAATTTTCGAAAAGTTGCCGGGGGATGTTCGAGCTACCATAGCTGCGGATATGGGATGGGAGGATGTCGGAATATCATGGGAACTTTTTTACAAATCACTAATAACACCAAAAAGAAAATCTATAATAGAAGGTGGTTGTGAGACTCAGTTGATCGATTCCGAAAATAACTTGATTATTGGTAGTAAAGGCAAAATGATTGCGGTAATTGGACTCTCTGACATCGCAGTGATCGATACGGCAGATGGATTGTTGGTGTGTAAGCTCGATCAGACTCAAAAAGTAAAGGATTTATACGCAAATTTGGAACACTATTACAAAGAATATACAAAGTGACCACTTTCGTGATCTATGAATTACGAGACCGTTAAACGAACGATAGATATTTTGGGCTCTATAGTTCTTCTTATTCTTTTTTCTCCAATAATGATCGGGACGGCAATTGCGATCAAGATAACCTCTCCGGGTCCTGTATTTGTTGAAAAAGAAAATGAACACATGCAAAGGCTTGGGAAAAACCGCAAGATGTTCAGGCTTTATAAATTCAGGTCGATGATGGTCAAGGCGGATGTTTTGGAAAGGACCGACCCTAGGTATAAAAAGGTTTATATTGAAAAAAGGAAAAGCGGTAATTACAAACCATTAAAAGATCCGCGTGTAACCAAAGTCGGGAAATTTATCCGGAAACATTCTATTGATGAGATGCCCCAGCTTATAAATGTTTTCAGGGGGGAAATGAGCATTGTTGGTCCGAGAGCATATTTACCGGATGAGCTTGAGGCTCAGCAAAAAAGATTTTCGGGAACGGAAAGATATGTGAAGGAAATGCTGACAGTAAAACCGGGAATTACCGGTTTCTGGCAGGTTAATGGCAGAAGCGAGGTCAATTTTGACAAGAGGATCGAGATGGATGCGTATTATGCACGGAAAAGATCTATGGTTTTTGATATTTTGATCATGCTTAAAACTCCATTTGTAATGATTTCAGGGAAAGGGGCGGTGTAAATTAGGCACCTGTTGGAAACAGAAAAACAAGGCACACAAAAAGGTTTAATACTTCTTTTCTAATAATATTTTATTGTGTAAGATTAGAGGGTGGAAAATATTCCAAAGATTACTCCAACAGGAAGTGATAATTTATCAGGAGATGTGTATAATGCAAAGGTTGCTGTTGATCAGACCTCTAATATGGAAACAGTTCTTATACCAAAAATTAACACGGGTGACAATATCGTAACCCAAAAAAAGAATACTGTTTCAGATAGTCCTGGGAAGATGAGACGGAAAAATAAAAAACTTAATAAGATACTTTTTGCGCTCTTTCTTCTTTTTCTCGTTGCATTGTCGATTATCGGTATTTTGTCATACAGTGTTTATAAAGACGCTTTGAAATTGAAAACCCAAGCAAATAGATTAAAAGATAGTTTCGCCCAAAAAGATCTTGATATTTCAAAAACCGAACTAACTAACCTAAAAAATGAGATAGGATCATTTGACAGGTCATACTCAAGACTTTCTTTTGTAAAAGCAGTTCCTGTAGTTAGCTCATATTATAAGGACGGAGAACATTTGATAAACGCTTCATTGTATGGAGTTGACGCAGGAGAACTGCTTTTAGATACAGTCAAGCCATATGCTGATATCCTTGGTTTTAAAGTTGCCGGACAGGAAAGTGCAAGTGTTGTAAGAACTGCGCAGGATAAAATTGATTTTGTTATAAAAACCATTCCCGATATAGTCCCGAAGATAGATGATCTATCTGAGAAGGTCGATCTACTGACAGCGGAGGTCGAAAATATCGACCCCGATAGATACCCTGAAGAATTTCGGGGGATAAAAGTCAGAGAGAACTTGGTGCGGGCTATAGAGCTATTGGAGACGACCAACGACCTGATTGTTGAAGGCAAACCACTTTTGGAAAAGTCGGATTATTTTTTGGGAGTGGAAAGCCCGAGAACATATATGGTTCTTTTCCAGAACGACAAAGAACTTCGTCCGACGGGTGGTTTTATAACGGCATACTCTATTGCAAGAGTTGATAAAGGCAGATTCGAACCGATAGCTTCTGATGATATTTACAATCTTGACGACCGTTATACGCCTTCGATAAAAGCACCCGAGCAATTCCCAAAATACCTGAAGGGTATTTATATTGCACTTAACCGCTTCCGGCTTCGCGATATGAACTGGTCACCTGATTTTGAGGTTTCTATGGACACATTTTCCAAAGAAGTGCAAAAGACGGGGATAGATAAGGTTGACGGGATCATTGCTGTCGATACGCAAATGCTGGTTTACCTTCTTGAAGTTTTGGGTAAAGTTAGTGTTCCCGGGTACGGAGATTTTTCTACCGAGATTGTTCCAGAATGTAAATGTCCCCAGGTTGTATATGAACTTGAAAGTTTTGCGGATCAGGAAGGAGCCGTTGTTTGGAGTGAAAATGAGCCTGGCAAGATCGTTTTTGCACCGGAAAATTATGGTGCCAGAAAAAAAATAATCGGACCTTTAATGAACTCTATTCTATCGGCAACTTTGGGACAGCCGGATGAGAAAATGCCGGCTCTTTTTGAGGCAGCCATAAAATCCTTTACCGAGAAGCACGCTCTGTTTTACTTGTTCAATGATGAAGCCCAGTCCGCCGTAAAGGCGTTTGGAGTTGCCGGAGATGTAAAAGAATATGATGGAGATTATCTATATATCAACGATGCTAACTTGGGAGGAAGAAAATCAAATCTTTATGTTACTCAGGAAGTTGTGCAAGGTGTGGTTAAAAAGGATGGTTATATTGAAAAAACACTGGAGATCACATATAAAAATCCTGAAAAGCAGGATGGTTGGCTGAATTCCGTATTACCAAACTGGTTGAGAATTTATGTTCCAAAGGGAAGCGAGCTTATATCATTTGAAGGGCCTGAGGAGAAGGCGCAACCGTATGAAGAGTTTGGCAAA
>LBVJ01000025.1 GCA_000993025.1 Candidatus Woesebacteria bacterium GW2011_GWA1_38_8
TCAGAATTTTATATATAATAACTATTATGAAGATACTTATTATCGAGGATGAAAAAAAGATCGCCGATTCTATAAAAAAAGGTTTACAGCAGGAAAATCATATTGTTGATGTTTCCTATGACGGAACTGCCGGATTTGATCTTGCGTCGAGTGAGAAATATGACCTTATAATACTCGACCTTATGCTTCCGGGGATGGATGGATGGACAATTTGCAAAAACCTGAGGTCAGAAGAAAAAGTTGACACTCCTATACTAATGCTGACTGCCAGAGGAAGCGTTGATGACAAAGTAATAGGTTTAAATATCGGTGCAGATGACTATCTGCCAAAACCATTCTCCTTTGAAGAACTTCTCGCGAGAGTAAAAGCGTTAGGAAGACGCCCTAAAGTAATTACGGATTATTCATTAATTACCGTTTCCGACCTTACACTTAACCGTGATTCCTACGAAGTTAAGCGTGACGGAATTACAATTGAACTTTCGAGAAAAGAATTTACGCTTTTGGAATATTTGATGAAGAATCAGGGTAAGATTATCAGTAAAGATGAACTCATTAGGAACGTTTGGGAATATGAAGCCGACATTTTGCCAAACACGGTCGAGGTCTATATCGGATATTTAAGAAAAAAAATTGACGGACCGTTTCCAAAAAATAAACATTTAATAAAAACTGTAAGAGGTTTTGGATATAAAATAGTGTGATTATAATGCCAATCAACGAATGATATGCGAACACAACGAATACCTGCGAATAAGAGAATTAGTAGGTATTAGCAGATTGGTACTAATTAGTTGATTAGCATTATTTATGTTTCATCACGCCCGTCTCAAATTAACAGTTGTTTATCTGGGAATAATAATGGCGATTAGTATCAGTTTCTCCGCCTTTATTTACCGGATAGTTTCTTATGAATTTCAAAGAAGGGTTGATGAGATCGAAAGAAGGTTGGAATTGCGGAGATTTGGTTTTCTTCCCCCTCCGGGTGAGACACAGCTTTTTATTGCCGATGTTAAAGAAGCGCAGGCAAAGGTACTTTATGTTCTGATCTATACAAATGCAGTTATTTTAATTTTTTCTTCTGCTGCAGGTTATTTTTTGGCAGGTATGACACTCCGTCCGATAGAGGAGGCAATGGATGAACAAAAGAGGTTTGTCGCGGATGCAAGCCATGAACTCAAGACTCCATTAACCTCGCTTCAGACTTCTATTGAAGTGGCTCTCCGTGATAAAGAGATCACTCTTAAGGAAGCGCTTTTTACACTCTCGGATAGTTTGTCTGATATCAAAAATATGACAAATCTCACCAGCGATTTATTAAGTCTTACAAAATATCAGCAAAACGGAAGGGAGTTTTTTGGGAAGGTGAATTTACAAGATGTTATACAATCATCAATCAAAAAAGTTTCTCCACTGGCAAAAAAGAAAAAGATCGGTATTAAAATAATAAGTAAGGATTCGGAGATAAGAGGAAATAAGGAAGGTCTGGAAAAACTTATTACCATACTTCTTGATAATGCTGTAAAGTATACCCCGGAAAAAGGTGGAATCGAGGTCAATAGTCGTAAAACTGGAAAATATGTAACAATATCTGTATCCGATACGGGTTGTGGAATTACAAAAAAAGACATGCCAATGATATTTGAGAGATTTTATAGATCGGACATTTCAAGGTCGAAGATCGATGCAAGTGGTTTTGGGTTGGGACTCTCTATTGCAAAAAGTATTGCTGATATTCACAAAGGAACCATTACTGTGGAAAGTCAGTTGGGAAAGGGGTCAACATTTATAGTAAAACTTCCGTCAGACTAATTTATCATCTTATTCAATAATTTTTAAATTTTGAAAATTGAAAATAAGATCTTAGATTATTTTTGATAAATTGAAGATTGATTATTTGGGATTTGATTACCCTGCAAAGCAGGGTCTGGCTCTGCCAGAGGATTTAGAAATTAGAAATTGAATTTTAATCTATCCCGTGTCTCCATACTAACGCCGGAAGATTTAATCCTCCCTGCATAAGTTTCATTGCTTTTGACATTTCGTATTGACTGAGGACTGTATTAGGGTTCTCTTTTTCGGGAATTATTCCGGTATAGTATTTGTTCAAGTAGGTTATTGCTCTTGGGTCTCCAAGTTGTCCCAATGCCCATATGGCATTGTTTCTATATACCGGCGGCATACTTTTATCGTCAACCATTTCCGAGAGTACTGTCACACAGTCTCCATCATAAACCTTTTTTGCATCTCTACAGTATTTCCGCACATCACTTCCGATCCAAAGGCTGGCTATGATGAAAATTATAAATCCAGCGATTAAAATTCCTGATATCACAAACTTAAGCCACATTTTCATAGTAATTTAAGTATAACAAAGTTTTTAAGTTATTTTTCAGGTAGAGGGGATAAGGTTATAAGTAACAAGTAACAGGTGATATGTAATATGTTTCGAATTTCGAATTTAGAAATTAGAATTTATACTGATGGGGGGTGATAATTTTGACTAAGATCAATAAAAAATACGTTACTCCGTCGTTTATTTTAACTCTTGTTCTCATTGCTTCCATCTATGGAACAACAAGCGCCTTAGCTGATGACACGACTTACCCAAGAATTGTTTCTAAAATCGCTCAAAAATTTGGACTTGAAGAAGAAGATGTCAATGAAGTGTTTGAGCAGGATAGACTGCAGATGTGGGAAGATCGAAAGAAAACACAGGAAGAACGGCTTTCTGATGCGGTTTCCGATGGGATAATAACCGAAGAACAGAAAAGATTGTTGATTGTAGAAATGAACAATTGGCAAGCGGAGAGATCAGCACAAAGAGAAGACAGGAGGGAAGAGATGGAAATCTTTTTTACTGAAAACGGCATTGATCATAAAAAACTCATGCCGTATATGGGGAGAGGAAGGTTTAGCGGACATTTCCCCAAACCAGTTATTGAGTAACTAAGTACTGTTCACACTCCAGGAGTGTGAGAATCTTTCACTCCTGGAGTGATATGCTCTCGATTAGATATTATATTTTATTAATTATATATACCCCCGCTTTTTTTCCTGAAATTAAAATATCATTCCGTCATATATTGCAGTTATGCTTGTTTGTGTAAGGTCGTCTGTCAGGTATTTTCCCACAACATCCTGCAAACCACTTACACACGTTGTTGCAAACAAATTCATATTCGTTATAAAACAGATTTAAACAGCTTAAAAATAGTCAGCAGAAAAAACTAAAATGTTCTCCATTTATTATCCTTCCTTGTTCTGTGGATCTTGTGAATTAGACCTTGTTCCTTCATGATCCTTTGTGCTTTTATAGCATTGATTTTCTTTACATCGGGACCGGAGATTTTTAGATAGTTATTAAATAACATAAAAAAATATTCATACTCCAATTTTGCCATTTTCTGACGGTTGTATGATACATAAACATAATCGCGGTAAACATTACGCTGTTTGTATGACAATAAGGGAAGTTCTCTTCTTACGATTTTAAGCATTACAATTTCAACATTTGGTTTTGGAGTAAAATCCCAAGCACTGAATTTCCAAAAAACACTTATATCAAACCATGGTTTTAATAAAACAGATTGCATACTGTTTTTAGTGTCGATAGGTTTTCCGATGAATTTTTGTGCAGCTTCTTTTTGCATAATTAAATATCCTTCCTGAAAGTTTTTGTCTGCAGTTAACTTTTTAACAATTTCGGATGTTATAGAAAATGGAATATTGGAAAATACTTTATAGGAACGGGAGGGAGTGGTAAAGGAAAAGAAATTATTATTTATTAGAGTAATACTTTCAAGTCCGTTAAATTCCTTTTTCAAAATATTAAAAAAATATTCATCCAATTCAACTGCAATCACTTTTCCTGCGACCCTGATAAGTTCACGCGTGATAGATCCCTTTCCGGGACCGATTTCCAAAACAAGATCGTTTTTGCTAATCCTTGAGTCCAGTACCAGTTTGTTAACTAATTTGGAATTATTAATAAAATTATGCGACATCAACCGCCTTTTTGTTTTGTAATTCATTACCGGTATTATACTTCAAACGGTATTTTGATAATAATCTAGGGGCTTTAACACTCCATGAGTGTGGGTATTTTTCACTCCTGGAGTGGAGAGTTATATTTACTATTCTATTTGTTATTTTTTTGAAACAATATTTCCCTGACTTTCGTAAAACCTCAAAATTGACCAAGTTTTGATTCAAGAAAATGAATTTCGTAATACCGAATAAATTCTAGTATATCCAGCATGGTTTCCACTTTCTTGCTTCTCCAAGAAAGTGGAGAAAGAAGGAGCCGCAGGTAAAAATTTCTACTAGATTTTTTATCGCTCATATTATGTTTCTTTAACTCCTCTTGAAAAACACTTTTCAAGATGTCGAACTTATCGAAACCAAGAAATGAATTCGCTCACAAAATCTATGTGAAAATTTTAATGCGATATATTTGCACCACACAATTCGTATTTGTAATTTCTGTGTTGCAGGACTAAACAATTTCTACACTATAAATTCACCTTTGAAGTATTCTTTCTTCTCCTAACACTTCAATTTTTCCATCAACTACCGTAATAATCTCGCCGTTTTTAAGTAAATACAGTTTTCCCTTTTTCCAATGCTTTTTTATTTGAGATAGTAGGGAATCCTCATAGTGAGGATATATTTCAAAATCGACAAGTCCCAATCCCGGGATTATATCCGCTCCCGGTTCACCTTCCCCAAGATACCATTCAGTAGTGCTTAATTTCTTGGAAGTTATCATGCTTCCTGCACTTGAACCAACAAAAACGCTTTTTTTCAAAAGATCGGGTAACACTTTATCAATCTCGCAGCGCCTTATCCAATACATCAGATATCCGGGATAACCGCCGGCAAACCAGAGGAGGTCTTTATTTTTAAGTTTGGCGATTACAGATGAATTTTTATAGTCCTCAAGTTGTACGGAGGTTACTTTTGCCCCCAAAGTATTAACCACTTTCCAAGTGGAGCTATTTTGTTTCCAGCTTCCAAAAGGTTCTTCTCCATTTGCTGCGGTTGGGATATAAGCAATTGTTTTTCCTTTAAAACTTCCGCCGATGAATCGGCGCAGTTTTTCAATACTTTCGGGATGTTTTGCCTCCGACGCCAAAAACAGTTTCATATTAATTTGAGTATTATACCTCACGAATTGGGAATAATTACACTTTATTGTACGTTTTGTAATCTGTTCAATTTTAGATTGGGTAATATTACAGCCGAGATTATAAACAGTCCTCCAATAATTGTTGAAACACTTGGAACTTCTTGGAAGATAAGATATGAAAAGATTGTTGCAAAAATAATTTCAATAGGAAGTATAATACTTCCTATTTGTGCCTCAAGATTTTTGAAGCCATATACAACCAATCCGACATTTAATGTTGAAACCAAGGCATATAAAAATACCCAAAAATATTTAACCGAAGATGTGTTTGCAAAAAACAATTCTTTAAAAAGAAGTACCCCCAAGAAAGAAGCGACAATTCCGCTTGCCGAATCCATAAGAATTATCTGGCTGTTTGAGTAATTCGACGAAAATTTTTTCGAAATTGTATTCCATATTCCTGTAGCAAATCCGGAGATTAAAGCCAATAAAACAAATATTGTTTGACTACCCGATACACTGAAACGATAAATTATTGAAAGTCCTACAAAACAAAATATTAACGATATCTTTTTCGTTATTATCATTTTTTCGTTGAAAAACACTTTTCCGGAAATAAATCCTGCGGTGATCATAGATGAATAGATTAGTAAGTATGTTGGTCCGATTTGTAAGTTATTAAATGCGATAAATGTCAGTACTGTTACCCAAGAGCCGGAAAAAAACCATAAAATTATCCATTTAACATCTTCTTTGTGGATTTTGAAGAGCTTGATTCTTTTTCCGACTATATATATATGAGTATTATAAGAAACGCGAAAATGTTTCGTACCCAGTTTTGTCTGAAATTTCCGAAATCAGATCCGATCAATCTTGAAAATATTCCGTATAATCCATAAAACCCGGCAGCGGTTATGAGAGATACCGTACCCATTTTTTGATTTTTCATTCTTGAATGTACAATATAAGTGATTTAGAGAGCGGTTAATACAATTCCGATAATTGTTACAATAATTCCGAATGTTTGGGTTTTGGAAATATTTTCTTTAAGAAAAATCACTGCCATGGATATTGTTACAATTGATAAGGCAGAGGATATCGGTGAAACTAAAACCAAATCTCCAAATTCCAGTCCCCAATTTACACTTGCAATGGCGACTGCTTCAAGAATTCCCACTAGCGCCACAATGTATTTTGCTTTGTTTTGTATTTTACCCAAATTCAATGTCCTCTTCGAGCAGTAAGAGTAAACAATTAAGAATAATATTGCTCCGATTTTCACATATAGAGTAGTTGGAAGCCAGCCGATCATTTCAGAAATGTATTCGCTTAAATTCCAAAATACGCCAAAGAATATTGACGCTAAAATTGTCTCTTTAACCCCCGAGAGAAGTTTGAGTCTTTTATTTTTTAAGTCGTTTATATTAATAGAAACGAATGTAATGCCTGATAAAACAAGTAGCACTGCAAATGATTGCAGTAAAGTTAATCTTTGCCCAAAAAATACAAATGCAAGAACCATTGCAATTATCACATTCAAATTAATCGTTGCAGATACTATTGAAACATTTCCGATTTCAAACGCTTTATAAAAGAGCAAATACCCTACTGAATAAAAGACAGCAGTGATAAAAAGAAGAATGATTAAGTAGAGCGATAAGTTTATGTTTATTCCAAACATGGGTATTAGAAGAAGGGTTAAACACACTCCGGCAAGTTGAGACCAGAAAAAAGCCTTAAAATAACCTATTTCTTCTGAAGAAAGATTCGCAAAAAAATCGGATATTCCCCAACCAAACATTCCTCCCAAACCGGCAAACAAACTTAACAGTGTTTTATCCATATTGTTTATGCAATTGTATCAATAAATAAACGGTCTTAATAGGACTCGATTATTCCGAGTAAACATCATTTTTTCCCCGCATAATACATAATTCGTGATACATTTATATGTTTCGCATTTGCTCAGAAATATTATTTATCATTCCCGCGAAAGCGGGAATCTATAACAAATGAATTTCTGCATATAGATTCCGTATCCCTCCAGAGGTGGGCAGGCAAGTACGGAATGACAATGTGCAAAACTCGTGTACGTTATACATTATACGAATATTTGTTGCTTTTCTTTCAGCTTTGCCTCAGGTGGTATAACTACACTCCAAACTGGAAAAGGTATATGGAATATAGTATATGGGTATACGAAAAATGATGATTAGATCTGAAGTTGGTTATAAATAATTTAATCGTTTAATAATTTAATAAATGAATGGTTATTATGGTTAAAAAGGAAATTGAAAAAGAAAAGGAAAGTAGAATAGCAGGTAAAATTACCAAACTTAAAAATTGGTTTTTGAAATCTTCATGGAAGATGAAAGTTCTGATTTTGCTGGTCATTTTGGGAATTGGTTTTTTGGTGAATACTATGATTGGAAAATCACAGGATGGAAAAGTAACATATCAAACTTCAAAAGTGGAAAAGGGAACATTGATCACATCCGTTTCGGCAACAGGAAGTGTTACAACATCAAACATACAGGAAGTTACAACTCAGGCAACCGGAGTTGTCAAAAAAATGTATGTTGAGGACGGGCAGGAGGTTGTTAAAGGACAGACGATTGCAGAGATAGAACTTGATCTTGTTGGTGAACAAAGAAACGCCTCGGCGTATGCAAGTTACCTGAATGCAGTTAAGGGAGTTAATTCCGCCAACAACTCTGTTCGCTCGGCTCGGGCATCTTTAGACGTTGTTTATGATCAGATCAAAGGTCACGACAACGACGAAACGCTTTCTATGAAGGAAACAAGAACGAAAGCAGAAGTTTCATATGACAATGCGTATGACGGACT
Organism: Candidatus Woesebacteria bacterium GW2011_GWA1_38_8; assembly: GCA_000993025.1. Classification (GTDB taxonomy): domain Bacteria; phylum Patescibacteriota; class Microgenomatia; order UBA8517; family UBA8517; genus GWB1-38-13. The sequence continues at coordinate 7,979 of LBVJ01000025.1, forward strand.
AAAAACAGCCCAAGCCTCGCTTGTTTCCGCACAGTTTTCCTATAATCAAACATCCCCAATTATAAAAGCTCCGTCTTCAGGAACAATTAATCTGTCTGTGGCGCAAGGGTTGCAGTTAAGCGCAGGTTCTTCATCTGATGCGTCAAATAAAAGAGTGGCGACGATAACATCGGAAGGAACTCCAATAATAACGGTAGGTATTTCCGAAATTGATATTGCAAATGTTAAAACAAATCAGAAAGTTAACATCACTTTTGACAGTCTGTCCGATATGACATTTACCGGAAAAGTTGTTGCAATAGATAAGTTGGGTACAACAACAAGCGATGTTGTTACCTATACCGCTTTGGTACAGATGGATTCGGCATCGCCGAAAATACTTTCTAATATGGTGGCTAATGTTTACATACTTACTGAAGTGAAAACTGACGTTTTAATGATTCCCTCGGGGGCAATTAATACTTCATCTGATGGGAGGTCTGTACAGACCATGAAAGACGGGGGGGTAATTTGGGTTCAGGTTGAGGTTGGGATCTCAAATGATACACATACGGAAATTGTATCGGGATTAAATGCAGGAGACGAAGTGGTCACTTCAACAACCGCGCAAAGCGCGTCAAGTGAAAGCTCCGATAGCACGACCTCCCCCTTCAGCGGTATAGGAAGGACTCAATCTTCGGGAACAGTCATCAGGAGTTCAGGAGGCGGAGTGCCAATGGGACCCGGACTTTAAAAATGCAGTATGAAGTATGGAAGCGGATTTACATTACAAAACCCGTTTCCAATTTTCCGTAATTCATAATTCATATCCCATTATTCATTATTATGATTCCAATCATTAAAGTTGAACATTTGACCAAAATATACGGAACGGACGGACTGAAACTAAAAGTTCTTGATGATATTTCACTTTCCATAAACAAAGGTGAATTTGTTGCCATAATGGGTCCTTCGGGATCAGGAAAATCAACACTAATGCATATACTTGGCGCTTTGGATAAGCCGACATCCGGTATATTTTTGTTGGATGGGAAAAATGTGGGAGATTTGAATGAAGATGAACTAGCAGATATCAGAAATCAAAAGATCGGCTTTGTTTTTCAGGCGTTCAATCTTCTTGCGAGAACTAGTGCTCTTGATAATGTCTGTTTACCGATGGATTATGCAGGAATTTCCGAAATTGGACAAAAGAAAAAAGCAGTTGAAATGCTTGAGATGGTTGGACTTACTGACCGTATGGAACATACACCAAATAAACTTTCCGGCGGACAACAGCAAAGAGTTGCAATTGCAAGGGCGCTTGTTATGAATCCAGCGATTATATTAGCTGATGAACCGACAGGAAATATTGCCTCAACACAAGCAGAAGAGATCATGCAGATTTTTACTGAGCTAAATAAGAAAGGGCATACTATAGTTATGATCACACATGAACCCGATATAGCCGAACACGCAAAAAGAATAATACATTTGAAGGATGGGAGAATAGTAGATAGTAGTTAGTAGATAGTAAACAGCAACTAGTAAATAGTGACTAGTGACTAGTGCCTAATTTGTATATATGAAACTTACCAAACTTATCAAAAACGGAATAAAAAATCTTGCTATAAACAAAATGCGTACAGGTCTTGCAATATTGGGAATTGTTATCGGAATAGGATCGGTTATTGCTCTTGTATCAATGGGAGAGGCAAGTAAAGTATCGGTTCAAGCGCAAATTCAGTCGATCGGGTCAAATCTTTTAACAGTATCGCCCGGATCTACTTCCTCGGGTGGGGTAAGAAGCGCAATGGGCGGTGCGACAACTTTAACCAACGAAGACGCACAAGCGTTAAAGTCATCATCCGAAATAACCCGGATAAAAAATGTCTCGCCTGAATATCAGGGAAGATCGCAGATCATAGCAGGGAAAAATAACACGAACACTACCGTTATTGGTGTGGAACCTGTTTATGCGGATGTCAGAAAGATAATAGTATCCTCGGGAAATTTTATTAACACTCAACATCTTTCGGGTATGTCAAAAGTGGCAGTTATAGGTCCGACCACGGCAGAGGACCTTTTTGGGTTAGAGGTCGACCCTGTTGGTCAAACAATAAGAATTAATGGTAAATCCTTTCAGGTTATAGGTGTTGCAAAATCCAAAGGTGGATCATCTTTGCAAAATCAGGATGATAGGGTCTATATACCGCTAACAACTGCGCAAAAACAGGTTTTTGGAGTGAAACATTTGACATCTATTGCACTTGAGGCTGTTAGTGAGGAAGTAATGACCGAAGCTCAAAATCAAGTTGGGTTTTTTTTATTAAATAGGCACAATATTGATGAAGTTGCCAGTGCCGACTTCCGGATAATGTCGCAGTCGGATATTTTGGAAACTGCTTCAGAGATCACAGGAACTTTTACAACACTCCTTTCCGGAATTGCGGCGATATCTCTTGTCGTCGGCGGGATCGGGATTATGAATATAATGTTAATGTCGGTTACGGAAAGAACGAGAGAGATTGGTTTACGGAAAGCCCTTGGCGCTAAGAAAAAAACTATTATTTCCCAGTTTTTGGTTGAATCAATGATATTGACTTTTGTCGGAGGCATGATTGGAATAGTTATTGGTATTACTGGTTTTTACATATACTCGCAAGTCAGTGGTATGGCATTTGTTGTGACGATTCCGTCTGTATTGCTGGCTTTTTTTGTATCGGTTGGAATAGGAGTCTTATTTGGCTGGTATCCCGCCCGTAAAGC
>LBVJ01000026.1 GCA_000993025.1 Candidatus Woesebacteria bacterium GW2011_GWA1_38_8
CACCGGGCACAAAGCCTGAGTCGGTGATAGCGTACACGAGGCGGGTACCAAGGATGCCAATGTCAAAGGGTTAACCGACCAAGCCGGAGTTACCCCCGTAACATCTCCGCTTGTGATTCGCACCAGAGCTGTACTTGTAGTAGTCGAACCAAGCGAAATATTTATTGGATTCAACGGATCAACGGTACAGACTAAAGGTATGAGTGTAGGAGTTGGTGTCGGTGTTCGTGTCGCCGTCGGTGTCGGTGTTCTGGTTGCAGTCGGTGTTGGTGTTTGTGTTGCAATTGGTACTGGAGTATTGGTTGGGCCGACAACAGTTATTGTTGATGTATCGGAAGTTGTTCCAATCAACAAAGACCAGTGTGCAACAGATGATAAACTGACATTTCCGGCTTGGGTTTTTGCTGTGGCACCAACTGAAAATGCAGCCGCAGAATCAGTATAGGTATAAGAAGTCAGCGGACAGGGAGTACTCGTACTTCCGCATATCGAAGCAATAGTGTTATTAAGCGGTACAGAAAAATCTACACTTGTGATCATTCCTCCACAACCGGCCGGATTACAAGAGAGTGCAGCTGCAGAAAAAGTCGTTGACTGTCCATAATTCAGAGTATAACTGTCAGGACTTAATTGATGCGAACAAGTACACGCAGGTACAAATGTCGGTGCTATTGTTTGTATCGGTGTCGGTGTTCGTGTTGCAGTTGGTGTTGGCGTACGGGTTGGTGTTGGTGTACGGGTTGGTGTTGGCGTAACAACAGTTACCGCCATACAAGTACCTGATCCGGCAAAATCGGATCCATCACAAGTATAGACGGGGGGTGTGTTTCCATATAAAGGCGGCCGGCACTCGGCAATTGCACCATTCCAAGCGCGACAACACACATTGTAATTTCCCGCAAGGGAAGGTGTCCATGTTGCACTCAGTGGACCCCATGTAACTGAAGAATCAGCAACGTCTTCATAGCCAATACGATTAATGTCGTATGTACTCGTTCCAAGGTTATCGTAAAAAATTTCTTTAGCCAAATTACCCTGCGGGGAATAATAATCTGCCGAGAAACTTCCTGGAGATCCGGCAACTATTGTCGAGAAACCTGTTACTCCTCCACAGTTGGGAATCGGGAGAACATTTACCGTAACCCAATCATCTGTCACTCTACCACAATCTCTCGTACAATGAAAATTGTATGTATGTGATGATGTTAAGGAATACGTGCCTGACCCGTCATGATAAACCCACGCCCCATCGAGATAACAATCGGTTCCGCTGCTTGCATCCCAGTTCAAAGTAAAGTTCTGGGTCGGATGCACCGTTACCGGTCCGTCAACAAGTCCCGCACCAATATCAACTTTTAGATCAGCATTGATGGAATCGCAATAACATTTACAATCAAGCTCCGGTGTAGACTCGTCTTGTCTGCAAGTTTTTCCATCTGAACAGGTACCGCTAGTGGAACAACTTGGGTAATTGGAAGAACCGCATTGATCTGTTGTACTTTCTCCATCTTCCAAACAGCAACTCGCGGAAAATCCAAAAGGGTATGTAGAAGTACAAGTACTTTGGTCACAATATATCCCCTGAAGAACAACCTCACAATACGGAAAACATGAACATTCTACTGTCTGGCTAACCCAATTAGGCTGACACGATGCATTGCATCCTTGCATGATATCTATGACTCTCTGGCTGACACAGGCCTCGCCTCCACAACTAGGGTGTGAGGGATCGCAAATTTGCGCATCTACGTTATTTTTATATACAAAAAGAAAAACAAACAAAGACATTAATAAGAAGAAAATATGCTTTTTCATATAACCGGTTTTAAATAATGCAATGTCAAAACCAAAATTGGTTTATCTGTATCAAGATCAACATATTTGTTATTATAAGCATCTTCCATTGACTCCCAATTTTCCTCTGTATAATACTCTTCAGCCAAATCCAGATAACCGCTTTCCTCCAATACCTGAGAGGAAACACTGGACCTTAATAAAGGTTCAAAAATCCATTTTGAACCATTGTTAAACAAATCGGACAATTCATCCTTGCTGATTCGCTGATTTGAAATTGTTTTGCCTTCTTTGGATCTATATGCTTCCTTTAGATACCATGGAATTGAATTTTGATCTGAGTTTTCGGAAGTTAACTGAAGTACAATTTTAAGCACTATCGGGGAATCATTTCCGTCCTTGGTATTAATATGGACAGCGCTTATTTTTCCAATTGTTTCGCCCGTTTTACTGCTTTTTACAATCTCTTCCGATATTTCTCCTGTTGCTTCCCCAATAAAAGTCCACCGTCCAACGTTCAAGCTTGGGTGTTTAAAATTCACCACACCTGTTTCCATTCCGATTATTGTTGAATCATAAGCAACTTCCTCAATTTTTCTATTTTGCTGTGATTCTTCTTTCAGGAGTTTATTTTTTTGCAATAAATATACTAGTATTACAAGCAGGAGTGTAAGTATTAAAAGAATAAACAGTGCAACTTTAAAATATTGATTATCCCTTTTCTTTCCAATATTTTCCTTATCATCAAAGGCAGGGTGTTCCATACATTAAATATAACACCGGCATACGAAAGTATCAAAGTATATTCTTACAAAGGATTAAAGAAAAAAACCAAGTGCAGTTATCCCGTTAAAAACTCTTGAAGATCTCTCTGAATGTTATTTAATGGAACCGTGGTCTGACGGGGGTCGATATCTCTGTATGGTAAATTTATTTGCCATCCCCAATTCTGTACAAATGAAATAAAAGGTTCTGTTGATGTAAATCTTGTTGGTCCAATCACAGGACTGCCGTCATAGGTATTTTTATACATCTGTACAAAGAATATATCCTTTGAATTATCGCTTTCAATAGGAACCAGCTCTTTATTTTTATCAAAAGACCAAACAGACCATCTGTCCGACACTTTTTTATTTTTCAAATCCCACACAAGAGGGGTTAGGACATTCCGGTTATCACCAATTATTTCAGGTACGACCAATTTCGGAGATCCAATTCCAATATCTTTGGCAGTATCAAGAATTTTATCCCGCAATTTATCTTCAATGTTTGCAGTTCTCACTCCTTGGATCTCTCCTATACCCGCCCTTCCCATACGATAGGTTCCCCACAGATCATCCTCTAATATATCTTTTGAATCCTCTCCGAAATGCGATGAAGCAGCTCTGACCGCAAAAAGAGATGCTGCAGTTGTCACAAGTGCGGTTTTTATAAAATCTCTTCTGGACGGTCTATCAATCATATGCTATCTGCAACTATATAACTATATATATAATAAATCAAGTTGTTGCACAAAATAGGCACTTTTAGGCACTCTTCCCTTCATCAGCACAATCGCTAATAATATCTTATAATATATTATAAATAAAACCAATAAGTAATTATAATTTCAGTCACGGTAAATTAAAGATTCAATTCGTCTCACCGACAAAACACTTTTGCTCGTAACCAATACTAAAGAAGTCGAGGTCTTTTTTTGTTTTTTTCCATAATGTCTATTAAATTTGAATCGATCCTAAATATCTGCATAGATTCTTTAGTGTAAATTCTATATATGTCCGATTTACTGTTTTGAAGATTAATTCCTATTATCACTTGTTAACCTTTAAAATGGGGTATCTGTCTATAATAAATAGACTATTCTTCTAATTTATTACAATATTTTTCCATTATTTCATTGAGTTTTAACCCGTTTGGCCTTCCCGACACACCTGCTGTATTCGGAGGCAAAAGTCGGGGCATACACCACCTCATTTTGTTCGGGTCACCGAATTCAACATACCCCTCCCCTATGGTGCGCGCGCTATTTCCCCCAAAACCTCCTTTAAATCCCATTTCCTCAAGTTTATCAACATAAGCAGGGCAACTTTCATGGGGCCATGATATGAAAAGGGGATCAACGCCAATATTATCTTTTATCTCTTGTACCGATGTCTTTAGATCCTCTACCGCATCGATCGGAGATATTTCATCAAAACGCCTATGGGATTCCGTATGTGTTCCAAACGTAAAAACTCCTGATTCTACTCCTTTTCGAAAAGTATCCCAACAAATATTACTACTGCATTTTGCCGTCTCATCATGATCCATATTTTTTGTCCAGATAAACGAGAGGAAGTGCATTCCTGTTTCTTTTAGTACAGGTATCATTCTCGGCATGGATTCCATTGAAGTATTTCCGGAGTCCGTTGTAAGAATGATCGATCTGGCCGGAAGTTTTTTCTCACCATCAAGAAATTTCAACAACTCATTACCCTTGACTGCGTGATACTCATTTTCCTTAAACCACTTCATCTGCTTGTTAAACGAATCCGGATTCATATTATAACCCGGATACATATCGTAGTTGTCGCCATGATACTCAAACACCGGTATCGTTCTTGCTGCTCCAAATTTTTCTATTAGCCTTTGCAGTTCAGCTTCCTCGCTTTTTACTGTTCTCTCAAATCCTTCGGGGGGGTGTGGGCGCCGATCGATGAAAATTGGCGGGGTTAAAAGAGCTGAAAAAAGCACACTTGCGGTTTTTAGGGCATCCCTCCTTGTTACTGGTGATTCGGTCATAATATATATTATAAGTAAATTTCATAAAAATAACAGTGTGTGCGGTTGCAAAATATCTGTGTCTCTTATTGAGGACAACTGGCAGTGGCAAGAGCGACAGTGTGAGCAGTTAGCGCGTCTCCCACCATCGCGGCAAAGACGACAATGGGTTCATTTTCGGGGATCTTCCCGATGATCGTTTCGGAATTATATACTTGGACCTTCTTGATCTGGGTGTAATCAAGCTCCGTTGCCGTTGCCAAAGGCTGATCGGTGCAATTAACGGCTATCTCATCCACCGTTAAGGGAAGTGTGCTGACCGTTCCAGCTTCTTCATAGTAAATAAGCCCGCCTTCGACTTTTTGAAAATTACCCTTTGAAACCTCTTGTGCGGGTTTTCTGCCGGATAAAAGAAGATATATCCCAATTCCCCCGAAAATTAAGACGATGACGAGAACTACAATAATAAAACTCTGCTTTTTACCGCCATCTTGCATTAATTAACAATAAATACTTTACAAATATTTTTCAAGTAGTGAAATAATTTGGGGAGTAAGTCAAGGCTTTGTAATTTAGACTATTCTTTTTCCTGTATTCCAAGCAACCATCCTCCTGCGCTACAGCTACGGAAGGACGAGAATGTAGTTATTCAATTTGGATCCTGTTTTGAAGCTTTTTCTTACTCCTTCTCTTGGATACCTAACAACCACAGTACGGCTTCTTTTTTGTAGCGGCGGTCACCGCGGGAATTTATGCGGATCGCAGGAAGCTTACCGCGTTTCCCCCACCTTTTAATGGTCAAGGGAGAAACCCTTAAGACATCGGCAACTTCTCTGACGGTCAAAAGATCAGGGAGATCCTGGAGCTTTATTTTTTTCTTCGGTTCGACCATATATTAAGATATAAAGAAAATGGAACTTAAAAATACTAAAGACATACTACACAAAAACCTACTTCTTACCAATTATCTCTACTTTGTTATAGTTATGTGCCTAGTCTACTACTTATCCTACACACAAGGTATCAAAAGACAACAACAAGTGTCAAGGGGCAATTGTAAGTGGTATCAATAGTCTTCTTCGCCAAAATAAGGATTAATTGAAAACTGAAGTATTCAATGAAAATTAAGTATTAAAAAGGTAAATTCGGATATTTTAACCCCAATTATTCAGGTTATTTTTGAGCGCGATAAGTACGCAAGCGTTTCTTCAATTCCTTTTTTTGGACCGGAGTGAGAACCATACCTAAATCCTTTACGCCAATATTGATAAATTCTTCCGATCCGGGAAATTTATCAACAACTCTTGAGAGCCTCGATTCCCAGTTTTTACTTCCAAAAATTGCCATGCTTATTCTAAACCATCTTCAGGGATCATCCGGCAAACCCCCGAGATTTCGAAAGCTTTGATGCTCGGACAATGAAGATGAAAGCCCTGATTTTATTTCTGTCATATTTTATAAACATTATAGTGATTCCAACTCCCATACAGAGCACGAATCATATAACATCCGTATTCTACCATAAATATCCGGCAGTATATCTAAATGCCCCACAAAGCGTTCTAAGTTGAAGGTTTAACAGCAGGAGGACAGATCAGTGTCTCAAGTTCATCAAATTGACCATCCTGTTCACATGTAAACGGTGCAGTAGGAACAATAATTATCGGTGACTTCATAAAAGTTGATATACCGTTAATTACTTTTTGCGAAGATAAAGAATACTTAGCCGCCAGCTCCGCTGCTTTTGACTGCAGCGACCATGCAACATACCTTATAAGGGGTGGTGGATTGTCTTTCCAGTTTTTAACAATATCTCCGGGAACTTCTTCCGGATTAATTTGTCTTGCTATTTCAAGAAATTTCCTCATCATCCTTGCAGCCTCATTTGGATTGTATTTACCATGTCTTATGGCTGAATCAAATGCAGTTATAGGGGAACCATTTTGTGCTAATATTGTCACCCATTGCTGTTTTCCAAAACTGCGTATAAACATATATGCCTCCTGTAGTTTGGTACCTGAAGATAAAACTGTTTCCGGACGATGTAAGATGCTTCCCCCACCCTGCAAAGCTCCATTAATTACGGCATGTTGATACCTTCCGTATGAAACGATATCAAAAATACTTTTACCCACCTCTGGCGCATGGTTTGTCCAATGAAAAAATTCCGTCCATGAAATTTTCGTACCCAAATTTATATTATCCGGCGTAAGAATTCTATCCAGTCCCGACTGGCTTGCCACTTGAAGAAAAGGAGCAATGATCGCAGGTACAGTTTCACTTAAAGAAGAAACATTTACTTGTCCCGACCGCGGGTCAACAAGTTCATTAATATCCGGACTCAAGATCCTGCCTGAATCCAATATATTATTCAGTTCTTCAATCTTTATAACTTTGTCGTTCTCTGATGTTTCGGGAAATATTGGATCAATAAACTTATTATTATATTCTGTTTCCAGTTTAACAATATTTCCATAACTTTCATTTTCTTGCGGAGTATCCTCCTTGCCCGGGGCACCGCATGCAGTAAGAAGACCCGCTCCGGCAAAAACACCTGCTGTTTTTAAAAATTCCCTTCTTGATATTTTTTTCGGACCAACACCTTCAGCTAATTCATCTGCCATATTCGCATAAATTATAATTTGGACATACTACTTATACAACATCCAAACACCTACTATTTTGCTAAATTTCCTGAAATTATATCAGTGCAGTCTCCGGAGAATTAATTTAAACCATGGGGTGTAAAGATTTGGGTCGGAGGAAACATCGGCTTTCAATTTCCCGACATTCATCCACTTATACTCGTCAGCCTCATTCGGATCGGGATCAACCTTTCCGTCATATTCCCCCGTGAACACCGCATCCAATTCGTGTTCACCCCAAACACTGTCGTACTTGGCTTTATAAATAAATTTATATACCTCGTTCAGGTCAGCTTTTACTCCCATCTCCTCAAAAAGTCTTCGTTCGGCTGCATCTTTATACGATTCTCCGGAAAGAGGGTGCGTACAGGCTGCATTTGACCAATATCCCGGCCAAGTGGGTTTACCGGAGCTTCTCTTTTGTAGAAGCATCTCCTTATGGTCTTTATTATAAATTATCACCGAAACCGCGCGGTGAAGCGGTACAGGGTGTTTGTGGGCTTCCACTTTTTCCTTGTAACCCAAAACGTTATCGTCACGATCAACCAGAACAATATCAATAGTCATATCTCTTAAATATACAACATAAAATCATATTATTAATATTAAATTACCAACTCAAATCAGGTCTTCCCTTAAAACGTTCCGGTTCTTTACCGTCTTCTTTGACTGTCATTGTCATATAGGGATCTTTACATATTCCAAAAATGTCAGTTTTGTAATCAATAACATTCACCCGTATTCCCAAAGGATCTATTATATGAATATATTTCCAACCAAAGATGTTATTGTCTGTTTTTTTCTCCACCACAGCTACGATTGTAACCCGATACCAGCCAAAGCTCAAAAAATCCCTGTGATATACTGTCAGCAAATGAAAATCGATGCGGTAACCGTGATTTCAAGTTCAATTATTCTAAATTCAAAAAAACAAATTCTTCTCCTGCAAAGAAGTACTAAAAGTTCATATCCGAACTATTGGCAACTAATAGAAGGAAAAATCGAAAAAAACGAATCTCCGGAAAGTTCGCTAATCAGAGAGATCAGGGAAGAGATCGGTGTTGAAATATCGGACCTAAAACTGGATTCGGTCTTTTATAACGAAATTGAAGCGAAGGGGTTAAAATATCTTTGCTTTAGAATTGTTTTTAAAACAGATACTCATCCCAAGAACATTGAATTAAGCGATGAACATATTGCTTTTGACTGGTTTGACAGAGATAGCATAAAAAAACTTCCGCTTCTTCCCGGTACAGAAAATATTTTAAAGAAATTCAAGTTTTTATAATTGTTCAAGAAAACCCCAGCCGTGAGGTCATGGAATATTTGGTGTATTCGGAAAAACTACAGTAAACTGTCCATGATCAAGTTAAACTCTGATCATCTTCCCGGATATTGAGAGTATCATTTTATCCGAGTTTATCACCGTCGTCGGGACCGCTAGGCTTGGATTTGGTTTTTCGTCCATAAATCTCCTCGACCTCAGCAGCAGACCTTGCCTCGCCATTACGATGAAACCAAATCCCCGTTCTTGGCATATAAGGAAGACGTTTCGGATCCACGGCAATTTCTCTCCCTTTAGAGTCTCTCTGAGGATAAACATTCCCGTTAAGTATTTCGACCATAACTCCACCGCCTTTCCGTTACAAAAATGTATCTTAAACCGACATCGCTTTCAAAAGCTATCAAGATAAGTCCGAGGCGCTAAACATTTGAAATCTAAAAATCAGGTTGAAAAATTCACTTATATATAATAGAATGCCCCATGATAAGAATTGAAAACTTAAATAAACCAAAAGATCCCCCCAAAGATCCTTTTATGGCTTCACTCGATCATAAAATTGACATGCCCGTACGAACCCCAAAAGAAGTCTCTCCGAAAAGTCTGTTGGGGTCTCACGAAGAAAAACCGCTTCAGGATAACCCTGCTTCAGGTAGGAATTAAGGAAACTAATTAACAAACTCCTTTTTTTGCCGTCGCGCTGATATAAAGTTTAATTGTTTGTGTGGGAAGATCGTATGACCAGCCAAGGAAATCTGACTACGGCATTAAATACACGATCGATCCTTTGTGAACCGGTGAGAAGACGCCACAACCACTCAAACCCAAGTCTGCTAACATTCGACGGAACACTTTTTCTGATACCGGCAATATGATTAAATGATCCACCGACAACCATTATAAGACCGGTATTAAGTTTATTAATGTACCGATAAACCCATTTTTCCTGCTTTGGTGCTCCAAATCCCACAAAAATCATATCGGGGTTGAACTTTTGTATCTTTTCTATGATCGATCTTTCTTTTATCATTTCTTTTTCATTCACCGGTACACCATTTCTATCCAAAATTAAATTGTATTCATAATGAATATGTACCGATGGAAATCTTCTTAATAAATTCTTAACAGCTTTCTCCAAGATATCTTTAGTAGACCCCAACAAGAATACTTTATAACGCTTACCATCTGCGATTTTTACAAGATCCAGAAAAAAATCTCTGCCTTTGATAATTTTCAGACCATCGGAGGCGGAACCGTTTTTAAAAACAGAAAAAAGGGAGAAAAGAAAATATGAAAAATTGGACAGATATGACGGATAAGATAAATATGATTTATTACAAATTTTTCTTAAATAATATTCATGTGCAGTTAAAAGTCCTGTCCCGTCACATAAAGAAATATTGGAAAACTTTAGAATTTTCTTAAACAGCGGGTCTTTTTGGCATAAAACAACCTGTTCGGGATTTGGCGTTGTGATAAAAAGTGGTCTGTTCAAGCCTAAATAGGCACGTTTTTGGGATATTTTTACCAGATATTTTTCGATTTGTATTAGCAAATCATCTTTTGGAGTGCCAGTAATTTTGACTCCCAAAATATTCCCTTGTTTTCGGATGAATATATCGGTACTTTTTTTTAGCATTTTAAAATCAGGTATGACCCTATCTCCAACATTCTACAACTATTACCGTTTATATTCAAAATTTTCAACTTTTTAAAAAATTATGGCATTTTATAAAATACAAATTTTGATCAGCAAAATATAATAATGATTTAAAAAATACTATAAGTTTATATATATTAATATCATTCATCAGAAATACACAATATTGTGTAAATTTATAACTCATTATATGAATTCATAATATTATACTTATCCTCAATCTATACAGAATTAATATGAAAAATACAAAAATTTATATAGGATAGATTGAAAATAAATACCACTTACAAATAATCCAAAATATTATCAACTTCTTGAAGTAACGCTTCTTTTCCAAAGAGCAATGTTTTCCAGTACTACCCCCGTTCCCCTGACGACACAGAGCAAGGGATCTTCGGCAACGTGGGCGGGTACTCCCGTTTCTTCAACGACCAAACGGTCGAGATTTTTAAGAAGCGATGTTCCCCCGCTTAATACGATTCCTTTGTCGATTATGTCGGCTGCAAGTTCAGGAGGGGTATCCTCCAAAACCCCTTTCACCGCACTGATTATCTGAAGAAGGACCGGCCTTATTGCTTCTGTTATCTGTGAAGAGTCGATAACTACACTTCTCGGAAGCCCAAAAACAAGATCCCTACCGGAAATTTCCAGTTTTTCTTCTTTGGCCATCTTCACTGCTGAACCGATCTTAACTTTTACATATTCTGCCGTTTGATCGCCAATGATCAGATTATGCTTTTTTTTCATAAATTCGATGATCGCTTCGTCTATTTTTGTGCCAGCAACCCGAACACTCTTGTGTATCACAACACCTCCAAGCGATATTACCGCAGCCTCTGCAGAACCGCCGCCTATATCAAGTATCATATTGCCAGAAGGCGCCGAAACCGGAATTCCCGCCCCAATAGCTGCCGCAAGCGGTTCATCAATAAGATATGCGTGGGCAGCGCCAGCCGAAATTGTCGCATCCAAAGCCGCTCTTCTCTCGACCTGAGTACAACCTGCGGGAACGCAGATCATTACCTCGGGTTTCACCAGATAAATTCTTCCCATTACATTACCGATAAAATACCTAAGCATCGCCTCGGTCACCACATAATCGGCAATTACCCCTTCCCGCATTGGCCTTGAAGCGATCAACGCTTCAGGGGTTCTCCCAAGCATCTTTTTGGCATCCTCACCTACAGCGACAACCTTATTATCGTGCGACGATATAGCAACAACCGTGGGTTCATTTGCCACGATTCCCTGCCCGCCTACCCAGACTAAAGTGTTGGCAGTGCCGAGATCGATAGCAATTTTTTTTCTCAACATAAGATATAACACCAGTTACTAATAACTGGGCACTAGGCAAGCTTCATTATAGTTACATTAAAACTCACCCACAAGGAGATAAAGATTGTTTTTTCATTCCTTGATCACTGTTTATCGACCCCTGTTTGCGGTATAATATTCATACATATGACGAAAATACGGGTTTTGATATTTCTTTTAACTTTGATCATTGTTGGTTTTGGCGGATATTTCGCTATGATGTATGCGAGAGGCTACAGGATCAACACTGAAGAGGGCAAGATCACTCCGCACGGACTTCTTGTGGCCAAGTCTTCACCCGACGGGGCACAAATTTTTATCGACCACGAATTGAAAAGCGCAACAGATACCACGGTCTCACTTTCACCCGATGTTTATGAAATCGAGATCAAAAAGGAAGGCTATAAAACATGGTTTAAAAGCATAACTATTAAAAAAGAGGAAGTAACGGAGTTTACCGCCAGTCTATTTAAATCCGCGCCATCGCTTTCGGCTCTGACGTTTTCAGGAGTCATTAATCCTGTCGCCTCACAGGATATGACAAAAATTGCGTACGCTGTCTTACCCGAAAACAAATCCGACTATGTTCAAAAAGCCGGATTGTGGGTTATGGAAACTATTAATTTACCTGTTGGTTTTTCAAGGGAACCGCGAAGGGTTACCGACGGAGATCTTTCAAAAGCAAGTTGGGATTGGTCGCCCGACGGACGCGAAATTCTTGTAACGACCGAGACTGCGACATATCTACTTAATTCCGGTACATATACACAACAGGGACAAAGAGTAAATGTAACCGGTACAAAAAATACCATTCTGAAGGAATGGGAAATTGAAGAAGAAAAAAGGATGACTTCAAAAACCAAAAACCTTCCAAGCGATCTTGTCTCGATCCTTGAAACCAGAGCCAGCGAAATACTATTTTCCCCCGACGAACAAATGCTTGTTTATATCGCGTCGGGTTCAGCTACCCTCCCAACCAACCTGATAAAACAGCTGCCGGGTTCTTCAACTCAAAAAGAAGACAGAAATATTGAAAGAGGAAAGACATATCTTTACGATATCAAGGAAGACAAGAATTTTCTTATTGATGAAGATTCAAAGGACCTTTTATTGGGTAGCGGTACAAATGGCGAAGACTCAAGAAAGATTATGTGGTTCCCCAACTCAAGAAATATTGTTTTATCAGAAAAAGGCAGGGTAACGATAATGGACTATGACGGTACAAATAGACAGATAATATTTACGGGAGGGTTTATCAATCCGTTTGTTTTCACCACCGTTAGTGAAGACAGGCTTTTAGTTTTAACCGACCTTGGCGGAAATGAATCTCCAAACCTTTATACTTTATCAATAAAGTAGTATGTTAACTGCACGTTATGTTTTTAGGATTTACGTGTGCTAAAATTAACGCACTCGTCCCTATAGTTCAACGGACCCCGTAAAGTCCTTCGGACAACGGGGCAGGCAGAACCAGAGGTTTCCTGTCACGAGGCGCTGTAGCTCAACTGGACAGAGCAGTCCCGTCCTAAGGGAAAGGTTGGAGGTCCGACTCCTCCCAGCGTCACAATAAAGCGCCGATTGTATAAAGCGAAGCGCTACTAGATCCAGGTTCGATTCCTGGTGGGGACACTCAAAGTTGTTTGCCAGCAGGGAAAAAATTAATTACCACAACAAACTCCCCTTTTGTAACGCCGTTCTCCATTTTGGCAATAACCTCCATTATAGAACCTCTGTATAGAGTTTCGTGAATTTTTGTCAGTTCTCTGGCAACAAAAACCTCAATTTCTTCTCCGAATTTTTCAGGTATTTCTCTCAGATTTTTTATCACCCTGTGAGGAGAATCATAGTATGCAAAAGAGATCTTTCCCTCTTTCAACCAGTTAAAAAGTTTTTCTTTCTTCTTCTTTGGCATAAACCCCAGAAAGACATATTTATTTACATTAAATCCCGATACCGACAACGCCGTAGTGATGGCGGATGGGCCCGGAATGGGAACGACTTTCAGGTCAGGGGCAAGAGATAGGAGATAAGAGATAAGTTCGTTTCCGGGGTCGGAGATTCCAGGGGTCCCTGCGTCGGTAACCAAGGCAACATTCTTTCCGCTTTGCAGAATCTGAAGTATTTCGAGCTTGCGCGAATCGGAAGAGTGCTGATGGTAACTCAACAATTTTGAATTATGAATTTGGAATTTTGAATTAAGAGAGGAAAGTAGCTTTCCCGTCACTCGGGTATCTTCACAAAGGATAACATCTGCGTCAGAAAGCGTCGTAATAGCTCGTAGTGTAACATCTTCGAGATTACCTATAGGAGTGGCTACAATATATAAGGTTCCGGACATGGGAATATTATATAGTATATAGAATATAGAATGTAGTATATAGGTTGGGAAAAATGGTAAAATGATGCTTGGGCATGTTTCGAATTTCGGATTTAGAATTTCGGATTTATAATCAGATACAAGGCAGAGCTTAATGATAAGATAATTGCCTGCAGTTATAATGCTTGTTTTTCATTATCGTTATCGGGGTGGAGTATGACCCCCCTTCTCCCGATTTAATCGGGATTCGGAAGGGAAAAGCGGTAGTAGTAAATTTCGGAGTGTGGCTCAATGGTAGAGCGCTCGCTTCGGGTGCGAGAGGTTCCCGGTTCAAGTCCGGGCACTCCGACCGAAATTTGTGCCCGTAATTTATAATTTTTAATTCATATTTCATAACCCCTCCCATTGACACAGGTTAACTCTGTAAATTATGCTTAAATTACTTGATGAAGGATTATTGTGGAAAATAAAAAAAATAAGCCTGCAGATGGATCGGATACGCAAACCGGAAAGGCTGAAACCGATCTTACCTCTCAAAATAAATATCCCGGTTTTGATATGGGGGGGGATAATTATTCAAATAAAAAGCCTTCTGAAACCAGCAACCTTACCTCTCCCCCGCCGGATGGGCAGGAAAATACTGATGATCTTGCACCCGAACCACTAAGTGTACAAACGGCTAGTTCAGCTGAAAATCCGCAGGACCAAAGCGGGTCTACCTCAGTTTCTTCCGCATCAAATAATTCCTCAAGTGCCGGCTATGCATCGATAAAAAGAAGATACTTTGCTTCTTTTATTGATGGACTAATTGTCGGAACCGTTTCGGTCATTCTTAATCTGCCGATGTATGTCAGCCAGTTTCAAAATATCGTTGCGCTCTATAATGTTTCAGACCCTTCGCTCTATCAGGATAAGTTTGAGGTGCCATTTGGCAATTCTTCAAATCCTGTATACAACATATTATCGATCGTTGCATTTCTTTTCGGGATCGCATATCCAATTTATTTTATCGGTAAAAAGGGCGCCACTCCCGGCAAGAAACTATTTAAAATTAAGGTTGTCGATATAGAAAAGAGAGAGACTCCCGGATACTTAAAGGCGTTTTTAAGAGAAACCGTCGGAAAGTTCATATCTGCGATATTTTTCGGTATCGGATATGTCTGGGCGTTCAAAGATAAAGA
>LBVJ01000027.1 GCA_000993025.1 Candidatus Woesebacteria bacterium GW2011_GWA1_38_8
TCCATCGTTCCCATAATCTTTGAAGTGGTAAAACATAAGTTAGAAGATAGAAAGATAAGAAAAGCTTCACTTTCTTAAGATACTTTCTTTTGAAATTAATTCTTAAGATATTTTCTAATAAGACCGACTACTTTCCCCTGAATCTTAACATTTTTTACAAATATCGGACTCATAGATGAATTTGCAGGTTCCAACCTGACCCTTGTGGTCTCCTTAAAAAACCTTTTTAGGGTCGCCATGCCGTTGTCAAGAAGAGCAACGACGATATCTCCGTTATTTGCAGATTCTCCCTGTTCGATAACAACATAGTCTCCATCCCTAATTTGTTCTTCTATCATTGATTCTCCCTTAACCTGAAGAATATAAGTCCTTTTTTTAGAAGATATCATCGCAGGCGGTATCGACATAAATGCACTAGGATCTGTATAAGGCTCTATAGGAGCACCCGCAGCTATAAAACCAAGTATGGGAGCCTCTACTCCATCGCCTTGAAAAATATTCATTTCTGCTGTTAATTTTATTGATCTGTTTTTTCCGGATTTTCTTTTTATAAGTCCTTTCTCCTCCAATGTTGTCAGATGTTCATGGACTGTTGCCAGGGAGGAAACATCAAGCGAATCCGCAATTTCGCGAAGAGTAGGAGCGGAACCTGTTGACTGAATGTGCTGGTTGATAAAATCGAGTATTTGTCTTTGTCTTTTATATATAACAGGAGCCATATAGTAAGATAGAAAGTAAAGAAGATAAAATCTATGCGATAAATTACCGATCACATACTTCTTTATTCTCTTCTATATAATATATACTAACAATACCCGAAGCTGTCAAGTGGGAATTGTGGTATACTGATAAGTCATGCCAAAATTTAAACTGGTTTCAAAATACGATCCTATCGACGACCAAAAAAATGCAATAGAGAACTTGTGCAAAGGATTGGATGATGGTGCCGCTTATCAAGTTTTATTAGGAGTAACTGGATCCGGAAAAACGTTTACTATCGCCAATGTCATCGAAAAACTGCAAAGACCAACACTTATTATTTCTCACAATAAAACCTTGGCCGGACAGCTTTATCAGGAATTCCGCGACTTCTTTCCGGAAAACGCGGTTTCATATTTCGTCTCCTATTACGATTATTACCAACCTGAGGCGTATATTCCTTCAACCGATACCTATATCGAAAAAGATTCGGATATTAATGAACTAATCGACAAACTGAGACTTTCTTCGACGAACAATTTACTGACCCGTAAAGATACGATCGTCGTTTCCTCCGTTTCCTGCATATATAATCTTGGTTCTCCTTCCGAATACGGAAAATTTACTATGGCAGTATCTGTTGGAATGAAGACAACCCGTGAACAAATCATTGAAAGACTGATTGATATTCAGTATGAAAGGGGAGATTTTGGATTCCATCGCGGAACATTCCGAATCCGTGGAAATATCATTGATATCTACCCTGCATATCAAGATGAAGCAGTTCGTATAATACTAAATAACGACACTATTGCGAGTATTGAATTATTCAACCCGATCTCAGGTACCCTATCTACAAACTCCTATCAACCAACATCCAAGTTTGTTCTTTATCCTTCCAAACACTATATCGCGGATGTATCAAAAAACGAAGATGTCATAAACAACATAATGAACGACATGGGGGATCGCGTTAAATATTTTGAGAAAAGAGGGAAACTTCTTGAAGCCCAAAGAATCAAACAAAAGGTGATATACGACATGAGCATGGTCAAAGAATTGGGATATGTTAAGGGTATTGAAAATTATTCAAGATACTTTGACGGAAGGAATCCGGGAGACGCACCATACACACTTCTTGATTATTTTTCATATCCTTACAATAAAGATTGGTTGGTTATTGTAGATGAATCACATATGACATTCCCCCAGATAAGAGGAATGTATAATGGAGATCAATCAAGAAAACAAACACTTATTGATTACGGTTTCAGACTTCCTGCTGCGATAGATAACCGTCCTCTTAAATTTGAAGAATTCCTAAGAAGGATTCCTAATTTTATTGCCACAAGCGCGACACCATCGGAGTGGGAGCTTTCGATGGCAAAAGAAGCAGCAAAAAGCTTAAGACAAAAAGCTAAAAGCAACGGAGGGGTTGTCGAACAGCTTGTCAGACCTACCGGTATAATTGACCCTAAGATAGTTATTAAGCCGGTTGATACACAAGTCTCGGATGTTATATCAGAGATCGTCAAAGAAAAAGATCTAAAAAGGCGAACGCTTGTGACAACCCTGACTAAAAAAACCGCCGAAGATCTGACCGAATATCTGAAGGAAAAAGGACTCGCGGTTGCATACATTCATTCCGATGTTGACACTTTAGAACGCACCGACATTCTTGACGATCTTAGACTTGGTAAATATGATTGCATCATTGGTGTTAATCTTCTCCGTGAAGGTCTTGATCTTCCTGAGGTATCGCTTGTTGCTATCCTTGATGCAGACAAGGAAGGATTCTTGAGAAGCGAGGTCTCACTTGTTCAAACTATGGGAAGAGCTGCAAGACATGTTGACGGAAGAGTCATTCTATATGCCGATAAATTAACCAATTCGATAAAAAACGCGATGTATGAAGTGGAACGTAGAAGAAAATCGCAATTAAACTATAACAAAAGACATAATATCATTCCGCGATCGATAGAAAAACCCATCCGTGAAAAAATAATTATCAAACAGGAGGATACCGATATCGAGAAATTATATCTTTCAGAAAAACTAAATCTTAATAGTCTTGAAAAGTTCGAGAAAGAAGATCTCACCCCTCTCTTGAACCGCATGAATACAATCGGAATGTCATATGAGCTATTAGAGAGAAATAGTCCACAGTTCGCATTTCTTGTGTAGCGATTGTAATGGTATCTTTGGAGTTTTTCATTCGCGGTTACGCGGAGTGTGTTCGGAAATTTTCTGAATAGACTCGGCGTAACCCACTGGTTCGCAGTGGAGCGCCGCCATGGCAGATTTTGAAGGACAAAGACGCTATATTGAAAGTCTTTCTACTTACGCAAGGCAATTTTTGGGTATAATGGAAAAACCCGATGTCGACCTCATCGAAGGGTTATCCCCATCAATATCGATCGATCAAAAAACCACCTCAAAAAATCCTCGATCGACAGTCGGTACTGTAACTGAAATATATGACTATCTTAGATTACTATATGCAAGAGTAGGACATCCCCACTGTCCTGTGTGCGGAGGAGAAATTAAAAAGCAAAGTATTGACGAAATCATTGATTCAGTATTTGCTCTCTTAAGAACACTGCTTTACACGAAAAATATTATAAAACTGTTTATACTTTCTCCGGTAGTGGTAGAAAAAAAGGGCGAATATTCGGCTTTGTTTGACAATTTGAGATCAAAGGGATACAGGGAAGTGCGGGTCGATGGATATATCAAAGAAACAGGCGAGGACCTTTACCTAATTAAAACAAATAAACATACTATTGAGGCTGTTATTGATAAATTAAGTATCGAAAGAAAGATCTTCAAGGATCCCATTGCCATAAATAATCTCAAAACACGTCTGACAGATTCTGTTCAGCAATCACTAAAGCTTTCAGACGGATTAGTAAATATTTCAGAAGTTCTCGATCAAGCATTCGAGATACCAAAAAATCCGAAAAGCTTTTCAGACCATTTGTTTTCAGAAAAATTTTCGTGCCCCAAAGACAATATACAGATACCCGAGATTGAACCCAGAAGCTTTTCTTTCAATTCACCTCAAGGTGCCTGTTTGAAATGCGGAGGTATCGGAAATATCCTAAAAATCGAACCCGGACTTCTCTTCTCAAGTGAACTTACAATTCTTGAGGGAGGTATCCGCCCTTATGCAAATACCTTTGAAAGTGAGACCTGGTTTTCTCGTTTGATACGTCAATTCTGCACCGAAAACGGCATCGACATGAATATACCGATTAAAAATATAAGCACCAAAAACATTTCACTTCTATTGAATGGTACAGACAAAAGGATATATAAGGTATACGGGAAAAATAGGCTCGGACACAATACTTTTATTGTAGAAACCTATCCTGGTTTGATCTCCGATCTTGAAAATAAATATAAAACAACCGATTCGGAATGGGTTCGTAGCGAAATAGGTAAATATATGACCAACACAGTTTGTCCCGATTGTTTAGGAAAAAGATTAAAAAAAGAATCTCTGTCTGTAACGATCGGCGATCTTTCAATTTCCGATCTTACTGATATGACAATTGAATCCTCTTATCAATTTATGAAAGAACTTGAAAATAATCAAATGCTTACTACAATCGAGAAAGAAATTGCAGATCTTATTTTAAAAGAAATTATAAAAAGACTGATATTTCTTAATTCGGTCGGACTATCTTACTTGACACTATCCAGATCTTCCGGATCATTGTCCGGAGGAGAAGCTCAGAGAATTAGGTTGGCCAGCCAAATAGGATCCGGTCTTACAGGTGTTTTGTATGTTCTTGATGAACCTACGATCGGACTGCATCAAAAAGATAACCAAAGGTTAATAGATACATTAAAAAAATTAAGGGATCTGGGAAATACAATTATAGTTGTTGAGCACGATGAACACATAATGAATGCGTCTGATCATATTTTTGATTTCGGACCGGGTGCAGGAAAATACGGAGGAAATATAATAGCTCAGGGAAATATTTCTGCATTGAAAAGTGACCCCAAATCGATCACGGGTCAATATCTTTCGGGCAAAAAAAAGATAAATATCAAATATCCGCACATTCAGAACACGATTTCAAAAACATTTAGCGAAAACTCAATAATATTAAAGGGATGTAAACTATACAACCTGAAAAATATAGATGTTGTTTTTCCTCTAAATAAACTGGTTGCGATTACAGGCGTCTCCGGAAGCGGTAAATCTACACTTCTTGTCGAATCTTTATATCCGGCTTTAAAAGACTACCTAAGTAAAAACACTATTGACCACCATAACTTATATAGTTCCCTGAACGGACAGGATAATATAGATCGTGTAATTCTTATTGATCAATCTCCGATAGGAAAAACCCCTAGAAGCAATCCCGCAACATATACAAAACTTTTTGATGAGATCCGTGATGTTTTTGCGCTAACGAGGGACGCTAAGATAAACGGGTTTAAAAAAGGAAGATTTTCTTTTAATCTGAAAGGTGGAAGGTGTGAAGCTTGCGAGGGACAAGGTCAAATACGCATTGAAATGCAATTTATGAGTGATATTTGGGTCAAATGCGAAGTTTGTCAGGGAAAAAAATATAATTCCCAAACTCTTGATATCAGATTTCGAGGTAAAAGTATCTATGATATTTTAACAATGAGTGTCGACGAAGCTAAAGAATTTTTTATAAATAATTCCAGGATCTCAAAAAAACTGGATACGTTGGCATCCGTAGGGCTTGGATATATGGAGCTTGGTCAAAGTGCAGTCACTTTATCGGGTGGTGAATCACAGAGGGTTAAATTGGCTTCAGAACTGGGGAAAAACGATACCGGAAATACTGTATATATACTTGACGAACCGACAACAGGATTACATTTTTCAGACGTTGAAAAATTATTAAATGTTCTAAAGCTTCTTGTTGCCAAAGGAAATTCTGTGTTTGTTATAGAACATAATATCGATGTCATAAAAAACGCCGATTGGATAATCGATCTTGGACCTGAAGGGGGAGATGGAGGTGGAGAGATCGTTGCTGAAGGAACACATATAGATATAATTAATAACAGACATTCATACACTGGTGCATTTTTGTAAGAATGTGTAAATACTTAAATATAAATCGATATTTTATATGCTGAAAAAAATCTTTTTAGTAATTATATTTTCACTTATACAAATTGTTTTCTTCGATTATTTAGTAAGCGCGCAGTCGATACAGGATTTTGCCATCTCTCTTCAAAACGAATACATCTTTGACCAAAACGGCTCGTGTAAAGTCAGTGAAACTTTTACCATTGAAAATCTTATGACCGAAAAGTACCTTCCGTCTTTCGAGTATCACATCAAAAATACGAATATTAAAAATATTGAAGTCTTTGCCGGTGGGGATAAATACGATCCGCAAATTGAAAATACTGACACTTATACTAAGATCAAGATTGGTTTTAATGACAAGGTCCTGGGTAAAGGCAAGGAGAGAGTGTTCACTATCAATTATGATGTTGATAATCTAGCGATAAAAACCGGCGATGTTTGGGAACTTTCTATCCCTAAGATCGAAGAGGCAAATTTATACAAAAATATCAAAAGTATTTTAGTTATCCCAAAAATATACGGCATTGAAGCCTACATATCACCCGATTATAAACAAAAAAATGAAAATGACACTTCAATAATATATCATTTTGAAAAAGAAGAATTAAAACCTTCCCGTATAGTTGCGGGTTTCGGCAACTATCAGACATTTACTTATATAATTAACTATCGCTTAAAAAATGAAGACAGCTTCAAAAAAACTGAATCGATTTCGATTCCGCCCGATACTTCTTATCAAAGAATATTTATCGACTCGATAAAACCAGAGCCGGATGCTGTTTTTAAAGATATTGACGACAATTGGATCGCAGAATACTCACTAGAGGCAAAACAAACGATTGATGTTTCAATAAATGGGAAGGCGCAAATATTTTCTTCACCCAGAGCCTATCTGGTTCCCAAAACGCAAAGCCTTTATAAAAATATCGAACCTACCAAATATTGGAACACATCTGATGAAAAGATCGTCGAAGTAGCAAAATCCCTCGAAGATCCCCAGGCGGTCTATGATTTCGTCATCAAAAATTTAGACTATGATTTCAATCTTAAAGCAAGTGAGCGATTAGGAGCCGTTAACACTCTATCATCCAAACATAAAGTATCCTGCAGAGAGTACAGCGATCTGATGATCACTCTATTAAGAGCAAAAGGCATACCGGCACGCGAGGTCATAGGTTATGCCCATACAGATAACGAGACTATTAAACCCACAGCATTTTTTAATGATATTTTGCATTCGTGGGTTGAGTACTGGGATACAGAAAATGATTACTGGGTCTCGACCGATCCCACTTGGGGAGATACATCATCAACCGATTATTTTAACCAATTCGACCTCAGACATTTTGCTTTTACAATACACGGATCAAGCGACGAACTTCCGCTCCCCCCAGGCTCCTACTCAAAGGATGTCGGCGAAAAAGACATATTCATTAACACCTCATCTCTTAGCAATTACAAAGAAACCAAACTCGATTTTAAAAATATTAATAACATATTATTTATTTTTAACAGAAAATATTCGATTATGATGGAGAATAAAAATCATACGGCATTGTATGATAAAAATATCAAGTATTACGGCGATAATAAGCTGTTGAGTGAAGATAATTTCGAAGCAATACTCCCGTATTCAATTAATAAAAAGGTAGTAAAAATTAAATATTCGTTTTTCGGAAAGAATTCACCTGATTCAATTATGGTCTTTATTAACGGAGGTGATATATATCTGAACGGTCCAAAAAATCTCGACGTCTATTCACACACCATCCTGATCTTTGTGATAGTAATCGCAATATTTATGATCGTATTAACAAAACTCCATTTATTAAAACACAAACCGGTTTAATACTAATATGCTTGAAGGTGTGAAACATTTACAATTTACGAAAAACAATGTCAAAAAACTTCCTCTGACTCCCGGTATTTATATATTTTTCAACATAAAGGGTGTAGCCATCTATATCGGGAAGGCAAAATCACTTAAAAATAGAGTCTCTTCATATTTAAATACAAACCAATATGGCAAAACACAAAAACTGATCGACAGTATTGACAAATTTTCCTATATCAAAGTTGAAAGTGACATCGAGGCTTACATATTAGAATCGAATTTTATTAAAAAATTCAAACCTTATTACAACATTTCGTCTAAGGACGATAAAGGACCTTATTACGTCTTTATAACGGCAGATGTCTTACCCCGAGTACTCGTCGAGAGGAAAAGAAGGAATAAGACGAAATATAAATATATTTTCGGTCCTTTTTATCAATCGCGGAAGTTGTTTTATGTACTTAAAATATTAAGAAGTATTGTTCCTTATTCTACACACCTACCGGAAAAAAGAACTTGTTTATATAGCCAACTAGGGCTTTGTAAACCCTGTCCGTCTGCCATATCTGATCCAAAAACAGGTTCGAATAACGAATTACTTGAGTCTGAGTACTATTTAAACATCAAAAAGGTAAGGTATTTTTTTAACGGTAAATTTATTTCTTTAAAAAATAGATTGGTCGCTGAAATGAAAGCTTATTCTAATGATGAAAAGTTTGAGAAAGCCAAAGAGATAAAAGAAAGAATCGATTTTATAGATAGCATATTACAAAAAGAAATAATTGAAGATAACTATTTAAAAGATCCCCTGATACGGGATAAAGATATACAAAATGAACTTACTGAATTGAAAAACATTTTGCATAAATACAACATCTTCTTCGACCCCAAAAAACGGCTTGAGTGCTATGATATATCACACCTGCAGGGAAGTCATTCCGCCGGATCAATGGTAGTGTTTATTGATGGAGAATCGGTAAAAAAACACTACCGCCATTTTCGTTTAAGAAGATCTCAAAATAACGACGTTTCATCTCTAAAGGAAATAGCCCAAAGAAGAATAAAACATTTTTTTGATTGGGGAAAACCCGGTATTATAATCGTTGACGGCGGTAAAGCTCAGGTTAATACATTTTTAAATCAATTTTCAGGTCAGAATATTTCCGTTTGCGGAATTGCAAAAAGATACGAAAAATTGGTCATTCCCATAAACGGATCATTTATTGAATATAAACTCGAAGGGGGAGCTTTAAAATTTATACAAAGAGTAAGAAATGAAGCTCACCGTTTTGCGCAAAGGTATCACAAAAAACTATTAACAAAAGATCTTCTAAAGATGTAAAATTATAAATATGAAACGTATTTTTCGGCATTTTATTATTGATACATATTGTTTATATCTTACTTCGTTGATAGCCGGTGGTATGAGTTTTGGAAAGGGTACTGAAACATTAATATTGTCCGGTGTTGCAATAACCATCGTTTCCTTGCTAGCCAAACCAGTCATCAATATCCTACTGCTTCCTATAAATCTAATTACTTTCGGGTTATTTCGTTGGGTGGCTTCGTCAGTGATCTTGTATTTGACGTCCCTTATCGTACCCGCTTTCAAGATCTTATTTTTTGATTTTTCAGGATATTCGTCAAATTGGATCGATCTTCCAAATATTCATTTTGAAGGAATAATGGCATATATTGCTTTTTCTTTTATACTATCATTCCTGACTTCGTTCATATATTGGTTAGTAAAATGAATATCCGCGAGATTTAACAAATCACAAAAACACTGTCTTTATCTTTCATAATTTATTTATCTGATGGAAGCATAAACACTATGCGCAAACGACACCCCAACCGACTTGAAGGTTGTTCGGATTGCCAAGTACGTTATGGCTTGTATTTCTATTCACAAGGATAGATTAAATATTATAATTTGCTATAATAACTGATATGAATAATATTTTGCTTATACTTCAGATAATAGTTTCGTCTATATTAATACTTTTTATTCTTGTCCAAAATAAAGGTACCGGTTTCGGAAGGGTTTGGGGAGGTACATCTTCATTTACACGCCGTGGACTTGAGAAGGTCATATTCAGACTTACTTTTGTCTTCACGGCTATTTTTATCGCTCTATCTATAACAGCACTCTTTTTGTGATCAGCTATTAATCTTTTCCAGTTCTTAAAACACTATGAATTTTTATATTCATCTCGTTGCAGCTTTTTTGGTTAAATTTAAGTTAATTATAATATTAAGCATATTCATCGGTATTTTTATGTTTGCATTGATCAATTCAGCTCTTCCACGCATAAGATTCTCAAGTGTAGACAGGTATGGATATACCGGAAGATATACTGTTGAAGACCTTCCCATCGAGATATCCGAACTGATAAGCGATGGATTGGTTGAGATTGACAATAGATCAGAAATACAGCCATCCATAGCTAAAAGCTGGAAAATTGAAGACTCAGGAAAAGAGTGGACATTTGAGATCGGAGAAAATATTGTTTGGCACGATAGAAAACCTCTAACTGCTGAAGATCTAAATTATAATTTTGAAGATGTCGAGATCTCAAAGAATGGAAATATTATAAAATTTTCTCTAAAAGAACCATATATTCCTTTTGCAGTTCTGCTTGAGAAACCAATTTTCAAAAAGGGTTTATTGGGAACAGGGGAGTGGAGAGTAAAAGATCTTGTAATAAAGGGCGGGTTCGTTCAAAAGATCATCGTCGAAAAAGATAACAATACATCTGTGTATAAATTTTATCCCACCGAAGAACAATCCAGGTTTGCGTTCAAAATGGGGGAGGTGGACAATCTGCATTTAATGACGGGAAAAGCACCGTTCGACAAGTGGAACAATGTTGAAATTCAAAATGTCGTGAACAAAAATCAGGTAGTTGTTATCTTTTTTAACACGCAGGATCCTTTCTTAAGCGACAAAAATATGCGTTTAGCATTAAATTATGCTATAGATAAAAGCCATTTTGACAACAGGGCTTTTGGTCCAATCAATCCGGAATCCGTCTTTTATAATCAACAGGTAAAAAATTATAATTTTGATCCTGAAAAAGCAAGAGGTCTTATAAAAGATCTGGATAATGAATTACCTGATGATTATGAGATCAAAATTATCTCAACCCCGAATCTTATTGACAATGCCGATGCTATAGCTAGAATGTGGCGCGATATGGGTGTCAATTCCAGCGTATTGGTGTCTTCTGTTATCCCTACCGATTACCAAGCTTTCATAACAATATTCGACATACCTAAAGATCCGGATCAATACTCCCTTTGGCACTCAACCCAAAGTGAAACAAATATAACAAAATATAAAAATTTAAGAATTGACAAAATCCTGGAAGATGGTAGGGTAGAGCAAGATAAGGAAAAAAGGAAGGAATTGTACTTTGATTTTCAAAGATTTTTGATCGAAGATTCTCCTGCAATATTCCTTTACCATCCTGTCTGGTATAATATACACAGAAAATAGTATGATAGATTCTTTTCCAAAAGCAACTTCGTATCTTAGCAGTTTAGATATGGCGCACTCAGACGGTCTTGATCAACTGTCAAAGGAGCTTCTTGAAAACCCTGAGCATTATGAAAGAGTATCCCAGTCTCTTCGTCGTAGATTTGTAAGAGGTGCCGAAACAGTCTTCGGTATAGACAGGGGAGGAAAAAGAACCCGTATCAAAAGGGTGGGGGAAAACGGAAAATACCGCTATTTTATAGAAGGATCAAACGGAAGCTGGAGTGAGCCGGATGAACGGATCTGGGTAGTCTCAATGTTCGGACTTTGGCAGAAAAGTAAAGGAAAAGTATGAACCCCGTTTACTCAAAAGAGCTTTGGTCGGAACTACCTTCAATGATAATCACCTTTTCACACTTCTTGGTTGTTATCCTGTTTACGTATCTTGCAAATATGTAGACCATGTTGATTTATTAATATACTATCTCCATAATTAGAATATGAATATTTTATTACTGATCGTTTCTGCGGTATTTGGATATTCGTTCAGCCATTTTGGTTCCAACCCAAAGTCAAAGATTCAAAACAAACTTCCCACAATTGCTATAAGGTTTATTCAAGTCAGTCCCAATTTGAAAATCAGCGTCGGTAATCGAATTATACACATACACCATTGGATATATTATACGGTGATCTTAATTTTTACCCTTACATACAACGTCAGTTTTTTCGAATCACTTTTTGCTAAAGGCTATTTGACGGGCGCGATCATTAACGGTCTGACATATCCCGATTGGAAAACGATCGTTAAGAAAAAGGTTCTTTAACCTTGAATATCGAAAAGCCTAAAGTAATGATGTAAATCCCTCTAAACCCTGACAATATAAGATGTTTACAAAGCGTTCTATTTACCATGAAATGAATTATTTATATATATTTAACGTATGAATTATAAGTATGATATTGCAATAATTGGTGCCGGTCCCGCCGGAATAATGGCAGGAATATCTGCAATAAATTCACTAAATAAGGTATGTATTCTGGAAAAGAATTCATCAGCAGGTAAGAAACTTCTTATATCGGGAAAAGGGAGGTGCAATGTCACCACCTCGAAAGATATTCGCGAAATTGTCAATGCTTTCGGGAAAAATGGTAAATTTTTATATGGTGCTCTAACCAGATTTTCC
>LBVJ01000028.1 GCA_000993025.1 Candidatus Woesebacteria bacterium GW2011_GWA1_38_8
ATTCCCTGGCGGCAAAGTCGAGAAGTACTTCTTCCTTGAACGGTAAGCCCTTTTCTCTACGGAAATGGAATACCGCCCGTGCGCCGTTGTTATGGTCTACTGCCTCGATTTTTGCCCCGAAACAACAGAGGGCTGCTGCCAAGGACAAATCACTAGTCTGGAACACCCCATATTCATTTTGAGACATACGAAAGAAAAACCATACTCAGGTTCAGAATTGACGGTGTTTTATATCATATTGATGAACCTGATATTTCTATGTATCCAGCTATCATTTCCAGGATAAAAATTCTTTCCGAATTGGATATTTCAGAAAAAAGGCTTCCTCAGGATGGTCAGTTTTCCTATCAGACAAAAACAGGGCAAAAGATTTCTCTTCGTGTTTCTATAATCCCTACTGTATATGGGGAAAAAACCGTCTTAAGGATCTTGCAGACTCAGCTTACAAAATTTAATCTCGATGAACTTGGTTTCCTTCCTGAGGATCAGCAGGCGGTGGGAAGGATACTTACAAGAACTCATGGAATGTTTTTGGTTACGGGTCCGACAGGATCGGGGAAAACAACGACCCTCTATACGATATTGGGAATACTGAACCGTCCCGATATAAATATCGTAACGATCGAGGATCCGGTCGAAAATAAGATACACAGAGTCAACCAGATCCAGGTGAACTCGGATATAAATCTGACTTTCGCATCGGGTTTAAGATCCATATTGCGGCAGGATCCCGACATTGTCATGGTCGGAGAGATCAGGGACAAGGAAACTTCAGTGATCGCCATAAACGCAGCGATGACGGGACATCTGGTTTTTTCTTCGGTTCACGCTAATAATGCTTCGTGAATCTGTTCCTATAAGCGATGTAATTTTAAATAGGCTTCAGGAGGTAAGGGGCGGCATTTCCGAAGGCGTCAGAAATGCACTGACCAATAATTTTGTCCCCAAGGGGTGTTCCCATTGCCTGAATACCGGATTCCGCGGAAGATGCGGGATATTTGAAATACTACTTATCGATGATGATATTAAAAAGCTTATTGTTGAGAAAGCTTCAAGCGATGCGATATGGGATGTTGCCCGTACGAAAGGTCCAAAATCGATGCTTGAAGATGGACTCATTAAAGTATCAAAAGGGATAACTTCCATAGAGGAAGTTTTCAGGGTGATATCGGAGTAACGAATATGACAGAATACATATACGAAATTGCACAGGGTAGGGAAGTAAAAAGGGGAAAGATCAATGCAGAGACGATTTCTGAAGCCTCTTTACAAATAAAAAAACCGGGTTGGTTTGTGGTTGAGTTGAAAGAGGCAAGAAAGGAGAGACGGGGTTTTCTGTTTTTTAATCCAAAACCCAAATTTCCCTCCTATGACAGGATCAATTTTACCGATCATCTTGCTTCCTCTATCGGTGCGGGAACTGCTTTGCAGGAAGCTCTGGAAGCATATATCGAAGAAGGTGACCGGAAATCGGAGATAATCGATACGATAAACAAAGACATCCAAAGGGGAAAAAAATTATCGGAGGCAATGTCAAAGTATCCTTCGATATTCTCTCCGCTCTATATAACTTTGGTTCAGGCCGGGGAGATTACCGGAAGCCTGGATGAAACACTGGAATATCTTGCAAATGAACTCAGGCGCGAACACGAATTTATAGCAAGAGTTAAATCGGCAATGTTCTATCCTGCTTTGGTGCTTTCGGTTTCTTTGGTTGTTGTGACTCTCGTCATTGGAGTAGTTGTCCCGAAGATAATCGCCATAACAGAGAATTTTGGCAGCGACCTTCCGGCGATTACAAGGATCATGGCAAAGTTCGCCGGGTTTTTGGTCGATTATGCCTCCCTTATTGTATTTTTCTTTATTCTGCTTACGATCTTTTTTGTCTATATCCTGAGAGATCGAGGTATGAGAAGAAAGATTAATGCCAGGATGACGAGATCTCCTTTGATAGGTCTTATTATGCGCCAATTCATACTGGCAAGGTTTTTGAGGATAGTCGGAGGATGTATCAAATACGGTATTCAGCTTCCGAAAGCTTTGGAACTATCGGCGGATGTTGTGGACAATGATCTTTACAGAACCGCCTGTGAGAATATAAATAAGAAGATCACGCGCGGACAGAATTTTTCTACGGCACTTTCCGATGAAGATAAACTTCTTTTTCCTCCTATCATATCAAGAACAGTCAAGGGCGGTGAAAAAACGGGAAAAGTTGATGTCGGGCTCATGAGGCTTTCGGTATATTATGAAACGGAGGTCGACAGAAATCTGAAGCGCTTAACGGAGATGATCGAACCTGTGATGGTAGTCTCACTTGGTGCTCTTGTTGCACTTATCGCAATATCTGTAATAGCCCCCATTTATCAAATGACATCAAAAATAAAGTGAATATGAAAGGTGTGACACTTTTGGAGACAATGGTAGTGATCGCGATCATTTCCGTCCTCTCTGTTATGGGTGTCAACACGATCAACAATTTCAGAAAAGAAGCTTCTCTTGATAATGCCGCAAATGAGATGGTCTCGATGATACGGGTTGCGAGAAGTAAAAGTATGAATGGGGAAGTATTGATCGATTTGTATGGAGAGCCTGAAAAAGAAACGGTCTTTTCGGAAACGGGATTGCCTGAGTATGGGATTGAAATTTTTTTAAACGGATATAAATTAATCAGAAGATACATTAAAGCGGATGAGGAATTTTATACAAAAGAGGATGTTCCTGATGGGGTTTTTTTGAATGATGATTATATTTTTGTTCCGGAAGGATATTTCTATTTTGCCAGAATCACGGGTACAAGCAGCTCTCAGACAATAAATATTATTGAAAAAGGAGGAAGTGCAGGGAGGGAAATTACGATATCGGAAGATTTTAAGATCGTGATCGAAAAGATCTGATTACTATGAAGAATAAGGGTTTTACTTTGGTCGAACTTATTGTTGCGATAGGATTATCCGCCCTGTTTCTTCCTGCGATCATCTATGTTTACTCATTTTCTCTTAGGTCGGCAAGTCAGGGAGAAGGTTACACTCAAGGATACGCCTTGGCACAGGAACAAATGGAGGCGATTTATTTTTTGAAAAAGAACAGTCCCGACTGGGATTGGACAGACTCATCAATTAACACAAACTCTATAGAATATTATCAACTTCAGAATGGGGCGGGAGGATGGATACTCGGATCAAAAATACCTAAAACCACGTTACCTTCGGAAGCGGACGGATACCCCGGTTATACGGCAATTGTTGAAGTATTGGAGGTTCGGCGGGACATCGGTTCTATAGTAGAAAGCGGTGGATTGATAGATGATCTTACCAGAAAAATAGTAATAACCGTCTCGTGGAAAGAAAATGGAGTTCCGGTTGATATCGACCTGATTTCTTATGTCTCGAAACATTAAAGTAAATATTTTGAGTGGTTTTACCTTGGTAGAGCTTCTGGTGTCTGTAGCGATCATCGGAATAATATCAATGATCTCCATTCAGATGCTTTATGATGGGGTAACACTTCGTTCCAAACAGTATTCTTTGGAAACAAGCTCCGAAAGTGTCCGGGTATTCTTGAAACAAATCTCCAAAGCAATCGTTGAGTCCAAAGATGTCGAAGTACCAACCAGTGATAAAATTTTGATTACGGGGGAAAATATTTGTCAGACTTTCAGTTATGACGGAGAAGGGAAGAAGATATTATATTCGAAAGTCGAGAGTGCCGAATGTGCAGAAATCGGAAGTCAGCCGATCATGGATCCGGAGATTGAAATAATAGATCTTTCATTTTCTCCGATAGGAGATTCATTGTCTGTTGTAAATATAGAGATCGAAGGGGTTTACAAGGACTCGCTGGGAGAACATCCGATCAATTACAAAACATCTGTTTCACCGAGAATGACGGAATGAGAAATATGAAGAAAAAATGTTCAGGGCAAGCCCTTCAGCAAAGCTTGGTTCGACCTTGCTCACTACAAGCAGGGCAAGCCGCAATATTAATTATATTTGTGATCGGTATGGTAAGCCTTCTGATCGGAATGTCTTTGTCAAAGACCGGTTTTCAGGAAAGTATGATGGGAAGAAGTATTGCAGGCTCGACAAAGGCTTTCTATGTCGCAAACTCCGGTATTGAAGATGCTTTTTACAAGATCCAAACATTGGGGTATGCAGAAGAAGACGATTATACCTTGGATGTGGGTGAAGGTTCTGCGAAGGTAACGATAAAAACCATATCAGTAAGCGATGAGGAGGACGTCGTTGAAGTAACAGTAAGGGAAATAATATCAGTTGGGAAGTATGGAAATTTTGTTAGAAGGATCCGTGTAATTGCCCAAAATACCGTTATTGCGCCTGATTTTACCCGTTTTATACAAGCTGGTGATGGCGGAATTGAGATCGGACAGCGTGTAAAGATCACAAGTTCAGGGGCTGATCAAGTCAATATCTACTCAAAAAGTTTTGTCCGCGGAAGGAATTATGGGAGTGAATCAGGTTGTGACAACCCGATTTCAACTACAAATATTGACGGAAATGTTTTTGCCGTCGGATCAATTGAGCGGTTGAGTAATGGAACGGGACCCTGTATCACAGGTAATGCCTATGCAGGAAATTTGTATGAATGTAGAATTTTTGGTCAAGGATTTTCCGGGAGTGAGGACAGTTTTGATTGTCCTTATGATGCCTGCGATCCGGCAACAGATCCCGATTGTAAAATACCGGAAGAACGCCCTCTTCCGGATATCGGAGTTAGCTATATCGAGGATCATTTGACCGGACATGCGGAAACGGTATGGCCTGGCAATTGTGAGATCGGAGGATCGTCTGACTGTTCGATTGAAAGTGAAGACGGGACTCCAATGATAGGGAATATGATCATTGAAGGCAATTTGGAAACAAGATCAAATTCTGCCCTATATCTTTCCGGACCGGTTTGGGTAAAGGGAGATGTTACACTCGAGTCAAATCAAACGATCAGTCTTGACCCCGCAAGTGAAGACGATACAAGTTTAATAATACTTGCAGATGGGAGAATTACCGCAGATGCAAATACACGCTTTACCTCCGATGATAATAAGTTTTTACTTGTGGCTTCTAAGTATGTGAATGGAATATTGGGAGACCCGGAGACAATTTGCGAAGGATCTGCCGGCAATGCAGTTACGATAAATCCAAATGTCCAAAGTATACTTTTTTACGCGATCAACGGATGTGCATATGTCGCCCCTACAGCCGCGCAGGCATTTCTTGGAGCGATATTAGCACAAGGTGTAATAATAGATAATAATGTTGAGATAATATACAACCCGGCTTTAAAGGATGCAGAATTTTTTCTTAATGAAGGCGGTAGCTGGCAGATCTTGTCCTTTACAGAGATATGATAATTAATTAATAATTAATGTAGATATATAATATATGAATTATTTATTAGGGGTAGAACTTTATGGGAACAGTCTAAAGATAGCAGCTTTTAAAAAGAGCAGGCAATCTCTTGAACTCATTAAACTTGATCAGATATATTTTTCCAATGATGGTGGTGAATCATTGAAACAATTGATCGCCTGGAGGGATCAAAATCTTCCTGACTTGGATTCAATAAAAACAGTCCTCACTGTTTCGGAATCAAACTTATATATCAAAGAGATTGAATTTCCGAAGATCCCAAACGAGCAGTTAAATGAAGCGGTATATTGGGAAATTCCTTCGGTTGCACCGATTCCTCAATCGGAAGCGGTTTATGATTGGCAGATAGTATCGGAAGAGAAGGATATATTGAAAACCTTGGTGGTTGTTGGAAAAAATGCCTATATTGAAAACATCATCTCGATGTTTAGGGATGCCGGGATCGAGGTCGTGGCTATCGAACCGTCTTCGTATGCATTTGCCGGAATTGCCGATGCTGATTTTACCGGTAATACGCTTCTTTGTGTTGTAGAAGAATACGGTACAGACTTTATCGTACTTAAAGGAAAACTTCCCTTTTTTACCACTTCGGTGACAAGTAATCCTCAAAGCGGAAAGGGGTCACGTATAAGATCCGAAAAAGATCTGACGACAGAGATCACTGCAGGGGCGAAAAAGATAATAGATTATTGGGAAGAAAAAGAGTCTCTAAGCATTCGGCAAGTGCTTTTGGCTGGTGACATTGTGTATAAATATTACGGTTTGTCGGCATCCGTAAATCTTTTTTCCCAGGTTCCGACACTTGTCGTAAAAAGTAGGAAAGTTAAGTCTCTTAGTACTAAAAGTTACAAAGATCTGGAACTGGTCAGTTATCTGCCGTCTCTCGGAGCAGGTGTAAGACATTTACAAAAAGATGTTCTCGAAGGAATAAATCTATTTCCTCGGGGTGAAAAACAAAAAACGGAAAATATCAGAAATCAGAAGAATCTCACGGCGCATCTTTTTGCT
Source organism: Candidatus Woesebacteria bacterium GW2011_GWA1_38_8 (assembly GCA_000993025.1). Classification (GTDB taxonomy): domain Bacteria; phylum Patescibacteriota; class Microgenomatia; order UBA8517; family UBA8517; genus GWB1-38-13. The sequence continues at coordinate 6,396 of LBVJ01000028.1, forward strand.
CTTACCTATTTGAATATTGTTTTTCTGATAATAATTATTGTGAGCATTTTCACTCTAAATATGTGGTGGTTTTCGATGGAAAAGCAATTGGAAAAATTGAATGGTGCAGTTTCCGCACATCCTGCCAACGAAATAGTTGCGGAGATAAATGACACAAATTTGGCGATACAAAATGTTATCGATTTAACCAAGAGGCAGGAAGATGTTGGGGAAAAACTCAAGACAATATCAAAATTAACCCCGCAGACTATAAAAATAACGTCTATAGGCCTAATTAACAACAAAGAAGAAGAGTGGTTGATCGAAGGGATCGGAGACAGGGGAAGTATCTTGGCATTTTACGAAATGATCTCGCAAAATGTAAAATCTTCAGATATAACCATGCCTTACAGCAATTTCAACAAGTTGACGGATAATGAATTTTCAATATCGATAATATGGTAAAAATAGCATTCGCTCCGCAATTGAAGTTTAGATTGGCAATCTTGTCCTTACTGGCTTCTTTTGGGGCGGTAATTTTTGGTTTATATTCCATTTCAAGGATCGCTGCCACAGTTGGTGAAAGTAAAGTAAAAGTTGCAGAAATAAGTCGGGATGTAGAACTTTTGGATAATCTAATGGAGGAGAGAAAACTTTACGCAGGTGAGATCCGAAAAGTAAAAAGTTCACTTCCCGCAAAGTATTATGAAATCTCGTACTTTATAACTCAATTGGAAAGGCTTGCCCAAAATAATGGTCTTGTTATGGAAATAAGTATCGGCAAAGAAAAAAACGAGGAGAAAGGATCTTACGCGTCAATCACCTTTTCCTTAGATATTGTGGGAAAAAGGTCATCCGTTTCCGATTTTCTTAGCCAGTTGTCAAAATTAAGATATCACACATCTGTTGACAAATTAATGGTGGACATCGACGTGGCAGAACCTGTCACAGAGGTAGAATTCAGGCTTTTTGTAGAAAAATGAATAAAAAAACAAATATTTGGCTGATTGTTTCCGGTGTTTATATTTTACTGATCTTTTTGGTATACCTTTGGCTGATATTTCCGTCTTTGGTTAAACCGAAAGTACTAAAAAAAACAAACGTTCCTTCATTGTCGGTATCGGGAATTCAAGAAGCAGATAATCTTTTTACGAACTTAGGTAAAGAATGGGTGGGTTATGCAGTCGAACCAAACCTTTCGGAATATGTTTTTGGAGAAACAGAAGAATTTTAAACAAGAAACCCTCCTTCGTCGAGTCAGACTCGGCTGCGGAAGGGCAGGTAATAAACAAGAAACACTAAACAATAAACAATAGACGTGATAAGGAGGTGAGAAAAGATGAAGAAATTTTATAAAAAGGGATTTACATTGATCGAGCTTCTTGTTGTTGTTGCGATCATTGCCATCTTGGCTTTGATCGTACTTTTGGCACTTAATCCTGTCGAAATGGCAAGAAGATCGAGAGACTCAAGAAGATTATCGGATATAGGAACAATAAGAAGAGCGATCGATTTGGCGCTGGCTGACAAACAAATACTTACAGATACGGGAGGAGGATCTATCGTAATTAACACCAATACTCCGGTTGCAAATATTGACGGGAACAATTTGGATATTAGCAAATACTTATCTGTAATTCCTCAGGATCCTGTGAATGACGGTACGGGAGATGTTGTTCAGGTTGTGATGCCGGATTGTACACCCGGGACTACTACAAAAGGGGGTATGATCTATGAATATATAAGTGATGGTGATACTTATGTATTGAGAGCGAGACTTGAATCAACCGATAATTGTATCGCAATCACTCAGGACGGAAATAACGATAGCGATTATTATGAGTTGGGTACCGACCCGGGACTTGATCTATTTGAATAATACTGGGTAATGGTTTGTGGTTGTGTGTCTTGCGACAAGTGTTCTTGTTGTTGGTTTGTGTGTGTCTTGTACGGAACAACATCATTTATTGTTTGACGCTGACCATTGATTTTAGTAAGATTCTCGCTTAAATATAGTGTTTTCTCCCTGATTTGTGTAAAATACTCCTCCTGGAGGTATTTATAATGAAATCAGAGTCCGAATTATGCGAAGCTTGTCCGTTGAAGGAGAATTGTAATCAGTATCTCATCCCCGAACGGGCAGACGGCAGAAGAATTGTAGTAAGTAATCCCTGGCAATGCATGCATCTTACATGTCAGCAAAGGACAGACCTGATAAAAAAAGATCTAAGGAGTCCAAAAACCAGAATAATTGCCGATGGGTATTTCTATTTTAAATCACCCGATAAACAGCATGTAAGACGGGTGAACGTCGAAACAGGTATGATAGAGTCCGAGCAGTGTGGGGAGTGGTATCTGACGGGTCAATCAATACATAAAACTTATATTGTTGATCCTTTGCATTATCCGTGGAAAAGAATAAGACCTCCAAAGGTAGACAGTTAGCCTTTCACCATCCCAAAAAAAATAATTTAAGTTTGGATATGGTACTCTGATGATATATCATAAATCCATTATGTTCAAAAAAGTAACGTTTATGTTTTTAATATTTCTTGCGGGGTTTATCGGAGCCTATCTTATCTATGGAAAGATATTCCCGTCAAAAGTTGAAGAAATTTCCAAAAAGATCAACTTAGATCTGCCTTTCGGAAACTCCAAAGATGAAGTTATCGGATTTTTGCCTTATTGGCTTATCTCAAAAGCCGATAAAGATTATACTAAATATCTGACCACGCTTGCTTATTTTTCTTTAAGTCTCAGCGAAGACGGAACAGTTCAGAAATTTACAAATCCGGGTGAAACGGAACCTGGGTATTTGTCTTTAACAAGAGGCAAGGCAGATAGTTTTTTTGAATCTTTCAAGAAAGAGGGGGCAACACTGTCTTTAGTGATCTTTGGTGGTGACGATGAAAAAATTACGGCGATGCTGAACGAGCCGGAAATCAGCGCTCAGAATTTGATGAGTGATATATCTCCTTTGATGGATGAATACGGTTTTACCGATCTTAATCTTGATATCGAGCAGGTCGGAGACGCTTCACCTTCAGCTCGACTAAAATATACAAGATTTGTCAAAAAGGTGGGGGATATTTTAAGGGAAAAAGAAGATACTACGCTTTCTGTTTGTGTTTATGCTTCATCTTTTGTAAAAGAAACAAATCTTGTAGATATAATAAATGTTGAGCCATTGGTCGATAAATTTATTGTCATGGCATATGATTACCACTCGATAGGTTCAAGTGTTACCGGTGCGGTTGCTCCGGGTGAAGGCGGGGGAGCTACCTCCGAATTTGATGTTCTAACTTCGATAAAAGCGGGTCGTAATATGGTTCCATCTGAAAAAATTGTTCTCGGAATTCCATTATATGGCTACGAATGGGAAACTATAAGAAATACTCCCCGTTCGGCAACAATTCCCGGAACGGGTATGACGATAAGCAATCGCCGTGCTGAGGAGTTGTTAGGTAGTTGTGCAACCTGCAGTGCCGTATTTGATGAAACGGATAAGGAAAACTATATTATCTATAAAAATGATGAAACAGGGAATTTCCATCAGGCGTTTTTTCCCGACATCAAGTCAACGGAATATAAAATTAAATTGGCGAAAGATCATAAACTTGGGGGACTTGCGCTATGGGCTTTGGGGTACGAAGGAAATTCT
>LBVJ01000029.1 GCA_000993025.1 Candidatus Woesebacteria bacterium GW2011_GWA1_38_8
TCTCGGGAGAAACCTACTCCCCCTTTTAAAGATGCTGTTATGAACCAAGACACCGCTGTCCAATCGACAGAACCTCCCTCCACTATGACTTCAGTCGATCAAAACATTCCTTCTCAGAATATTCCGTCAGAAGAACTTCTTCACCCGCTTGAAGCAGTAACACTTCCGGCACTTGAAACCGCAAACCGCTCTGAAAACTCAGAAACTCCACCTCCAATAACTCCTACCCAACAAGTAGTCCAGCAGTCTCAGGAACCATCCGCACCGGATACTGCTTCTGTCACTAATCAGCAGAATACGGCACCGCTACAGGAAGAAACGGTTTCACCTTTAGATCCTATTCCGTCTAAAGAAAACGAATCACATTCTTCTGAAGATCAAAAAACCGGTGTTGGTTTTTCTCTTCCCAATATAACTCTACCCTCGCAAAAGAATGATCAAACCTTGTCCGAAGAAGAGATAGAAAAAAGAATAGGTTCGATAATAAGAGAAGACAAGAAGGGTCACAAAACCAATATTTTTCTCGGGGTTACTCTTTTTATCATTATTGCTGTTGATATCTTCATTCTTTATATTTGGTTCTCCTCGGCAAGGATCATCTCTCCAATTCCTTGACCGGCAGAGGAGCATTAAAATTCCCCCTTTCAGTCATATATATACCTGACCGTCCCGTCATTCTGAAGAACAAAATGACGAAGAATCTCATCTTTTACTGTGGACCGTGGCGGATTCGAACCGCCCTCTCCGCAATGCGAATGCGGTGCTCTACCAAATAAGCTAACGGCCCCTTCTACCCCTTATCCTATCCCATCCTTATATCTTTACATTCCTATTGCAGCACACCCACGATCCCATCTTACCGATCGCAATTCCCCTGTTGACTCCCTGTCCCGGCAAAACATATATCTTTTGAAGATGTGCATAAAGGGTCTTATAACCGTTGCCATGATCGATTATTACCCTATTTCCATACCCGTAAGAGTCCAGCCAGCCAGCCACCAAAACCTTACCTGAGTCGGAAGCAAGAACATCCGGCGCGGCGCGGTTCGCAATATCAAGTCCCTTGTGGTACCAAACAAAGCGTTGTGTGATTGTTCCGGCGGAAGGCCAAACGAAGTTTCCTGAACCGGCGACGGTACCTGCATCCGGTGTGCTCTGCCTGATCCTCGCAACAGGAGACGTTAATATTTCGGCCGGTTTTACACCTTCCGGAACAAAAACGACCTGTCCGATCGCCAGTTGAAAAGTCTCGTCATTCGAAAAAGAGTTAAATGGATAGTTGACTATCGCCTGCGGGTCAATATCATATTTTTTAGCAATTGAATAAACGGTATCCCCTTTGTTCACTTTATGAGCAATACCCGTTATCGGAAGTATTTCAAGAGTCTGACCTTCCTTGATCGTATCCTTGGTTAAATTGTTCTGCCATTTAACCGTTTCAATACTGACCCCAAACTTTTCAGAAATACCGGCAATAGTGTCACCCTTTTGTACCTGATATTCGACAATCTCGCCTCTCACATCCTCGGAAAAATTAGTCGATATTCTTGTCTCCTGAGTCGATGCAGATACAATTGACATGCTTTGGGGAATATTCCAAGGATCAATACTTCTTCCGGGGAACTCCTGAGCAATGATCGGGGCAATGATCATCGAAAGCCCTGCCAATCCGCTCATCCCTAAGTGAACAAGCGGTCTGGTATATCTTCCGCGCTGACGGTATAACGATGTTACCAAAACATTTTTTCCTATAAAGACTCTTCCGAATACCCGATTTATGACAGATGATATAAATCCATTCAATTCTTTAAAATATTCTTTTAGATCGGCAACAAGCGATAATGATCCGTAATATACCGTTTTTTTCAAAATGTAGACGCGCCTTCTAATATTTTTCATAATATCTTTTCTGTGCAAGTTATTATTTTACCACACTTAACAATAGTCGATTTCCAATCTCCTCCGATATTTCCTTTTTCCAACTGTCTTACTTACGGTTTTTGATCGTTTGAGGTTACCCTATCGCCAAATTTTTGAGGAATTCTTCGTTGTTTTCAGCCTTTTTCAGCCTCTCAAGAAGAGTCTCCGTTCTCTCATCCTCGGAAACCATCTCGAGCATTCTTCTTAAGGTATATATTTTTTGCAGTGCCTCTTTTCCATATAAAAGTTCTTCCTGCCTTGTACCGCTTCTTGTAATATTGATCGATGGAAAGACTCTTCTATCGGCCAGTTTACGGTCAAGATGAAGTTCCATATTACCGGTACCCTTAAATTCTTCATATATAAGGTCGTCCATACGGGATCCTGTATCAACAAGACATGTACCGATTATTGTCAGGGAACCCTCATTTTCTATTTTTCTCGCCGCGCCGAAAAACTTTTTCGCCGGAAAAAGCGCTACCGGATCAAAACCACCCGAAAGGGTTCTTCCCGATGTCGGAAGAGCAAGATTATAAGCACGCGCCATCCTTGTGATCGAATCCAATACCACTACCACATTTGCTCCGTTCTCGACCATTCTCTTTGCCCGCTCCAAAGCCAGCTCTCCAACTCTCGTTTGGGCGTCGGGAGATTCGTCAAAATTTGACGCTGCAACCTCGCCAAGTCCTCCGGTTACTTCGTTCATAACCTTTTTGATATCTGTTACCTCCTCAGGACGTTCTCCTATAAGAACGGCCATTAGATGCACTGAGATCTTGCCTGTTTCCTGTTTACTGCTTTGCCCCTCCGAAGCTTTACGCGAAGGGGGGTTTTCTGTTTTATGTTCCGGATAGTTTTTCCCGACACCTGCTATGATGTCCTTCAAAAGCCACGTTTTCCCGGCTTTCGGGGGTGAAACGATCAAACCTCTCTGACCGAATCCTATCGGGGCTATAAGATCGATTACGCGCGTAGTTAAAGGCTCTGATCCGGTAGTCAGTTCAATTCTTTTGTCCGGATATATCGCTGTCATTGAATCAAAGTCCTGCCTTTCGTTGAGTTCTTCAACGGCAATTCCATTGACTTTCTCCACTTTTAAAAGTCCCCAAAAGCGTTCATTTTCTTTCGGTGTCCGCGCCTGCCCGCCAACCATATCACCCACCCTTAAGTTAAAGCGTCTTATCTGAGAAGACGAAATATAAATGTCTCTGTTTGAAGAAGAAAAACTTGGCCTTAACAGACCCGAACCTTCGTTGGCAATATCAAGAACCCCTTCAATATATTCCGTAGGAAGGTTTGCATCAGGGATATTTCTTTCAAAGGGATAATTATTTTCAGCCATTGTGTAGCCTACAGGGTCAAGCGGTGGTCTTTCCTCAACAAAAGGTTTAACCTCCTCCGCCACCGGCTTTTCTCCCACGAAAGAACTTATATCAGGCTCTTTATTTATATTTTCGCTGCCCTTTTCGTCCACAACAGAAGTTTTAGTAGTTTTTCTTACCATACGTAAAAAATCAAAGTTCCATTTTAATAAGATCTTAGGAAGCTGATTGATTGAAAAAGAAGTGAACCGTTTTCAATTCCAAATGTATTTTATACGGGCTCTCACCCCTTGTCAACGGGAGAATGAGCCCTCCAAATTCCACTAGGTTCCTTTAAATTCCCCTAATCTCCTATAAGATCCTCTAATTGGTGCATAAAGGTCATTTTTTCAACCCGGCTATAATTAACAAACGGCGCAATGTGGTACCCGGCGGATCACAGGTCTGAAGGATCAAAGTCTCCCCCCCATGATCTTTTGTGATAAAATCCACATCGCTTGCCGAAACAATTTCTGTACCGCTGACTTCATATGTGTATTTAACACCGGAAAAATAGATGTCTATTTCATCCCCTTCCGCTAGTTTGTATAGTTCATAAAAGACTGCGTTATACTGCGAAATATATTCGGGTGAAGCAACCGAGTGTGAAAAGATGAAAATATTTTTTCCCTGTCCGGGAAAATTCGTCCCCTTGGCATGAGCCACCCCATTTTTCAGAGCCTCAAGATATTCCTTTTCAATTCCCGTATCAACATTTTCGACTACTATTGATCTTGCGTTGATCTTTTCAATATTAATAGAAAATCTTGCATCCAGCCCCAAACCTTCGGCTTCTTTTATGACCCTTGCTTCGTTCAATTTCCTTTCTTCTTCGATTACATCATATGGATTCGCTTCTTCAGAAGGAGTATACGGGACTTTATGTTTGATAAAGGGAAAAAGTATAATAATCGTTGCAAAAAGCGACAGCCAAAACAAGAATAGTCCGCTTCTGCTGATAACTTTTCTCGCTGTGTATTCCGTTTTAATATGTTTTCTTTCCCTTAATATATCCTCAGGTTTTAATTCTTCAAATCCCAAATCTTGTATTTTGTATTCCGTGCTTTGTCTTTCGTCTTTTCCACTGCCTGTTGCTATTAACCTGTCACTCTTCTTAACCTGTCTCTCGTTCCACTTTTTTACAAAATTATCTGCGTCAGCCATACTTAAATATTAGAATAAAAGGGTTTAAGAGTAAAAGAGTAAAAGCAGGTACGTCATTCTGACCTCTTTTATCTATCATTCTGAGCGTTCGCGAAGAATCTCTCTCTCAAAATTTTGAGAATTTCCGGTTAAGAAGGAGTCCTAAGCCGGCCATAGGAACGGTTATAAATATTAGCCATAAATTAGTGTCAAAAATGCCTGTCTTTGGTAAAGAAGATACTGTTGCCGGAATAACGGCCGGGTCTGCATATCCGCCTATGCCCTCCTTGTAGTATCCGCCTACAGTAACTTTTTGTTTGCAAACATCTGCTGTCCGTAAATTTCCCTTACTGTCTTTGATCGTCAAAGTAACATTAAAAACACCGGGGGTATTGTAAACATAGGAAGCATACGAATCCTCCTGTGTCACCTTGGATGCAGAGGTTCCCTCGCCAAAATCAAAAATATAGCTTTGAATTACCCCATAAGGGTCGTATCCTGCTCCGGAAAATTCGACTTCAAGAGGCGCTTCACCTCCCAAAGGATTTAATGTCAGATCTTCACAGCTCGATTGATAAAGACTGTTGTACAAAGGCGAGGTTGTTGGAACTACTGTTCCGGGTTTTACAGTAGCTGCTCCCGGAGATACGGCTGCTGTCAGTTTTTTCCAATTTAATGTTACTCCTGCCCATTCGGCATTTTCAAAATATTCTACAACAATAAGGTGGCTTCCTGCCGACATATTCTTTACGGATTTTTGGAAGTTCCCTCTCTGAAGCTGCCAGTAATCAAAAGATAAAGTACCATCAATATAGACCCTTACACCATCATCAGCAGAAACGGCAAACTCCCAATCACCTGCAGTAAAATCGAACCTACCCTGCCAACGAACGGAAAAATTATCTTTGGAAACACCCGGTCCCGGAGACCCTCTCCACCAATTAAAATTGATCAAAGGATCCTCCCTTGTAAATACAAAGCTCTCAAAATTCTTACCGTTATAATAACTTCCTAAAAATTTCCCTGTGGGTATATCCTGGGCAATTACTGCACCGGTTTGCGCAAAAAGAAGCCACATCGAAAGAACCAAACCCAAAAACCTTTTCATTAACTAATATTATACTACTTTTTCTTCTTAAACCACAAAAAAAACCGCACCATATTCTAATCTCAAAGAGCGGGTAGAACGCCTGCCCAACACTCCACCCGCCCTTAAAGACCACAACCTGATGCGGTTTTAAACTATGTTAAGAAAATCGGCTATTGATATTTATTAAAAAACCTTATACTCTTTTTTTGAAAGCGACGATTATTATTCGCTTTTATTTGTTTGTCTTGGGAGACAGCCTGTCTGCAAGACAATAATCATATTAAAGAGCATTGCTACTCGTGCTTAGCAAGTTTTACTTGCCTATCGATAGTAATGCTCTTTTTTTATCGGCATATTTAATCTTTTATTAAAGAACACTCAAGTGTGATAATTCTAATACCCGTTGTATTTTTTGTCAAATCCCATAGTTATATTAGTCTCGTTTTTAGTATATCCTATATAAAATATACTTATATTATGGAAGCTATCTTTCGGTATTTATACGCCATAAAAATTAAATGTGGATAAGTCGTTGATAACTCGTTAAGACTATCGTCAAAACTCGTTGATAACTCGATAGAAATTTTTTCAAAAATTTGTAGCATCCTGATTCGGCTTCCGAATCAAGCTGTAAGACATTAATTTTTGAATCTGTATAAAATACTTGCTTAGGTAAGAAACTGAAGGTTATTAACCCTCGGAGAATTTCATTAAGACATTTTATTCGAAAAATATCACTGTCGATATTCTTCCTCTTTACGTTTATATTATTCAGGAGATGCGGAGCATCTTAATACTATCCATTTATTATCAAATTGATATTTGCCATCAAGACCAATGTTTTCTGAAGATTGTGCGCCAACTATTTCCACAGGTTCGGAATTACAAGGAAATGAGCAACCCGGACAAGTCGTTGCTCTAACTAACGTTGCCTCACGGTCGTTCCTAGTAAATATGTCGGGTTTTGCTTCGACAACCTTCGCAGCCGATTCAATTATTCGGGAAGGGTCCCCCTGCCGACAGATAACAATGTTTAATTCGCTGTTCATGTCGGCAATATTATCATAAGCGGCATCAATCCCCAAATATTGTTATATTAACTGTATTCACACCTTATCCTACTACATAACCACCAATTCTACTTAATTTGTCGTCAGGTACTGAAGATTTCCTTTATTCCTTTTTGTAAAAAATCAAACCTCTCGCTGGTCACAAAATCCCTGAATCCAAGTCTTTTTGCCTCTTTTAACCTTTTATCCTGTAAAACAACTCCTCTTACTTCCCCTAACAGTCCGACTTCCCCAAAAACTACCGTTTTTCTGTCTATTGGTTTATTAAAATAACCCGATGCCAATGATAGGCAAACCGCAAGGTCTATGGATGGGTCGTTTTTTATGTTTATACCCCCCATAACAGAAACATAAACATCCGATTCATAGATCGAAAGTCCGCACCGGCGGGACATTACAGCCAAAAGAAGCTCCAGTTTTTTTGAGTCTATTCCTTGTGCAACCCTCCTTGGCATTGCCAATTTACTGGGAATAATGAGACTTTGTATTTCCACCATCAAAGGACGGGTACCGTTCATAACACAAGATATTACCGATCCGGGAACCGACTTCTTAATTTCCGACAAAAAGAATCTCTCAGGATGGTCCTCGGACAAAAGTCCAACATCTCCCATGGAAAATATCCCTACTTCATCCGTCGGACCGAAACGGTTTTTAACCGCGCGGAGAAGCCTCACCGATAATGTTTTATCACCCTCAAACCACAAAACCGTATCTACAATATGCATAAGTACTGATGGTCCTGCTATAGTCCCCTCTTTGGTCACATGTCCGACAATAAATACCGATATTCCGGTTGATTTTGCCAGTTTAACGAGCCGATACGCACACTCTCTCACCTGTCCGACACTCCCCGCCATTCCCGAAAGATCGCCGGTTTGCATAGTTTGTATGGAATCAACGATAACCGCATTTGGCATTTGAAATTTGGAATTTGGAATTTCGATCGTGTCAACAATCGAATCAATATCCGTACTCTCCATTAACTGAATATTGCCGTTTTTTATTCCTAATCTTTGGGCTCTGATCGCAATTTGTCCCGCCGATTCTTCACCGGAAACATACAAAACGGTAGATTGACCATTTTCTTCTTTATTTCCTACTTTTTTCAGTTCTATATTTACCTGATCTGCCACCTGCAGTAGCAATGTACTTTTACCTATCCCCGGCTCTCCCGCAATAAGAATAACCTGACCAGGCACTATCCCTCCCCCAAGCACTCTGTCAAGTTCCGAAATTCCCGTTAAAGCCCTATTCGTCTGCGTGTTTGTAATCTCCGTCAATTTTACTGGTTTAGTATTTGTTATTTGTTTCGTATTTCGAATTTCGTGTTTCGAATTTCGTTGAGACAATGTCTCAACGGCAGTATTCCAACTCCCGCACTCCGGACACTTTCCAAACCAGCGAGCATTTTGATAATTACATTGTTGGCAAATAAACTGTGAAGTACTTCTTCCCATCACCGCATTATACTACACTCAACCTCTTCGTCATTCTGAGCACCTTTTTCCGCAATATCCTGGTATCCCAATATCGTAATATCTTTGTATTTTTATATCTCTATCTCTTTCTTGAAGTTTCCCTCCCTTGATCATTTAATCGCTCGATCTTTTCGTCATTCTGAGCGTCTTTTTCCGTAATATCCTAATATCGTAATATCGTAATATCCTATTTGTATCCCACCGGCTTTGCAGTTAACACCAGCCCCAAGGAGATCTTTTTATTTTTTATATCGGTATCTTCCACAATGACATTCACCTCATCTTTTACTTTCAAATTCATTCCCGGAGGGATCTTTGTAATGTGAATAAGCCCTTCAACCCCTTCTTCGAGCGAAACAAATATACCATAATCGGAAATTTTGGTAACAGCACCTTTATATTTCTCGTCCTTCTTGAATTTCTTGGCCACTGCATCCCATGGATCAACCTTTGCCTGTTTGATCGAAAGCGAAAGCTTTCCCTCTTTCTTGCCTATAACCTTGACCGGCATTGTATCTCCATCCCTTAAAACTTCTCTGATATTTTCCGTTTTCCCCCAAGAAATCTCAGAAATGTGTACCAGACCCTCGACCGGGATAGTATCCTTTCCGATCTTGACCTCAATTGCAACAAAGGCGCCAAAATTAGCCACAACAGAAACCTTGCCTATATATACTTCGCCGTCCTTAACCTTTTCCATCGCCTTAGCAATTAGTTTGATATCTTCAGCTTCGGAAACTTCCTTTTCGGACAGGACGATCCTCCTTTCATTGCGGTTGAGATCTATAACTATGGCTTTAATGTGTCTTCCGGGCAAATTATTCAGGTCTTTCTTTAATTCCTTCCCTATCTGTGTTGATGGTATAAACCCGAACTGACCATCGACATCAACCGTCATTCCCGATGAAGAAATATTTTTTACAATTACCGCCAGAGGCTTTTTATCTTTTTTAGCTTCTTCAAGACGTTTCCACACGGCGTCCTGCATAGCTGTTCGAAGTGAAAGTATCGTAAGACCATCAGGTGTCTCTCCAACAATGACCATTGCCTCAACCTCGTCACCAACTTTAATGGTTTTTATATAATCTCTGGCTTCCTGATATGCTTTTTCGGCAACGATCCCTTCTCCTTTGCCTCCTATATCAATAACAACTTTTTTGCTTTCCTTCTCGATCACAGTACCCTTAATACGATCTCCACGTTTAAGCCCGCTGGGGGTTCCGGAATATTTGGAGAGAAGCTCCTCCATTGTAATTGAAGTATTCTCGTTGTCTTTATCCTTTGATGTTTTTATTTTCGCCACTCACAACAACCTTCTTTCTAATTATTAATCTGACAGTCCCGTCAAATCGCTCTTTGAGCCATATTCGGACAGAATTAAAAAGGTGAAAAGTAAGATTATACGGGACAACAACCTTCTTTCTGTTTAAGTCAATCATTCTAACACTAAATTTATCCTGCAACAAGAGAGAAAAAGGAAATATTTTAAAAATACTTTAGTAGTATATACTATCAATTTAATATTATGGAAAGACTTAAAGATTCATCCGGGGGGAAAGGTGATGAACCTATTATAAAGA
>LBVJ01000030.1 GCA_000993025.1 Candidatus Woesebacteria bacterium GW2011_GWA1_38_8
GTGGTTTGGTTACAACAATGGCCCCAAAACTTATTTAGTACCAGATAGTTATGAACAGGGTAACATTTATATCGGTGAAGATGATAAGAAATATGCCAAAATGGGTAATACTGGTTGGTATACAAATCTTGATATTGCAAAGCGTCACGAATTGCTAACACTTTATAAAAAATATAACCAAGAAGAATATCCCAAATATTCCAATTACGATGCAATTGAGGTATCTAATGTATCAGACATTCCAATAGATTATGATGGTGAGATTGGAGTACCCGTAACTTTCCTAGAAAAGTATAATCCTGAACAATTTGAGATTATCGGGTCAAGTAGCAATTTATCGAGACCAATCAAAACTGCTAATGGTTTGGTTTATCGCTATAAAGACCGTAATGGATATATGCGTCAAGCAGCAAATGAGCGTTTTGCTTTACCTGATGGTGACACTTGGCGGAGAATTTATGACCGAATTGTGATAAGAAAAATATAATATGAAAATCGAACTACATAAACTTTCAGTGCGTGATGTAATTTCTGACTACCAAGACAGTGCTGAAGAAGGTGTGACTTCTTATAAGGGTAAATTGAATATTCGTCCAAAATATCAGCGGGAATTTGTGTACAAACCGGAGCAACGTGATGCTGTGATTGAAACAATTAAAAAAGGTTTTCCACTTAATGTAATGTATTGGATGAAAAGAGAAGACGGTGGATATGAAGTACTCGACGGGCAACAGCGGACTGTCAGCATTGGACAATATGTAAATGGCGATTTCTCTTTGAACGACCGTTTTTTCCATAATTTGACTATAGAAGAACAAAATAAAATTTTGGATTATGAATTATTTATTTATTTTTGCGAGGGCACTGATAAAGAGAGAATAGACTGGTTTACTGTTATCAATACTTACGGAGAAAAAGTTAATGACCAAGAAATCCGTAATGCTGTTTACACTGGACCATGGCTTTCCGATGCTAAATTAAAATTCAGCAAAACTAATTGCGTAGCTTATTTACTGGCAAATGATAGCGGACAATTAGTCAGTGGTTCTCCAATTCGGCAGGAATATCTGGAAACCGCTCTTTCTTGGATCAACAACGGTGAAGTTGCGGATCATATGGCGAAACACCAGCATGACCAAAACGCTGACGAGTTGTGGAATTATTTTCAAAATGTAATTGCTTGGGTGCGCAATACTTTTACAAACTACCGAAAAGAAATGGCAAATGTTAATTGGGGTGAACTCTACAACCAATATAAAGACAGTATACTTGACCCCAATAAACTGGAAGCCGAGATTGCTGAATTGATGCAGGATGAGGATGTGACAAAAAAATCAGGTATTTATCCCTACGTTCTAACGAAACAGGAAAGGTGCCTTTCTATCCGCGAATTTACTGACAAAATGAAACGCGAAGCCTATGAAAGACAAAAAGGTATCTGCGCGAAATGTAAGAAGCATTTTGAAATTGAAGAAATGGAAGCTGACCATATCACTCCTTGGCATGAGGGCGGTAAAACTATTCCAGAAAACTGTCAAATGTTATGTAAGCAAGACAATCGAACTAAATCTGGAAAATGAAGACTGGAAATGTGATTATTAAATGATAATTGTTGCCTTAACTGAAACAGAAAAAATAATGAAGGGGTGGATAGGGTGTTTAATTTATGTTAATAAAGTTATATGTTCAGACATTATTCACATTGTTTTGGAATAAATACTCCTTGGACTGAAATCCTTACAGCTCTGGGTACTATATTAGCTTCAATCATTGCACTCACTTTTGGACTATGGGGAAAAACTTTACGATTACTTTTTTATAAATCCAATATGTGCTTAATAGATCATCTTGAAAATCTTCAAATTTATGACAACGATGTAGTTCAAGGACACACTAGACTCAAGTTTAAAAATAAGGGTATGAGTATTGCACGAAATGTTATGGTTTACATTATGAAAGTAAAAGATAATGGAAAAATTCGTGAGAATTTTTTACCCGTACCTTTAGCATGGACGCACGACGGTAGATACGCTAGAAATTTTTCACCTCAAGAGGTTTGGTTCCTCGATTTGTGTCGAAAGGATAATATTAAAGATAAGGTTAGCCCAAACCTTGTATTAGCAGCTGGACAGGGAGTTATTAATTATCAAAAAATTGAAGAAGGTAAAACCATTCTTCAATTGAGACTTTCACAAAGCTCCAGTCAGGTTAATAATTATTTTATAAATCTACATTGGAAGAAAGAGGATAAATTTGTCACCGTTGACAGCTATAAATTAATAACTTCGAATTCCATAAAATAATTTTCCATATTTTCCGCAAGATATTTCGGCAATTAAAAATCTTTTAGTCTCAACCTTTACCACACTTGTATCACATTGATGTAGTTTTTCATAGTTGAATCAATATATTTGATGTCATATTCTTCACTCGAAAACAATATAACAAAATTAAAGGAGGTGATATTAATATGGCAAAAAGAAACATATATAAATATGATTTCAAACTTGGTAATAAAATTTTGCATAGTGGAATTACAAACGACATGGAACGAAGAGAGAAAGAACATCAGATTGGGTGGCCGTCAGGTCATATCGTTCAGGTTGGTAATCGAACAACTCGTAAAGCTGCAGAAGACTGGGAAGATTCTAAACATAAGACAATTACACCAAAACAAAAGTGAATTGTATAATATCTTGTTTTTTATTAATTATTATCTTATATATAAATTTACAATTTATATTTTATGAATAATCCAATTTTCACAAATAAAATATTAAGAAAAATGGCAGATTATGGATTGTCTGAAAGTGAAGTATTAGATACTTTTAACAAAGGCTCTGTTGAAAAATGGACAAATAGAAAAGGATACAACGCTGTACGGAAATATTACCACTCCACCCGTGGGGTAAAATAGCTTTGCACCCCTCGGATTTTTCAAATCCTTCGGTATACTTGGTTCGGTATACTCACTACAACGCAGAACAATAATTTGACCCCACAATTTTCATTAACATTTACCTATAATAATTCTTCAATAATCTTCAACAATTGTTAATTTATTAGCTTCACATCGTGTACCAGATGTTTTGTTTTGATGCAGTTTCTTACAGTTGACATTGAATGGATTAGTTTAATAGAATGCAGCCACAATTAGCATTCTTATCTTTTGAGTGCTAAGGGAGTGATTAATATGACAAAGAGAAATAAAATCATTAATGAAAAAAGTGCCGTAACCAGGAAATTTGGCAAATAATCGTATATTAAGAGACATGAAAGAACAACAGAAACTGAAAGAAATTGAAAAGGGGGTGAAATAAGATGGATAAAAACGAGAAACCGGTCGGTTTAAATGTAAATATTGATCCCATAAGAACACCTATTCTCTACGCGGATGCTATTAGAGTAAACACGAATGAAAACGGGGTGGTTATGGATGTTGCTCAGACCATTGCAGGAACACCACAAGCTGTAGTGGTTTCAAGGATTGGTTTAAGTAAAGAACATGCAGAAAAGTTGGCGAAAGCGATTATTGAACAGATTAGCAAACAAGGAATATTTGTAACCAGTAAAGCTAAAATAATTAACTAATAATCACATGTTTTTTTCGACTTTTGAGGTGAGCTGAAGTATAATTGCCTTAATGGAAAATATTTTCCTTATTATTTTCCTGCTCTCCCCTTTCCTACTTCTTGCTGGACTAATCAAACCAAGTTTAATTTCAAAAATAATCAAAAGAAATGTAACACGAAAAGCAATTGTTCTGGGAGGAATATTAACGATAATCGGATCGCTTGTCGGAATTGGAATTACTGCCGACCCACCAAAAGAAAACAAAGAAGTTTTTTTATCATCCGTTTATAACGAAACAGTAAAAACTGAAACCGAGGTGTCTTCTCTTAGTATCGATACAAATAATGTTATTAACGCCAAAGTGTCGAGGGTTATCGACGGCGACACTATCGAAGTTTCGATCGATTCGAAAACCGAAAAGGTGAGAATAATTGGAATAGATTCTCCCGAGACCGTTGATCCAAGAAACTCGGTTGAATGTTTCGGGATTCTGTCTTCAAATAAAGCAAGGGAAGCTCTGAAGATCGGTGGCGATATTTATTTGGAATCCGACCCTTCTCAAGATAATAAAGATAAATATTCGCGACTCCTCCGTTACGTTTGGATAAATGAAAAAACGGATTTCGGAAGATATATGATAGAAGAAGGTTATGCTTACGAATACACATATGAGAAACCTTATAAATATCAATCCATTTACAAACAAAGCCAAAAAGATGCAGAGGTGGGAAAAAAGGGGTTATGGGCTGATGGCGTGTGTGTTATAACTCCAACAGCAAAACCGACTGCCTATCCTACAAATACCAAAGTTTTGTACGTTGCACCGACAAGTACGCCATATGTTGCTCCAATTATCCCATTATCAAACATATCTCCCAGCAGTGACAGTTTGTGGACTTGTGACTGTTCCCTAACTTGTCCAAATATAAGTTCGTGTGACGAGGCATATTTTCAATTAAATACGTGTGGTTGTTCAATAAGGGATAGAGACAAAGACGGAGTTCCTTGTGAAGATATCTGTCCAGGAGGATAATTGGATAAAATTATGACAGAAAGTATATTAACTGAAGAAGATAAAAAAAGAATTGAGGAAGAAGAGAGTTATCGAGTAAAAGTAAGAAAAGAATTAAGTAGTGAGCCTAAAAAGATTGAAGGGGGAAAAGTTCCATGGTGGAAACCCAAAGGAACTGGTGCAAAATTGTTTATATTCTTCATACTTATGGGGATTTTGATAAGTTTGATCGAAAGTTCCAAATACAGTATTGATAATAATAGTGACGTGGCCAATAACACTTCGGAAAGTCCGGAGGTTAAACAAATTTGGATCCAAAATACTGCCAAAACATACTGCGATGTGCATAAAAAGGAGAATTTAAAAGTTATAAATATTGAATATTTTAACAACCATGAAGAGTCTGAATATATAGATGGTTCTAAATTAAATTTAAATGCTTGTGAAAAAATAGTCACATTTATGAATGAAAGATATGATAAAAATGATATTGAAAATATGGCCAAAGGTTTGGGATGGATAGGCATGTCTCCTTTTCAACTGATATGGACGATTGGTTCTCCATGGGATGAGAACAAAACAATTATGAGCAATTATGTCCATGTGCAATGGGTGTATGGCAACCCGATATACGGAGCCAATTATTACTATTTTGATGGAACAAGTGCGGAAGATGTGAATACTTGGAAGCTTACTTCGATGCAAAATTGAGCAGAATGATGAGTTATACACCGCCACGGGTTAACCAAGAGTTACCATCCGCGGGGGAGTCGCCACATTTGACGGGGTGAAGTATTTTTATCCCCCTCAATCCCCAAAAGTTATATAATTATTTTGTGAAGGTTGATATTGACTATCTTAATAAAAATATAATTGTTGGTTTCGTTATTTTGATTGCAATTATTTTCCTTCTCTTCAACTCTTCCCAATTGCATCTGGACAACTCATTAAAAATACTTCTCACGTTTTCATTATTTATATTTGCAGGGTTATTGTTGAGACGAAGCAACAAGTTTGTTTCCGGTCAGATAGGTGAAAAAGATGTAGAAATTGAATTGAAGAAGCTGGGAGAAAAATATGTTTGCATTAATGGTTTGGAAACCGGACACGGGAACATTGATAAAATCGTTTTGGGACCGACCGGTATTTGGACATTGGAAGTTAAAAGTCACAAGGGAAGTGTCACTTTCGAAAATGATTCTTTAATAATAAACGGTAAAATTCCCGAAAAGGACTTTTTGAAACAGTCATACGCGGAAGCAAAATATCTGGAGGATTTAATCAAATCAAAATTGAATTTGGAAATTAAAGTCCAGCCGGTTTTGGTTTTTTCGGATAAATTTGCCAAAGTTCGATTGGGAATGAGAACCTGTCGTGGTGTATATGTTGTTGGAATAAACTGGCTTAACAAACTCCTAACCGAAACACATGTTCAAAGTTTGGATGAAGATGTTATTTTGAAAATCAAAGATGATTTAAAGTTTAAAGGGACGGTTCTGATTTAGATATGGTTTTGGTAAAAATTGTTAAATAACAAAAACAGTATTCCACCCGCGGAGAACTGTGAAGCTCCAATAACTGTCAGAAAAATATTCTAAAGCTTGAATAAGGATTGCTCCACATTTTGCTTTACTTCTAATCATTTATAAAGGATTTTCAAAATATACAAAAAGAATCTTTTGATTTCAGCGAAGGCAGACATATTAACGCGCAATTACTATAACATGCGCCTCGGGGACACCCCAAAGGACCATTAACTTCGCAAGAAGCATACTCTTTTTTACACTGCAATTGACAGTATCCTTTCTTTATTGCCAGAAGTATTACAAACAAGACAAATACAGATATAAAAATTAATAATGTTTTCAACAATTTCACTGATTTTATAATAACTATGAAAATGGATAATTTCAAATGCAAGGGGATGATTCTGTTTTAGATATGGTTTTGAGAAAATTTATAGATTTTAAACACCATTTACATTGTTTGCTTTTTTTATCCTCAAATATTTTCGACTTTCGGGAGATACTGAAGTATAATGGCCATAGTTTATGAAAAATATTGAGACTCCGGATAAAAAACAGGACAATTTTGATGAATTAGATCAATATGATTTTTCCGATGGCGGATATTTGGAAAAGGTCGCTAAAAAGTATTTTCCTTTAATCGGCGAGTTTTTAATTAGTTTTAGTATTTTAGAACAAGAATTAAATTTAATAATTGCTGATTTCGTAAGCGACAGAGCGCACGAAACGGGCTATGTAGTTATTGAAAAACTTACAACTAACAATAAAATAGATTTATTTTACAAAATGTATGTTCGCCTTGAATCGCTCAACGACAAGAAAAACAAAGCTGTTTTAGATGAAATTAGAAATCAGCTTGATAAAATAAATATATTTAGAAACAATATTGTACATGCAAATTGGCAATCGTTCACTAAGGATGGCTATGTACGAACAAAAATTGTTGTAGATACTGATGAGGGATTTGTAAAGTTTAAAAAAGTTTTAATGAACTCAAAGATTATAAAACAAAAGATTAAAGAAATTGACAGATTGTCTGAAAAAATAGACGAATACAAGGAAAAAGCATTTCAATTTTAGAAAATTACACACCCGTCGGATGATTTGAATATTATTCCAGTGCCGTAGTTTATACTACGGCACTAAAATATTTTGATCCCCCTCAATCCCCAAAAGTAATATAATTATTTTGTGAAGATTAAAGTTGACCATCTGAATAGAGAGATTATTGTTGGTTTTGTTCTACTTGGTGTTAATTTAATATGGATATTTTAATTGGAACCAAAAATTTATATAAAGCAACAGAAATGGTTTCTTTAATAAATGCCAACTTGAAAATAAACATTCATTATTTAAAAGACAAAAACATAAAAATTAAAATTGAGGAAGATCAACCCTCACTTATAAAAAATGCCGAAAAAAAAGCGGTTGAAATATCAAAATTAACTGATTATTACGTGCTTACGTCCGATGGTGGTGTTGATATCCCAGGGTTAGGAAAAAGATGGGACATTTTGAAAAACCAAAGAATTGTTGGTGAAAACAATACGGATATAGTTAAAGCAGATAATTTACTTAGACTTATGAAAGATTTAAATGGCACAAAGAGGAAAGTTGAATATTATCTCGCTTTGGCATTAGCCAAAAATGGAAAATTAATTTGGTCTGCACAAGACATTTACGATAAAGGTTATATTGTCGAAAACCTTCCGGATAGAAATATCCCAACATATTTGTGGATGAGCCATCTTTGGTATTATCCAAAATACAAGAGGGTGTTTAATAAATTAACTAAGCAAGAGAAAGAGGAAGTAAGAAAACAAGGAATCGGTTTAAAAAGGCGTTTGCTAAAGATCATTAAAAGTTTGCAATTACACACCCGTCGGGTGATTTGAGTAGATACCCCTTCCCTTTTCGACTTAATATTCTGTTGTATATGCGTAAAGAAAAAGTTGCTAAACTGAAAATGTGAATATATTCCAAACAAAATCGTCAAAACTCCATGGCACTAATTACAAAGAAATTGTAAAACACGCCAAGGCAGAATTTGCAATTGTTGAACACAAATCAAAAAGAAAACCCTACATCAGATCTGCATATTTTAATAAACAAAAAGTATTCTTTGATTTCTTTTGGATGCACCTTTTCCAAAAAAGAGAACCGGATCTCGCCGTACCGGAGGCCCAAAAAAGCGTAATAAGGGATACTCCATGGGGGAAGATGACTTACTTGGACTATAAGAAAAGGATAGAGTTTGGTAAGGTAGAATACGATTATATAGACAAATATTGCAAGGAAAAGCCGATAGATTGGACGGCTTCTGTTTGGGATGTGCCGAGTTTGAAATTCATACTTAATTACAACGTTCCGTTCATCAAAATCCCGTCAGCCAAACTTACCGATGTCGAACTATTGACTGAAGCTGCCAAATCAGGTGTTCCTTTGGTTGTTTCTACTGGAATGAGTACTATGGAAGAAGCACAAGAGGCAATAACAAAACTCAATGGTTCAATTGTAAAGACAAACTGTGAACTGTGAACTATCAACTATGAACCACTAACTAATTTTCAGTTGCAGGTTTCGCCTAAGTGTTTTTGAATAAACAGGACATCAGCAATGGTAACGGCACCGCTCCGGTTAACATCCCAAATTAGATTCTTTCCAACCTTGCCTACATTTGCCAGGACAGCTTGTACATCAGCGTCGTTTACAACCTTGTCGCCGGTCACGTCATAACAAGCAGATTTTGCTCGTATTGGTGTTGGTGACGGCGATGGAACTGGAGT
>LBVJ01000031.1 GCA_000993025.1 Candidatus Woesebacteria bacterium GW2011_GWA1_38_8
CTGAAACTTCTTGTGCTGACTGTTGGTGTTGTCCGGGTTTCCATACTCATTACGTCCTCGGTGAAGTAGATTATTGTTCTGTTCCCACTGTCGGTCCCGCCGCCACTGCGGTTCCACGCCCGGGACTTACCATTCAGGGAGACTGTCCTGCTGGAAGCATTGACACTGCCATAGGGTGTCTGCCTGTAAGCGATAAAAACGCTTTCCTTTCCTTCATCCTGCGCTGGGCGATCGGTATCGCCGGTGGAGTATCTTTTATATTGATCGCTTCCTCGGGTTTTATGATCATTACCGCAGCAGGAGACAAGAGAAAACTTCAGGGAGGAAAGGAATTGTTGACTGCGGCTGTTTCGGGTCTTTTCCTTATCATTTTTTCGGTGTTCATCCTTGACCTAATCGGAATAAGGATATTAAGGATACCGGGATTGTAGTGTTTATGGTTGTAAATACAATCTCCCTGCTGATAAACTTACAGATATGAAACAAAAATATTTTTTCTTCTTTTCGTCGGTGATTGTTTTTTTGTTTTTCATGACACTCTCTGGAGCTTTTTTTGCTTCTGATTCTGTACTGGCGGACGTATCAACTGTGTGTTGCGACAGTGGAGACGGACTGGGAGATTATTGCGTTTACAGTGCAGGTGTTCCAGGTGTGTGTAGAACAGTGGAAGGTGTCATCGAAGACGCTGCTTGTGGCGCGATATCAGGACTTAATCGGTTAATTTGTGATGACCATATACACACAGGAACTTATAATTGTCACTGCACCGGACCGGACGGATTGGGACAATATGACTGCAATGTAGTTACAAATGATTGCAACGATGGTTATACACCCAGTTGTGATTGTTCATTAAACGTATATCAAATAGTGTGTAATTCAGATATGAGTTGCTGTACACCAACAACTAGTTACGCATGTTCGTTGAATTGTGAAGCGGGTGGATTGTCTGGATTGGGCGATCCCTGCGAATGCAGTAACCAATGCGAGAGCGGTTTGATATGCCACACTTGGACATATCCATCCACTTGCGGTGTAGTTCCATCAGACGACATCATATGTTGCGACGGACCCACAGATACCTCTTGTCCTGATAGGATAGGTTACGAAAATTTGGGTTGTGTCGAAATACCGGATGGGTTTCCAACTACCTGTGATCCACGTTATCAATGTTCATATGGTTTCGTACCTAGTCCAACCAGCCCTCCATTTCCAACTTATCCGCCCATTGCAACCCCTCCGCCTTTGCCGCCAACCGATTGGAACTCCCTTTACCAGGCTGTGCAAACTGCTCCGGGTCTGTTCACCTTCTCCAACACTCTGACAATGGGAGGAGTTATTTCTCCAATGCTTAGAATTATTTTTCCTATCGCCGGACTAATTCTGCTTTTAATGTTAATTTACGGAGGGTACAACTGGATGCTTTCGGCGGGAGATCCAAAAAAAGCTGCCCGCGCAAAAGAAATTATTACGGTCGCTTTGATCGGCTTTATTATAATATTCACATCATACTGGCTTGTTCAAATAATCGGTTCTATCCTTGGACTGGGAACTATCGGAATAATATTTTAATTGTTATAGTTAATAAATATGGACAACCTTTTAAGTCAGGTTAATATCGGAACCACATATGGTTCCCCTTTCGGGCGGACCAGAGGTATTGCCGACCTTGTATCGATCATTTTGTTCAACGCGATAGCGCTTGCCGGAATAATACTTTTTATTCTTATGGTCTTTGGGGGTATAATGATGATAGTCGGTGCAGGAAGCGGCAATAAAGACGACATCGGAAAAGGTCAAAAGGCTCTGACCGCTGCTTTGGTCGGTTTTTTGATTATTTTTGCAAGTTATTGGATAATATTGATTGTCGAACAGATTTTCGGGTTCAGTATTTTTGTACCCGGAGTGTAGATTGATTAATTTATGGACGGAAGATATTTAGCTACTACAGTATGGGGTTATGTTTCTCCCCCTCCCGGGGTATCCCGTTATTCCGGAGGCAGTCTACCCGGGCTTCAGATCTTTGTTCAGAATATTGTCAGAACATTAATAATAATTGCCGGGACATATGCGTTTATCAACCTTCTTTTGGCCGGTTATTCGTTCATGTCTGCAGGCGGCAACCCCGAAAAAATAGCCCAAGCATGGGCAAAGATCTGGCAAACGCTTTTGGGTCTTTTAGTTGCTGCGGGGTCATTCGTGATCGCGGGAATTGCAGGAGAGTTGATATTCGGAGACCCGAACGCCTTGCTGCAGCTCAGGTTCTATTCACCCTAAACATATGTATAGTTTTTTAGCACAACATGAACAAGATATCGGCACACCCATTGAGGGTATAGGAGAACTTGGCACTTCGGCTAACGCACCCTCTCTTTTTTCCCAAATTCTGACGATGGTGATCGGCCTATTAACATTGATCGCCGGCGTTTGGTTTATTTTTCTTCTGATCACCGGAGGTATTGCATGGATGAGTTCCGGCGGTGATCAGGCAAAGCTTACCGCCGCCCGTTCAAAAATGTTTTCAGGGGCAGTTGGTCTTGCAATCGTCGTCGCAGCCCTCTTCCTCGCAGAGATCTTTGGCGGTTTGATAGGTCTTGGCGATATACTTGATCCTGCAGGAGAGATAACCAGACTCCCCTAAAAACAATGTGTGCTTGACATTGTCAGTTGGGAATTCGATAATATAAGCATAAGTTATGAAAAATCTACTTTCTCAGGTTATTAATATCGGAGCACCTGAACAGTTTCAAAATCTGGAAAATATTGACTTTAACGGACTGGTCGAAATTGCTATAGCTTTTGTCATAATCGTCGCCGCACTTGCTTTCTTTTTTATTTTGATCCTTGGCGGCATCAGGTGGATTACATCAGGTGGAGATAAAGGGAAGGTTGAAAGTGCAAGAAGTCAAATTACAGCTGGACTTATTGGTCTTGTTGTAGTTTTCTCTGCATGGGCGATCCTCAACATCATCGAAAACTTCTTCCATGTGAACCTAAGAAGTTTTAATGTGGACCTAATTTAGGTTCCATTTATACACTGAAAGGGGGTGGAAAAAATATGAATTTATTAGCTGATTTGGGTACTGTTAATTTAAACCCACCGACTGGATTTGAAAATCTTGAAAATATCAGTTTTGGTGATTTGGTTGGTATAGCGATCTCGTTTGTTCTTATCGTTGCAGCGATCGCATTTTTCTTTATGTTAGTACTTGGAGGTATCAAATGGATTACTTCCGGTGGAGACAAGGGTAAAACTGAAGCAGCAAGAAATCAGATCACAGCCGGACTTGTTGGTCTTGTGATCGTCTTTGCAGCTTGGGCGATATTGACACTTGTAGAAAGCTTCTTCGGAGTAAGTTTGAGGTCGTTCACTATTCCGGGGACAGTATAACTTTGCTTAATGCAAGTTAAAAAAAAGCAGTCTATGTAGGACTGCTTTTTTTGTGCTACAATTTTGAGCATGAGACTTGCTTTAATAAATCCTGTTCCCGGTACCCACGTCGTAAATGGTGTTGCAACTATAAAAGGATTTGAATGGATATTTCAAAATATCGTCGCCTCAATACTTTCTTTGGCGGGAGTTGTTCTGTTTATTATGCTTATCATCGGGGGGTTTAAATATATGACATCAGCCGGCAACCCCGAATCGGCAGCCGGTGCTCAAAAAACTATTACCTATGCGATTGCGGGTATTGTTATTGTCGCCATGGCTTTCTGGATACTTGTTCTGGTTCAATACTTCACCGGCGCGCAGGTTACAATATTCAGAGTAAGACCGTAATAATACGGCTTTCCTGTTTAATCACTTCCTCTCTTCCTCCCCCCACATATTCTTTCCTATTTCCTGTTTTCTCCTAATATCCTAATATCGTAATATCCCAATATCACTGGGCTTTGCATCTTTTTGATCCTCAGATCTTAAGCTTTGCTTATATCTTCACCGTTCCTAGTTCCTAGTTGCCAGTGCCTAGTACCTAACTCATATGTTAAACTTAATTTACCCTATGAACCCATTTAAATGTTTTAATTACTTCGTCTTTTTGTTCCTCTTCCTGTTCGTCTTTGCCTCTCGAACTTTTTCCCAAAGCCCAACGACCTTTGACTGCACAGCTTCAAGTTTTGGCGATCTTTTCCCGGGGCAAACCCAAAGCATCAAGTATAACGATGTTGCTCTTACTTCTCCAAGACCCATGGTCGCCCACATTGTTAAGGTTGATCTTGATGATCCAAACATTGACCTTACAACCACACCCGAAATTTACCTTGGAGGTACAACGTCCACTTTTTTGTCTCAAATGGGCGCCTCTGTGGCAATAAACGGGAGTGGTTTTTTGATCACATCGTCTGACGGCTTAAATCTATATGACCCCATCGGATATAATGCCGGTCAAGGCATTCTTTATTCAAACGAGGCAATAAGTCCGATAGAAGCCTTGATCTCCGAAGACAATGTCTTTACGTTTTCTTGGAGCAGGCCGGCCGTTCTCTGGGACGCTCTGAGCGGGATGAATCCGTTGATGACTAATGGGGTTTTTGACCATAGACTAATTCCCTGCAATACGACTTGTTCCGACGATTGCGGAGGAGGGGCGTACTGCACTATCGATGCCCGTACATCTTTGGGGTATGACAGAGACAACAACGATCTTGTAATCATAGTCGTTGAAGGAGACGATGCCCAGGGAGAAGGCGCCAAACTTTTGGATCTGGCTCAAATGATGAACAGGTGCGGAGCCGACACCGCAAACAATCAGGATGGCGGAGGTTCAAGCACTCTTGTTGCCGCAACTCCAAATTCCATAGGAAGATCGGATATAAATCATATCGCCAGCGAAAGAGTTGTGGCAAACCACCTCGGGATATGTATTGGTGACTGCAATACCCCATCCGATCTTGTTTCAAATTTTTATATTCCTGAAGGGCAAGCAAGGCCGAGACCAAATGATTTGATTTTTCCTTTTGATTGCAACAATGTGGCACCCGATGAGGCTTTCGATAACGATAATGAATTCCACTCCCTCCGCCCCTACCAAGCAAGCCCCTGCAATCCAAACAAGGAAGACCTTGCCCTCTTTTGCGGAAACGATCTTTTTGTGGGAGATTACGTGACTATTTCGAAAGATTTTGATGCAGGTACAATGGAAACCTACATTTACAACGGCACAACTATTGATTCCAACATCCCCTTTAGTCCCCTATATAACCCTTGTCTTTTCTGCAATGAGAATGGAGTTTGCGAAGCAAATCGTGACCCAAATTGTATTCCGATAATTGAACAGTGCTCATACGAAGGCTCAACAGACGAATGTGGGACTTGTACAGGCGGTGGAGCCACAGAATCATGCAGTTTTACAATCAACTCATCCGAACGCATTGCTATTGATGTTAGCGGGGCAGAATTTCCGATCATGGGATACACCGAGCCGTCATTTGATAATACCGACGAGGACGATCCAAAAGTAATAAACAGCATAAACCCCACTGAGGAAACAATGGATCACCCTACCAAAATGAACGAGTATGTCAGTTGGTATCTTAATGGGGTTAACGGACGGGCTGAATATCCGTACCTTGATCCGAGTTTGGAATGTATTGGCGCGTCGACAAATAGGGCTGGACAATGTTTGTCAACAAGGACAGAAGACGATGGAAGACTTACCTGTCTTGGAACGTGGGGCATTCCTTTTATAGACCCTTTTCGTCAGGTCACCCTGACTGCCGACGGTAAAAGTGTATGTGTGGGAGATGGAATCTATTGTTGTGTCAATACAATTACATCGTCTGTTGGCGAGAATACTCCCGGCTCCGGACACATTGTCAACTATTCCGGACCGGTCAAAAAACTTTTACCTTTTTCAATTCAAAATATTGTAAGAACTCAGGAAGTAAGCGACGGATACGAATCTGATGAAAATAATGCACAAATAAGACATAGCCAGATCGTTGGCTGCTATCTTAATCTTCTTGCTTGGATTCCGGATATTTTTGGAGTTGATCCTCAACTGATAGTCGGACTTCCGGTAAAGTGTTACGGAAATGATTTTTTTGGAATATCTTTTCTCAACGGTTTTTTAAACGAATTAATTGTTGACGATAAAAGATTATCCGACTATAACGGTGCAACCCCGCCAATTGAGGACGAGGAAGAATATCTTGGAGAAGATTTTTCCGACTGGATCCACGATTACAAAGAATGGCGCGGGTATACTTGCATTCCCTTTACCGTATATTTGCCTGTGATCGGACACTACACATTTAACGTTTGTCTTGACAATCCCCTGGAACCCAATATTTTGGGTAACTTGTTCTCTTATGTTCCCCTCTCTTCCACTGAGGACAGGTTGGGTGATGTAAAGATCGAGTCAGGATTTGTAAGTACAACTCCATATTCAAGCTTGATCAGTATCATATCTACCGAAGTGACAAATGTCCAAAATGCCGATCTTTTCTTCCCCCATATGGAAGAAAGCAATGATCTTTCCGAGCTCCTTCAAAAAACCTTTGCGTACGACAATGCGGATTTGGATGATACTTTGGCAACCGGATTTACTCCTTATTCTCCCTACTGCGACTATTACGAAACAAGAAGCAACCCCGGAGATGAGCTTTTTGCAGGAGAGCTTTCTGCCGATGTTGAATACACCGCCCAAGTTCTGTGCACTTTCTACAATTGGGGCGGGACTGATGGTGCTCCAATAGCAAATCTATGTGAGAATCTGGTCGGGGGAACATGTGTTTCGGAGGGCACTTATTGCTCCGGCAGCTACTATTATCCAAACGATTGCGGATCGGGATATTGCTGTACCGGAGACACAACAGAGCCGTCATCTCCAATTGGCACTCTCCCTTGTACTGGAGGTTTCTGTGTTCCCTCCAATTGGGTAAACTGTGGGCCGGAAACAATAGGAATGTGCCCTCCCGATTTTATGTGTGTAATCAATCCCGACATATGTGGACCACCTGTTTCTGCTTACCCCAACCAGTCCTGTACAAACCTGGTCATGGTAAACCTTGACCTTGAAACCAGAACACCACTTGCAAATAAAGTTTGGACAAAACTGGTCGCAGGCTCATCCAGTATTTTCCGGAGAATGTTTCCCAGAATCGGACCCGATTCTTCCTTCGAAGGCATCTATGACATGCCTGCAAGCACAGATGTTTCCTATACTGCTGAAGACGCGATAGTGTTTGCGGGTGACCCTGCAAATCAATCTCCGGGTTCTTCAGCCCAGCTTTATTTTCCACATATCGGCGGAATAAAAGAATACTTTCTGACCGGCATTCAAACCCTTCTCCGTCCAAAAGGTATGGGTAGGCAACCTGTTTTTTGTGAAGGAGAGGATTGCTTGGAAGCAAACGATCCCCTGATAGACTCGCTCGACTCAAGTGAGTCGTCTTCCGGCGCAGGTTCATGCGGAGTTTATGCGGAAGCGGAAGCGGTTCCTCCATTTCCCGGGGGAGGAAGTCTGGCCACTTGCACAGGTCCAACCGTCGGATGGTGTTCTCCGGCAACTTTAACCTCCGTCCTTTCGGACCTTGGTTATTCATTTACCTCTGAAGAGATTCGGGAGGCAGGAATTATTTGTCTTCGGGAAAGCGGTGGTTGGACAAACGCCTTAAACGACTGTTGTGTCGCCGGCATCTCCTGCGACTTTTCAATCGGCCTTTTTCAGATAAACGCCCTCCCCGGAAGGTGTGATGATGAACTCTCTACACCGGCATTTACTACATTTGTAAACAGTTGTTCCCCATGGCCTTCCCCGGGGGGTTGGTTCTGCGGTTGGGATCCGGCGGTCTCTTGCTGTACACCGACAAGCGATTCAGCTGCTCAAGAGTGTATCGAGTACTGGTCTGACCCTTTAACTAATATAGAAAAAATGGCCCGAATGTATACCACCAACCACAACTGGTGTTCGTGGAGGATGGGTGACGATAATCTTTTCTGGTGCGGTATAGATTATTCTATGTGTTACTACTGATATGAATAAAAAAGGTGTAATTATACTGTTTTCCATATTATCGGTTTTCTTCATAATCCTACTTGTTCTTTACAACAAACCCCGAAAGGCCGAGCCGGAAAGCAATCCTGCCAAAACAAAAAATGACGAATTCTTAGAGTTTGATTACTCTCAAAATAAGGCTCCCGACAAACCTTTAAAAGGAGAGTTCTTGGTTGATGTTGAGATACCCGACGGAGAGACTATCAAAATATCCTGGTTGGAACTCCCTAATTTTTACAAGTTCGGATCCGAACCGGGACTTCTCGGCGAGACAACGATTATAAACCGCGGAAAGTACCGTATTGTTTACTATCCTGCCGACGAGGGTTTTCTTATTCCTATTTTAGGTCGTCCTTTTGAAGAGTATAGAGAGAAAGCTG
>LBVJ01000032.1:0-9578 GCA_000993025.1 Candidatus Woesebacteria bacterium GW2011_GWA1_38_8
TAAGTTTGATATTATTTTAACGTCTTGAATATTTAAATCATAATATAATGGAAGGCAAAGAATTCTTGTTGAAATATCTTCAGATATCGGACACGGGTAATATTTAACATATTTGAGCGTGTTTAAAGAAGGATAGAAGTACCTGCGAGGATAAATATCACGTTTATTCAAAAATGTTAATACACTTAATAATTGTTTCTCGGAGTTAAATATTACGGGAAAATATCCATAATTTGATGTAGCGCCTGCAATAGTTCCAGGCATTGTTAAATGAGAATTTGACAGTAACATTTTGTATTTTTCGCAAAGAATCTTTCTTTTTCTGATTATCTTTCGAAATTTTGGTAGCATACATAATCCCATAGCTGCGTGTAATTCCGAATTTTTTGCATTTATGCCAATATCGATAATATTCTCCGGATGAACAGAACTTTCATGACCAAAATTTCGGACATACCGTATTTTTTTTGCTATATGTATATTTTTCGTAATCAAAGCACCACCCTCTACAGTATGAAATAATTTAGTAGCGTGAAAACTAAGAACACTAATATCACCATAGCTTAATACCGACCTGCCCCTATAACTGACCCCAAAAGCATGCGCAGCATCATATATAACTTTTAAGTTATGTTTTTTCGCAATTTTATCAATCCTTTCAAGGTCACAGATATTTCCATAAACATGAACAGCCAGAATTGCGCTGGTTTTTTCGGTTATAACCGCTTCGATTTTGTTTGCATCTATACATAATGTCCTGGGATCAATGTCCACAAATACTGGTTTACATTGCTCCCACACCATGCTGGAAGTCGTCGCTACATACGAAAATGGCGTGGTTATTATTTCTCCTTCCAGTTTTAATACTTTAATTGCCATCTGAAGACCTATTGTTCCATTGGCAGTCAAATACAGATGTTTCACACCCAAATATTTCTTTAATTTTTTTTCAAGTTCTTGTACCAATGGACCATCATTGGTCACATATGAAGTTTTCCAAATTCTTTTCAAATATTTATTGTATTCTTTCAAACTGGGTAAATAGGTTTTTGTAACGTTTATCATACATATTCCGTTAATACCGAATCCGGGTTCAAAACAAATATATTTTCAGCTCTATGGATATATTCAACAAATGGAATGTTATCAAACAATCCTTTCCATGACAACGATTTGACCACGCCCCTCTCTTTTATAAAAACCATGTTTTTTATAAAAGTTGATTGCAGGAGTATTGGTTTTTATAACTTCCAATATTACTCTTTGTTTGCCACTTCTCTCTTTCAGATTATTGAGCAACTTTTCCATGGCTTCCCCCATTACACCCCGTCTAGCAAATCTTTTTACTCCGAGCATTACTCTACCAAGTTCATGGTCTTTACCCCGCTTAATTAAACCAAGCGCACCAACTGGTTTGCTTTTGTAAGAAACAATGTAAATTGTATCGTTAGGATTATTTTTATAATTTTGGATGAACCATTTGACCTGGGTTTCCTTGGAAATCAATTTTGAATCGTAAAAATATTTACGGTTCTCGTTCCTCCATATTCGGAGTGTTTCCAAATCTTGCACACGCAACTTTCGTATTGCTATATGTTGACTAATACTATTTTCAATTTTGTGTAGTGGATGTTTATTATTGTATTTTATAGAGGTGTTTTTATTGCCTGAAAGTTGATTACCAACATTATTTATTTTAAAGAATTTATGTATTGTCTCAATTATTCTATCTTGGTCTTTTTTTGTTAAATCCGGATATAGTGGAAGTGTTAACACCCTTTTCCACTCTTCTTCTGTAACAGGTAACTTTGTATTTGGACACAATTTCCTGTAAAGCGGATGTAAATGGATGGGCATATAATGGACACCGGTTGAAATGTATTGCTGACGTAAATATAAATGTAGTTTATCCCGAAATTTCGTACGTATTACGTAATTGTGCTGAGAACTGATTGTGCCATCACTATTATCGGCTAATGTCGGACAAACGATATCTCCTACTCCCGTTAAACTCTTTTGATAATACCGGGCAATTTTTCTTCTAATCCTATTTGCATTTTCGAGTTTAGTTAGTTGTACCAAACCGAGCGCTGCATTAATATCATTCATATGATACTTATAACCCAGTTCATATATTTCATAATGCCAGCCGTATCCCCGATTTGATTCAAGACCGGCTTGCTTTACCTTTTCAACGCGATTCCATGTATCTTTCGTAATGCCAACCCAACGAAGTCTTTTCAGCTCTTCCATAATCGCCCTATCATTTGTTGTAATCATACCTCCATCACCGGTTGCTAAATTCTTTACTGCATGAAAACTGAAACATGTAAAGGTACTAATGTTTCCAACCCTCCTGCCTTTATACACCGATCCACAGGCGTGCGCAGCATCTTCAATAATTAATAATTTATGTTTTCTTGCAATTTCTTGCAGACTGTCCATGTTGCAAGGATACCCCCCATAATGAACGGGGATTATTATTTTAGTTTTTTTTGTTATCTTTTTTTCTACGTCATATGGATCAACACACATTGTATTCTTTTCTATATCTGCAAATACAGGTTTTGCACCTACATACAAAACCGCGTGTGCTGTGGATGCAAATGTCATCGCGGGTAATATCACCTCGTCTCCACTACCAACACCCGCAGCCATCAGAGACAAATGAAGTGCCGCAGTTGCAGAGTTTAAAGCAATTGCGTATTTTGCACCGGCATACGCTGCAAACTTATTTTCAAATTCCGCCGTTTTTGGACCCAATCCGATCCATCCGGAACGGAGTACTTCAATAACGGCTTTTTCCTCGTTTCTATCATAGAAAGGAAAAAATACAGGAATTAATTTTTGATTGTTACTCATATTTGTTCGCTATTAATATCACTTGTTAAAGAAGTGAAAGCCTTTTTAAAAACTACATTTGTATTATAGTCCATATACAACCTATCAACACCTTTCTTCATCGTTTTCAATATACCCGGGTTATCGTAAACCATTTTTATGCATTTATAAACCTCTTTCGGGTCGTTATCTATCACAAATCCCGCATTATAATCATAAATATATTTGGCAAAATACGGTACTGGGGTTGCAATGATCGGAAGACCCTGACTGACAAATCTTCGAAATTTTCCCGATGTTAAAAACCAATTGGGTCCATAGGCATCTGCAGAGTATAGTGCAAACCCCAAATGACACTTAGATAATATCATCGCAATTTTTTTCCCGTCATCAACAAATCCATAAAAGATAACTGAACTCGAAATCTTTTTTTTCTTTACGTATTCTTTTAGTTTACTTTCATATGGTCCCGATCCTATAATGTGAAGTTCAACATTAATTCCTTTTTCAAGACAATACGCAACGGAATCAATGGATTCAAATATTGCATTATTTGGTCTCAATGAACCAAGAAAGGCTAATTTTACAGGTCTGATCTTCTGTGTAAGTTTTACTGGAATTCTTTCAAAAAAACATCCATTTGTAATTTTTTTTGTAACTGAATCGGGTAATTTTCCAAAGTTTATTTCGTCGGTTTCGGCAAGTCTTGGGGTGGTATACCACATCTCATCTACATTAGTGCGGATAAATTTTTGTATCAAATCTATTCCTCTATAATAAAGGCTTCTGGTAATTTGCGGTGGAATAAGGAAAAAATCGAACATCCAAAAAATTATCTTATTACATTTGAGTATCCCGGCTTTTTTTAAAATAACTGCAACAAACGCAGGTAAAAAATGTTGTGCAAAAAATATATCGCATGTAAAATTTATTCTTTTGAACGATCTGCACAAATCATATGTGACAGTAAGGAGTGCTTTGGGAATATAGTAAAAATACAATATCAATCCGGATGCATTATAGTTGTTCTTAATGTAGGTTACTTCAGAAACTAATTTACCGTTCTCATATTGAAAAAGTCTGCTTGGTGGAATATTGGACATTTGCCCTAAACTCATAACGAAATCGTCAACCTTATGAAAATTTTCTACCAAATACCTCGTGACAGCCGCATCTTTTTCGTATGGTAATTCGGCAGTAAATATATGCTCATTCCACCTATTCATATTAATAACTACCTTTTTTTTGCTACAACAAGCACATCTGAACCCAATTCCGTAGATTTGGAAAAAAATGTATCAATGGATTGAAATAAAAGTTTTGGGAACCATGACAAATTCCCAAAAAGCGTTCTCTTTAATGCGGTAATGTATTCTATATCGAAATGATTCAATTCCAGTAAATCTCTCAGAACTTCCGCTGTTAGAACTTTCATATGTCCAACACCTTGTTGTTGGGCAGCAAATCTCTTCATAAATTTCGTTCCGACAGTTTTATCTCGCATACTCGCCTCCAAAAAAAGAGGGTAGACTCCGAAAATAAATAAAATCCTGTTGTACCACGCCGTTAAATTTGGCGTTGTAATAATCAATCTTCCGTTTCGTTTTAAAATCCTTCGACACTCTGACAGAAAATGATCCGGATCAATAATGTGTTCAATAACCTGATTTGAAAATACCATATCAAAAGTGTTAGTTTGATATGGGAAATGTTTGTTTAAGTCACAATGTTTTGTTTTAATACCCTTAGTTTTTGCAAGCTTTAGTTCTCTTATCGAAATATCACACCCAAATACTTCAGCGTGTGTTTCTTCCCTTAACATCACCGATAATGTTCCGTCACCACAACCTACATCCAAAATATTTTTCAGGTTCCTGTAAAAATATCGGTTAACGGAATCGATTATGTATCTATAAAACACATCTCTTGCTTTGTAGTTTTGATTCTTATACATACTTAATTAGTAATATTTACCATCTGCCATATATTTTATTATTTAAATATATAATATTTACCCATACTATTACCTATAATAAAGAAATACTAAGACTCATTCTAAATATTAAATTCTAAAGTAAGGGTATCGCTATTTACATTAGAAATATAATAACCATTCGAAAACCCGTTTATCTTGAAACTATGATATCTGTTTCCATCCGTGTCCAAAACACTCCATTTGGGATTGTAGGATTCAGAAAATATTAACCAATACGGAGAATTTACATCGATTACCTTTACAATATATTTGTCAGGGCTAATTTTTGTAATGTTGATTTTTGGCGGATGTTCTACTGTTTGAGTATAATTTAAATTATTAACCTTATCCTGTCCAAAAACAAAGGCATCAGGCGGAGCATCCATACTCAACAATTTATTCCAACTAATAACCTCACTTATTTTCGACGGTGTATATATTCTGGGTATAAAGTAAGTGTCATCAAATTTATACAAATCAACATTATCAGTCTCAACAACTTTTTCATAATATTGTACGCTTTTCTCAATTCCTTTGTTTAGATATATCTTTGACACTTGTACGTCTCCGTTATATACAGATATCGATAAATATTTGATATTATTATCAATAAAGTTTTTGTACCTCTCAGTAGGATTCCTAATATCAAAAGTAAACGAATCAACTCCAGAATCGAGAACATAATAGTTATCGTTTTCTCCCCCAAATACAAGACGCTCATTGTTGATATCTAATAAGTCTAACCTTACTTTTCCGCCCGATTCCGATTTAAGATCTAAAGTTATAAAATTTACATTCTGAAAATCAATATTGTCTACATTGCAAAGCGTTCCAACTGCATAACCCTCACATACAGCTGTTAATTTCTTATAGTCGGGCGCTATCCCTTCATCAATAAATGACAATTCTTTCAAAGGACTGTCTAAGTTGGAATGCTTTGTATTTATATCTTTTGATACGATAACATATTTAATGTTCCCATATCCGACAAATTCATTTAATTTTCCTTGATAGTAACTTTGCCTCAGCACTTTCCAGTATTGATCAATATCAGGTATACCTGATATTTTGTCTACAGATGGTTGTTGAAAAATATATTGAAAAGGTTGAATACCTGTATATGTAGATTTCCAATTAAATCTCACTCCATCCCCGGGAATAAATGGAATACTAAGTATCCGATAAATCTCTTTATCATTGTTTAAATAATTAATAATATTTGTATAACTTTTTGGTATTGTAATGTAAGCGTTGTTGTAAATATCTCCAAAAACCAGACCTCTCCAGAGAAAAATACAACTAACACCGGAAATAAGAATGATTATTGAAAATAATAATCTACATTTGCGGAATATCTGAATTAATGCTGTGCTAAAAAGAAG
The DNA here is from genome assembly GCA_000993025.1 of Candidatus Woesebacteria bacterium GW2011_GWA1_38_8. Lineage (GTDB taxonomy): Bacteria > Patescibacteriota > Microgenomatia > UBA8517 > UBA8517 > GWB1-38-13. Next base: position 6,199 of record LBVJ01000032.1, read on the forward strand.
CGAATAGACCAATACCAATACAATTCCATATTTTTCGTATGGATTTCTTAAAAGTTGCATAATACTAAACTTTTGAAAGATGAATTGCATTAAATAACCTGTAGGAAAATTGGTTCCGTTTAAAATAACGAATGAAGCTAAGGCAAGCAAGATGATAGCCAGCTTTTGAAATTTCCCCTTAACTACCGTGTACCCAAAGATTGCAAATATCGGTATAAAATAATTAATATAATTGAATAGTTCCGCAAGTACCCCGGGATATCGCAGCGTGCTAAATATTCTTAGCGGATATTGGCCGCTAATACTTCGTAAGACATTTAAATTGGAGTCGGTACTAAACATATTCGAATAAAAGGATATTGAATTATTAATAACATATTTTAACCACCACCAATTCGTCAGACACCAAAGAAAAAGTGCTGATATCAAAACAAATACCGGATAAATTTTATCTGTGTATTTTTTTTGACCTACCGTGAAGATTTTTGCAATTGTAATAATTCCCAGTACTGACCATATGGTAATAATCAAAGCAGGGGAGGAGTATGAGTAGGAAAAAAGTGCGTTTACAACCAGAAATAAGATTAGAAATATTATCCTTTTTTTTCTTAAAAGTAATACAAATAAATATAGTGATAGAGGGAAAAGTGGATAAAAGAAAAATAAAGGAGAAATAAATCTGTGCCAAATGTTAGCGTACGTATAAGTATTTACTAAATAAAACACGCTTCCAAAAACTGCCGTCTGTCTGTCGGAAAATACAGATAAAAACAGGTACATTCCGACACCGCCTAAAACATATAAAGTTATAAATGTTACAGTCTGAATAATTTCCGGTTTGATATCCCAATTCACCAACAAAGAACTTAAATAGAAATATGGAAATCGTGAATGAGCCACTGTTTGGGGTCCACCAAATGCAGAATCATTCCATGCGTATTGATATAATTCTGCTGTTCTTCCCGGATTAAGAAACGATAGACTCTCTTCTGCCCCGCCAATTATATATCCGCTCCTATACCAAGGAATTGAGATCAATAATGCGATTAATATGGAAGGCAGAGGCGAAAGAATTAATTTACGCCAAGAGATTTTTTTCAATAATTTGAGCATTCTTAATACTGAAATATTTTAGCGCATATTTTCGGGTATTTCGAGACAATATATTATTCAGGGTCTTGTTTGATTGCATTTTAATTATCGCGTTCTCAAGATCATTTATACGATCGTCAACCATTAATCCGAAATCTTTACTGAAAACATCAGGGATTCCGCCAGAGGGTGTTGTTACAACCGGTAAACCGCAATGTAACGCTTCTATCATTACTCGCGGTATACCCTCTTCATATGTTTGGTCAATAATTTTGGACGGGATAAGGAGTACATCCGATGCGCTGTAATAGACAGGAAGTTTTTGATTTTCAACCTTTCCCAAGTATTTTAAATTATTAATTACTAATGACTGACGCTCGATCTCCGTCGCCATAGGACCTGATCCTGCAATTACAAAAGTGATGTTTTTAAGCTTTTTTGCCAAACTGACAATTGTTTGCATCCCCTTTACATCTACCAATCTTCCGACAAATAACACATAAAAACTATTTTTCCATTTCAAAATATTTTTTGCGTTCTTCACTTTAACAAATGTATGTTTATCCACCCAATAATGATATATAGTGATCTTTTCATTCGGTATGCCAATACTTATAAGTTGATCCTTTGCGTTTTTTGTCAAAACTAACACACTGTCAGAATTAACAAGTACGTATTTGATTATTTTGTTCATTATTCCCCCACTCCCGAATTTAAAGCCAACATGTGTTTGTACAACGAATTTTTTCTTAAATGTTTTTGATAGAGGTAATCCTATGAGCGCGGCAATAAAACCGTGTACATATATTACACTGATCTTTTTGTAATTAAACAGAAGGAAAAGGAAGGAATCAAAAAATAACCCTGTTCCGATGTATAGTGTACGCAGTAACGCATATGGTTCTAATTTAAATACAAGATTAAAATCTGGCCACCACATTCGATGAATATTTACGTATTTGCCATTCTCATTCGTTTTACCTCTTTCTTTAACACCTAATGCTTTATAAGTTCTGACAAATATAATAATTTTTCTTTTTTCAAAATATCTGCAAAGATCGTTCAGGAATGTTAATTTTTCAAATCGGAAATATAAATATTTAAAGAATCGATACAGTACTGTACGAACATCCAATTACTCGAATTTGCCGGGAAATTATCCCGTAAAGCCGGAAGTGTTTCAATATAGTTTTCAAACCTTTTTATCATTTCGGCTTTGTTCTCATCTGCGTTTTGTAATGTTTCAAGGGTCTCTGTTGTCAGTCCCGCATAGTATTGGAATCTTTCGCTGGATTTTTGCATCTGACTGACGTCTTTCTTCATCACTATAAAATTCAACTCCGAATATCTTTTATCGAGAAGTAATTCGTAATATTTTATTTTTTTATAATCATCTTTTATAATCTTTATCCTATTCTTTTCCCAAAATCTTTTTACCGGATAAAATAAATTACCTGGATTCACCAATTCCTTTTTGACATTATTCGCATGATCTTGAGCTTTTACGGAATCGGCTAATGAGAATAAACACGACAATATGAATACCAATATCAGAATTGACTTGAACAGTCTTTTATTTATCATACAATAATACCATCATACATGGTTGTTAAATAATCTATAAATCAAACGTCATCCTTTTTCATACAAATAGAGTGGAGATCTCAAATTAATCGGTTTTTCCAAGTCAACGGTGCTTCTTTTCCCAATATTTCTAAATCAATATACTTTGGAGTCTGACTACCCCGCCCAAGCGCCCATTTCCACATCTCCAAAAGACCTTGTGATAGTTTGGTCTTATCGGAAAATTTAAGTATTCTCTTTGCCTTATCGTGTTTACAGTATGCAAGTTTCACTTCCTGAGGCCTGCTTTTTATGTGCTCGATTGCAATCTTTTTTCCGCTAACTTCTGAAAGTGTTTTCACTAAGTTATTAATGGTAAATGGAGTATCCGAACCGAGATTGAAAATCTCACCGTTTGCCGATCTTATAAATCCCGTTTCTGCAATTGCAGGAATCATGTCAGAAACATACGAAAACGCTCTTTTCTGTTCTCCGTCACCATATATATAAATAGCTTTCCCCTGCAATATTCGGTTCATAAATATCGCAATTACATTTCTGTATGGATCAGCCATATTCTGGCGCGGTCCATAAACATTGTGTGGTCTTATGATCACATATTCCATACCATGAACTTTTGAAAGAATTTCAACCGCTTTCTCGGAAGACGCTTTTGATATTCCATAAATATCTTCAGGTCGTGTAGGCATCGCTTCATTAAATGG
>LBVJ01000032.1:9618-11167 GCA_000993025.1 Candidatus Woesebacteria bacterium GW2011_GWA1_38_8
TTGAGCACCGTATACCGCCATCGAGGAAGTAAAAATGAATCTTTTAACCTTACTGTTAATTGCAGAAACCAGCAGGTTGAGTGTGGACTGGTAATTTCTTCCGGTACACTCTATCGGTGTAAATTGAGAACGCCCCTCGGTTGCATCAGCAGCCAAGTGGTAAATAATATCTGGTCGCGCTTTCAAAACTGCCAATTTGGTTTTTTTTAAATCGCGAAGATCAAGCTTAATAAAACTACCATTCTTATTAATATTTTCCCGATATCCTCCTGAAAGATCGTCAACGCTTGTGACAACGTTGCCTTTTTTTACAAGATAATCAACTAAATGGCTCCCGATAAATCCTGCACCACCAGTTACCAACACCCTTTTCTTTTGCATACTTTAAAGTTAAAATGGTACAAACGATATTATCATGAAGTCCCCACTTGTATCAATTATTATTTCAAATCTAAACGGTCACAGACTTAACCTACTTGAGGATTGCCTAAACTCTTTAACAAAACCAAATTATAGCAATTGGGAACTTCTTGTTATTGATAATAATTCTGATGATGACAGTGTTTCTTATTTAACAACGCGTTTTAATAAATTACCCAATTGTCGGGTAGTTAGAAATAAAATTAATATGTACAGTCAAGGACTCAACCTTGGTGCAAATAACGCCAGAGGAAAATATCTTTGCTATTTCAATAATGACGTAGCAATACATAAGGATTATTTTGAAAATATAATCAAGCGGCTTAAATATGACAAAAATATCGCAATTCTTCAGGGAAAACTATTAAATTATTATAAGCGGAACATCATTGATACTGCAGGAGAGACCATGGATATCTACGGTAATCCTGTGACTATCGGAGCCGGTGAAAAAGACAGAGGACAATTTGATAAAGAGGAGGAGATTCTTTCTGCGAGCGGGTCTGCTTGTGTTATAAAAAAAGATGTCTTTGTCAAGATCGGTGGTTATGACCCTGAATATGGGATTGGATATGAGGATATGGACTTGGCGCTTCGCGCAAGATCTATGGGTTACAAAGTTATCAGATACCCAAATGCAATCGTCTATCACAAAAGAGCTTCAACCGACCTTGCTCCCTTCGTCAGACTCAAAGTAAAACAGCATTTCAACAAAAATAGAATTGCAACAATGATCAAGAACTACCCACTAACCCTGCTTCTTAGAAGTCTTCCCGTTACAATCCTTCTATATAAATTCATCGGCACATGGGAATGGATAGTTAATAGAAACTGGAATATTGGCCTAACTCGCTTCACTTCGATAGGTTGGGTAATTATTAATCTTGGTCAGATAACTTCAAAAAGAAAAAGAGTTAAAAATATTACCAAGAAAAATTTTCAATTCCCAATAAATCTATTTTCACAAAAATCATTAAATTCGATTTTCAAAGATTTCATTGATTTCAACAAAAGAGGTTAGTCAATAGCACACTATTTCTTAAACAGAACTGGTTTTATTTTCAGTCTCCAAGACCCGATCAATGACATTTTCAGAAGCCCCATTCCGTGTTCAAAGGCTTTCATTTTT
>LBVJ01000033.1 GCA_000993025.1 Candidatus Woesebacteria bacterium GW2011_GWA1_38_8
ATTAAGAATTTACTACACACATTTGGTATTTTGTGGGATGAATACTACGTTCAATCGGATCGGGTAATAAAGGGAATTTACAAGAAAGCTGTAGAAAAACCCTCTTCTTTTGCATTCTTTGCTTCGCATCTGCAATAAAAAGCATGACCTTCAGCAACCAACTTTTCTGCAGCTCCCTTGTAAATTCCTTTTTTTACCCGATCAGATTGAACGTAGTATTCATCCCATAAAATACCAAATGTGTGCAGTAAATTCTTTATTTCTTCAACACCTCCTTCTTTTTCTCTTTTTTTATCGGTATCTTCTATTCTTAATATGAAATCCCCATTGTTATATTTTGCTAAAGCGTAAGCATACAAAGCGGTACGCAAATTTCCAATATGCATCGACCCTGTCGGGCTTGGAGCAAAACGGGTTCTTATTTTATCCATATTTAAATTTTAGCACTAGTAAATTGTTTTAGCATTGATAATTTCCAATTTATAATTAATAATTGATATCATGTCTTCCTTAACCCAAGTATCAATTTTATCCAGGAAGATCATCCGATATTCGATCTATACTGCAATATTTATCGTTATTGTCAGATATTCCTATCTTATCGTAACAAAAATTTACCGCCGTTACTTTCCCAAACAAAAAGCAACCGGTCTTGGTTTTAATCCGAACGGAACAGAACTTGTGGAAACAGTATATTTGTTCAAACATAATTCATCTCCGGCATCGCTTAATCTCAACATAGTCACGGGAATATTCTCGATAAGCTATAATTTGAACTCTAAACCATCCGTACTCGAAAACGTCCCCCCCGATCCAGCCAGAGCTTCAGCATTGGCAAAAACATATTTATCAAGAGCAATGTCGGTTCCTGGAGATTTGACCGGCCAAACAGTCCATCAATATATAAAAATAGAAGACGGTAACTTTAATCCCGCGAATTCTTTGTCGGATGCACATATAACAAAAATAAATTTATACAGAAAAAGTTATAACGAACTTCCTAATGTGACAAGTGTCCTCGATCAGGCAAATATATGGTTCATGTTCACCGGTGCAAAAAGTCCCGGTGATCAAATCGTGTTTGCCGAATATCATTACTTTGCAATTGACGAAAACAAAAGTGGTACATACCCCATTAAGACAGCTGATCAGGCTTGGGAAGATCTGAAATCGGGGAAGGCATACTTTGCCAATGTCGACGATAGGTCACAAGGCAATATTGTGATCAGAAAAGTTTATCTTGCTTATTACGATCCTGACCAATATACGGAGTACTATCAACCTGTCATTGTTTTTGAGGGAGATGATGATTTTACAGCCTATGTATCCGCCATCATCGATGACTATATAGAGTAGCTCCATCCGATCATCCCTGCCATATAAAGCTTTTATATATCCAGTTGATCAAATTTTTTGTCTCACCAAAACGATCATTTGAACCCAAAACAGCGATAATGATCTGATTTCCATCCCTTTCTATACAAGTTAGTAAATTTTCCATAGCTCCGTCAGTTTTTCCTGTCTTAATTCCCTTTACACCTTCGATATTCCCCAAAAGCTGGTTTATATTATGAAGTTTATACCTGACCTCACCTTCCGAATTCACTATATTATAAGTCTTTGTTGCTACGATCTTCTCAAATAAGGGGTTTTGCATTGCGTAAAATGAGACTTTTACAAGATCGTGCGCCGTTGTTGCTTGATATTCCTGATCAAGACCCGTGGGGTTCAAAAAAAGGCTGTTTTTAAGACCCAACTGTTGTGCCTTCATATTCATTGCTGCAACAAACAAATCTCTTCCTCCGGGATAATTCGCGGCGATTACTTCTGCAGCGTCATTTGCGCTTGACACCAAAAGTGCATAAAGAAGATCTTCCGCAAATAGCATTTCCCCTTCAATTAAACCTATCTTTTGCCCTTCAACTATTAGTGGGGGAACAAATAACTGATCATTCTGATCAAAATGATCCATTGCAACCAGGGCAGTAATGATCTTAGAGGTTGAAGCCGGTAAAACGGGTTCCCTGGAATTCTTTTCATAAAGTATCGCTCCTGATTTCAGATCAATAGCTAACACGGATCCCGCCGAAAAACTAATATCATCTGTACCAATGTATTTTGGATAAATATAATCTTCCGCTAAAGCTTTTTCCACGCTTATACCCAATGTTTGATCGTTAGTTAAAGCTGGATTTGTCCGTGATCTTGAAGAGGGTATGCTTGAAACGATCGCAAACAGGCAGATAAAAAGAATGCTTGCATTAAGAAGCATAAAAAAATTACTATCATTTTTTAAATAATTGTTTTTTGTCGATCCCATATCAGAAACAATATCCTATTGGTGAATGTATTTCAATAATCTCTTTGAGATTACTTTTTCTTTTTTGTTTCTTTCTTTTTTGAAGACAGTCTGAAGTCTACTCTTTCCATATCCCTTGGAAAAAGAGATGCTTCACGAACGTTGGCAAGGTTTAAAAGAAGCATAGTGATTCTCTCAAGTCCGAAGGAAAATCCGCCTTCTGGAGGCATACCGTATTTAAAAGCCTGAAGATACATCTTGAAACTTTCAGGATCCATCCCTTTTTCTTTTATTATTGCTACCAATTTATTGTGATCATTGATCCGCTGTGATCCGCTCAATATTTCCACTCCCTTAAAAAGGAGGTCGAAACTCAAACTATATTCGGGATCAACAGGATCCGGCATTGTATAAAATGCGCGTTTTTTTGTTGGGAAGTGGGTTATTGTCACAAAATCGCTATTTCTCTCTTCATGTGCCCACTTGCATATTTCCCTTTCATCCTCCGGCATCATATCAATTTCATTTGTATGGTCAATTCCGGTCCTTTCTTTAATTATTTTTTGCGCTTCGCGAAGCGTTAATCTCGGAATTTCTTTATTTATTTTTATATCTTCCACACCGTAATCTTTCAATATTTCTTTGTTACACTCTACCGCATACGAAACTGTCTCCCGTCCGACAAATTCCATTGCATCAAGAAGTTCTTCAAAGTCAACAAACCCAAGTTCGCAATCCATCTGGATCGACTCCGACAAATGGCGTGTTGTAACGGATGGTTCCGCCCGATAAGCACGGGAGACAAGATAAACCCGTTCGAACACCGGAACGAGCATTTGTTTATAAAGCTGAGGACTTTGAACAAGAAAAGCGTCGTGGTCGTAATATTTGACCTTGAACACTTCCGTTCCTCCTTCTGTGGAAGAAGCCGATATTGTCGGAGTGAATATTTCTGTACACCCGATACTCTTTGAAGCCCTTCTAAATCCTTCCATCAATGTTTCCTGAACCTTGAATATTTTAGACACCTTGCCATGTCTTAGTGTCAACGTACGGTAATCTAAAAGTGTCGGCAGCTGAAGATCCAATACTTCTTTTCCCATATCAAACGGAAGTTCGTCAGCCTGCGACAATACTTTCAGGTCTTCTATCCATATTTCAACGGCTCCCGAGGCAATATTTTTATTAACCATGTTCTCAGGTCTTTTGTTGACAATGCCTGAAATTTCTACCGCACTTTGAAGGTTTACTTTCTCTAAGTTCTGCCCAACACACTGAATAATACCGCTTCGGTCGCGAAAATCGATAAAAGTTATCTTTCCATGGTCCCGAACATTGTCAACATGACCCATAAGAGTCACCTTTTCTCCTGTTTTTTGAAGTGTATCAATCGCTAAAGTTCTCATTGTTCTATATTGGATTATCTGCTTTTCTTAACTGTTTTTCAATTTGACTTTTTGCCTGAGTAGTTTTTACAAAATCAAGCCAATCTGCGGAGGGTTGTTTATAATTTTTTGTCTTTATAATCTCCACAACGTCTCCGCTTATTAGTTGATGATCCAAAGACACTATCTTACCATTTACTTTTGCCCCTTTAATATATCCAGACAAATCTGTATGGACTGAAAAAGCATAATCAACGGGGGTAGCTCCAACCGGCAGATCAAAAACATCTCCTTTGGGAGAAAATACAAAGATTCTGGAACTTAAAGCATCAAACTTGACCGCATTCAGATAATCCTTTGTATCTTTTATCTCTTTCTGCCAATCAGCCAACTGTTTCACCCAAGATAATTTTGAAAATGATTTTCCAAATGATAACTTCTCTAATTTTTCTTCATCAACACCTTTTTTTGATTTTTCACCTGCATATGCCCAATGGGCAGCTATACCGTTTTCTGCTTCTTCGTGCATTATATAAGTTCTTATTTGGATCTCGACGATTTTTCCTTCGTGTCCAAAAACCTTCGTGTGTATCGAACGATATCCGTTTGGTTTTGGCTGCGCAATAAAATCCGATATCCCGATATGGGGAACCGGTTTATATATGCCATGAACAATTCCCAGTGCTTTGTAACAATCAGAAACCGTCTCGACAAGGATTCTCATTGCCATAATGTCGTGTATTTTTTCAAAATCCCATTCTATATCCGGTCTCTCAAGTTTTTTCCAAAGCGAATAAAGGTGTTTCTTCCTTCCACTGATAGTACATTTCAAATTAAAATCGGAGAATGCACTCAATAGCGCTCTTTTCATTTTTTCAATGTGACTTTCCGCATACTTATAAAATGCTCTTGATTGATTCAAAACTTTTTTATATTCATCAGAGTACACATAAGGAAAAGCCAGATCATCAAGTTCTGCTTTTAATTGTCCCATACCAAGCCTTTCAGCTAGGGGTGCGTATATCTCCAATGTTTCCTTGGCAATTCTTCCGCCTTTTGCCGGATCGAGTCCGTGAAGTGTTTTCATATTGTGCAAACGATCCGCCAATTTAATTAAAATTACTCTCAGATCTTTTGCCATAGCCAAAAACATTTTTCGTAAATTTTCAATAAATTCCTCATTCATGCTTCCTCGGAGTTTTATATCGGATATTTTTGTAACTCCATCAACCAGAACAGCTACTTCTTCACCAAACTCCTTTGAGAGATCTTCTTTTTCCGCCCCCCCATCTTCAACAGTATCGTGTAATATTCCAGCCACTATCGATTCAGTATCCAGCTTCCATTCATAAAGTTTTTTTCCAACTTCCAGGGCATGAAGCACAAAAGGTTCGCCTGTATTCCGCCTTTGACCGAAATGGGCAATTTTCGCAAACTCCCATGCCTTGCGGATCATATCAACATCTACTCCGTTACCCATTATTAGCGATTGGAATTTCCCGTACTCTTCTGATATTAGTTGATCATCTGATGACATAGTTAAATTGTTATAGAATTGACTCACGAACATCTTTCACTTTCAATTGTAACGATACATTTCCATTCCAGTAGTTTTCTTCCAAATTATACACAATGTCCAATTTCATTCCCGGATAATAGTCAGAAACGTTATTCAAATCGCTGAATGATATCGCATCAATTATAATATTTTCTTTTTTTAACTTAAATTTTAAATGGTTTCCACTTTTGCCCACCTGTCTAACTTCAATTACTTCACAAGTATCTGTAGTGAAAGATGGAGAGGGATTACCGATACCAAATGGTTCCATTTCGCAGATTTGAGAAACAAGTTCATGGGTTAAATTCGAATATAAAAGACTGGTGTCGACCTTTAGTTTTTTTTCCAGCATCTTTCCGTCTAAATTACTTTCGGCATATTTTTTCATAGCTCTTCGGAACTTTGATATATTATTTGTAAAAATTGAAAATCCGGCTGCCATTTCATGACCGCCTCCGCTAATAATCAGATCTCCTGCCGACCTGATCGCAGAAATGATACTAAACCCCGGAATAGATCTGGCAGAACCTTTTGATACGTCCTTACCTTTTGAAATCACAATAGACGGAAGCCAAAATTCCTCAGTAAGCTTCGATGCCGCAAGTCCAATTACTCCCTCGTGATACGAATCACCTTCAAGAACAATTATTTTATCCAGATATTTTTTACTCATTTTAAGCTTTACTTTTGTTACTACTTCGTCAACGATCTTTTGTCTTTTGATATTGGTTCTGTTTAAAAGTCCAGCGAGTTCCAAAGCGCGGGATCTGTTATTTGTACAAAGAAGCCTCAACGATTCTACGGCATTTTCAAGTCGCCCCATTGCGTTAAGACGCGGAGCGATAATGTAGTTTATTTCATACACACCGATATTTCCTTTTTCGATCCCCGCGCTTTCATATAGAGCAAGAAGTCCCGTCCTTTGAGTAGTGTTAAGCTGTTCAAGACCGTACTTAGCAATAGAGCGGTTAATTCCCACAAGCGGCATCTGGTCGGCAACGGTTCCCAATACCGCAAGTTCAAGGTAATTACGAATTTTGAATGATGAATTTTGAATTATGCAATCAATTTCCCGGACAAAGAACCACGCAATCCCCGCTCCGCATAATTTTGTAGAATGTACTATTGCATATGCTTCAGGATATTTCTCTCCGCTTTCATGGTGATCGAGAATTATTACATCAATCCCAAATTTATTAGCCTTACTTACCGCATCATACGCTATAATCCCATTATCGACTGTGATGATCAAAGAAAGATCGGGGTATTTTTCTTTAAGCTTTATTACACTGTCTTCTTTGATCCCATACCCTTCAGAAAAACGCTCAGGTATATATGGTGTTACATCAAGTCCCGCACTGTAAAGATATTCCCATAAAATGGCGGAAGATGTTATTCCGTCTACATCATAGTCACCAAATATTATTGTTTTCTCCTTATTTCTAAGGGCTTTTTGAATTCTTTTAATTACCCGTGTTACGGATTTTCGACTAATTCCCAATTCCTTCAATCCGATTTTTTCCGGATGTGTCGGGTTAAAATATTCGTCAACTGACTTTTTTGCTACGATTCCCCGATTTTCAAGCAAAATATCAATAATTTTTTCATTTTTAAATTTATTTATAATTTCCCATTTTTTAAATTTTGCCTCCAATTTGTGTTTTTTCATATGTCTATTATTCAATGAAACGCCGTAATGAAGTATAATGTGATTTGTATGCAAATCAAAATACCGAAACAATTAGCTGAAATTATAACAGCATTCCAGGAAAACAATTCTGAAATTTATATTGTAGGCGGTGCCGTAAGAGATACGCTTTTAGGCAACAATACATATGATTGGGATTTGACTACAAACACTGCGCCGGAAGATATGCTTAAAATATTTCCCGACGCTTTTTACGACAATGCTTTCGGAACGGTCGGAATTGAAAACGAGATAGAAGGTACACGCCCTTATGAAATAACAACTTTCAGAACAGAAGCTGGGTATTCAGACACTCGCCATCCCGACAAGATCGAATGGGGTAAAACTTTAGAAGAAGATCTTGCAAGAAGAGAAGCAACAATAAGCTCTATGAGCTTCAAAATTCGAAATCATAAATCCGAGATCCGAAACAAATTACAAATCATAAATCATAAATCACAAACAGTTACGGTGAATGTAGAACTAATTGATCCTTTCGACGGGAAATCGGATTTGGATAATAGAATATTCCGCGCTGTCGGAGATCCGGATGAAAGATACCGGGAAGATGCACTTCGCATGATGAGGGCAATAAGAATATCTGCACAATTAGGATTCACAATTGAAGAAAAAACATTCAACGGAATAAAGAATAATGCACATCTGATTCATAAGATAGCGAACGAAAGAGTCGGAGATGAGATCATAAAAATATTCAAATCAAATTATCCTTACGAAGGAATGCTTCTTTTTAAAAACTCCGGACTTTTGAAGGAGGTTCTTCCCGAAATGGAAAGTACTTTCGGAGTGGAACAAAAATCTCCCGGAAGACATCATATTTATGATGTCGGGACACATTCTTTGATGGCTTTGAAACACTGTCCATCAAAGGACTCCATTGTACGCTTTGCGACTTTTATTCATGACAGCGGAAAGGCGAAAACTTATAAAAAACTCGGGAGCGGAACAATCACTTTTTATAACCACGAACTGGTAAGTACCAATAACGCTTATAATATCGCCAAACGCCTGCGGTTTTCAAAAAAAGATACCGAAAAGTTGATCAAATTGGTTCGCTGGCATCAATTTACCGTAGACGAAAGACAGACCGATTCGGCAATCAGAAGATTTATCAGAAACGTTGGAATCGAGAATGTGCCTGACATTCTCGA
>LBVJ01000034.1 GCA_000993025.1 Candidatus Woesebacteria bacterium GW2011_GWA1_38_8
GATTGATAAATTTAAAGAGGAAATTGCAAAAGCTAATACGATAATTTTAGCCGGCGTTCCCGGTAAATATGAGGATGAAGGCCACCGCCAGGGGACAATGGAAGTATTTAATGCAATTGCACGATCTTCTGCATTCAAGGTTGCCGGGGGTGGAGATGCCGAAGCGGCAATAACTTTGTTGGGACTTAATGATAAGTTTGATTGGATTTCCGTCGGCGGAGGTGCAGCGTTGGAATTTTTAGCTAATGGAACATTGCCGGGGATAGAAGCGCTGAAAGTTTAAGTTTAAGAACCGAGACTATTTGTGTTGAGTTTTTCTTTAATATACTCCATTAATATTTTGTATGATTTGTTATTGTACTCAGATAGTCTCTGCAGCGGTTTTTGGAAACGCTTCAATATTTTGGGATTTCTGATTATCTTTCTTGTAAGTTTTATTGCCTTTACGGGATTTTCTTCGACAAAACCGAGTTTATATTTTTTAATGATGTCTAAATTGCCGTCTTCCTGACCGGCAATGTGCGATATCGCAAAAAAGGGTGTTTGTGTTGCTACGGTTTCAAATAGCAAGTTCGGACCGGCTTTTCCTATTACGAGATCGGATGCCTGGAGGTATTTGTGGGTATTTTCCGTGTATCCTTTAATAACAAATTTAACATCATTACCGTTTTTTAAATCGTGCATTGCCTGAAAAAGTTTTAAGGATCTGTATAAACTCTTGTTCCTTCCGCAGATGAACACCACCTGCACCTTATGTTTGATGTCTGCGAATGCCGGCAATATTTTAAGGATACTGATCGTACCTTCACCGCCACCAATAACTGCGATTGTGAATTCATTTGGTGAGAGACTTAGGGATCTTCTTACCCTTAACTTATTGTATGACCCTTGAAATTCCTTTCTCACAAACCACCCGCTTTTTATGATCCGATTTTGGGAAATACCGTAATTCAAACATTTTTTCTCGGCGTTTTCATCAAATACAAAATTTTCAGCGCTTGAAAAAACCGCAAGCGGATGAAAGGTCCTTGGGTCGGCAATGATATTTAGAAGGAGAAAATCGTACTTATTCGATAGTTTGACTAGGTTGAAATTAAAAGCAAAATAAGCACTGATCACAATTTTTGGCCTTTGTCGTTTTATTAGTTCCTCTATCTTTTTTGTATATGGTTTTGATAAATATTTTTCTATTATTTTACTTACATAGTTTAACTGTGACATCTTAAAAGGGAGTTTAAATAGGGATGGAGAAACAACATAAAGCGCATTGTATGGCTTGACGCTTATTGCGTCGGGTTCGATCAAGTTAAAATAGACCCGATATCCCTTAAGCGCATTTTCCACAGCTTTGCCGATGCTTTTATGTCCCCAAGTAGTGGTAAATATGGAAATAACCGGTTTCTTCCTCTTCATCGTTTAGTATTATATAACAGATTCATGTTTACTTAGACGTAGACTTGGACTTATACTGGTACTATGGTAAAAGTTGGTATAAGCAAAGCTTATGCCTAATTAATATTATGGTAAAGGTCGGCATTAACGGTTTTGGCAGAATTGGAAGACTGGCTTTCCGTATTTGGCTTTCAAAACATACGGGGGATATGGAGATCTCCGCCATAAACACTTCGGGTTCGATGGAAGTTGACGGCTGGGCGCATTTGGTAAATTACGATTCCACATATCGAAAATTTGAATATGGGGTTGTTGCAGAAAAGGTTAAAGATGCAAAAACCGCTACCGATGACGACCCCCTGATCGGATATTTGAAAATTTTTGGGAAGGACTACAAAATTCCCGTTCTAGCCCAGCGAGCTCCGGAAAAAATTCCGTGGGGTAAATATGACGTGGATGTTGTAATTGAATCAACGGGACATTTTGCATCTGAGGAGGATGCAAAAAAACACGCCATTGGCGGAGCCAAAAGAGTTGTTATCTCGGCTCCGGCAAAAGGAGACAATGTAAAGACTTATGTTTTGAGCGTTAATGAGTATCCTTCGGCAGGCTCAGGACAGGCGGGTTCGATTGATGTAATATCGAACGCTTCGTGTACGACAAACTGTATTGCTCCCGTTGCGGCGATTTTGCATAGCGCTTTCGGAATTGAAAAGGCGTTAATGACGACGATCCATGCATATACCGACGACCAAAATCTGCAGGACGGCTCGCATAAGGACTTAAGACGAGCAAGGGGCGCTGCGCAGAATATCGTTCCGACGTCAACAGGGGCAGCTATTGCGACAACGGAAACGATTCCGGAATTAAAAGGTCTTTTTGACGGAGTTGCTCTTCGGGTTCCTGTTCCTACAGGGTCATTGACAGATTTTTCTCTGCTTCTTAAAAAGAATGTGACAGTTGAAGAGGTCAATGGTGTTTTAGAAAAAGCTGCCAATGAAAACGCTTTGTTTAAAGGAATTTTAGCAGTTTCAAAAGAGCCGCTTGTATCATCCGACATTATTGGCAGAAGTGAATCGGCGATTGTTGATTTGGGTCTTACACAAGTCGTCGGCGGAAACCTGGTCAAGGTCTTTGCATGGTATGACAACGAATGGGGATACGCAAACAGGTTGGTGGAACAGGTGATTAGAGTTGGGAATACGATTCCCTCGGAAAAAGCGCCTTCTGACCCAATAACTTTATCCTTTGAGGAAGATAAGAAATGATTGAGTGACTAAGTGATTAATCACTTGTTTGCTTAATCGCCCTATAATCTTTGTACACATGATTATCATTCCCGCCATAAATACGTCCGAGACTGACATAGCTGTTGGGTTCATAAATAACTTGAACGACGTTATCCTGCCGCACGGATATGACCTTGCGAGGGTGCAGATAGACATCAACGACGGAACTTATGAGGATATTGTAACAATTACTCCTGAAACATTGTCTGAATTGGATATTAAATTTAAGGTGGATTATCACTTAATGGTAAAAGATCCTGCGTCATGGGTTCGAAGATGTGTAAAGGCGGATAGAATTATCGGGCAAATAGAATATATGCCCGACCAATTGTCTTTTATCAAAGAGGTAAAAGACTGGCGCCTTAAAGCGGGTTTTGCAATTGATTTTGGAACCGACCTAAATCAAATCAATTATGAAGCGCTTGGGCAATTGGATGTTGTGCTTTTAATGACCTATCCTGCAGGTAGAGGTGGAAAGGAGTTCAATTCCGGCGTGTATGATAAGATAGAGGAGCTTATAGATATAAAAACGAGAGAGAGATTTACTTTCAAGATATGTCTTGACGGAGGAATTTCTGAGGATAATATTAAGAGTGTTAAGCTTGCGGGAGTTGACGAGGTTGTGATGACAAAAAGAATACTGGAAGGGGATATTGAGGAGAATTTGGAAAAGTTCTATAAAGCACAGTATTAATAATACTAATCAACGAATAGAAACTAATACAACTAATACCTGCGAATATTAGTAGGTATTGGTAGAATTAGTACAATATTAGCAGATTAGCATTATATTTTTTATGGATGATCATTTACCAAGACCATTAATTAAGAACATTGCCTTTTTTGGTGATGCCGATGTGCCGGAAGTTAGCGGGATCTATAAAGATGCATTTGAGATCGCTGAAATTGTTGCCAAAGCAGGTTATACGATAGTTAATGGCGGAGGTCCGGGTGTTATGGACGCCGCAACTAAAGGTGCCGAAAAAGTGGGTGGAGAAACTTTAACCGTTACTTTTTATCCCAAAAATGCAACAGGTTTTGAAGGCAGATATGTTGGTAATATTCCCGATGTTGAAATAAAAACTACGAATTACATTGAGAGGATGTATAAACTTATTGAACACGCTGACCTTTATATCATTTTCAGCGGGGGAACGGGAACGATAAGCGAACTGGGAACGGCATGGGTATTAGCCAAGCTTTATTACGGACACCACAAACCCTTTATATTATTTGGCAGTTTTTGGAAGAATATTATTCAATGCTTTAAAGAGAATTTAAGCATAAGCCATGAAGAAATGGATGTTTTTGAAATAGTTGAAAAAAGAGAAGATATTCTGCCAACTATCGAAAGATTTGAGCAGAAATTAATGAAAATCGATCACAGTCACTGCAAAGTGTGTTCCGAAAGAGCATTTATGACGTAATATATAAATCCGAAGCACGAAGCACGAAATCCGAAATGTAAACCATAAATCCGAAGCACGAATAATGGACAGCTTTAAAAAATACGATTTAGAGGACCGCACTTTGCGGTTCGCTAAAGACATCAGACTATTTGTTAAACAGTTGCTTAAAACTACTTCCAACATTGAAGATCTAAAACAATTATCACGATCTTCAGGTTCGATGGCTGCAAACTATATCGAGGCAAATGAATCAATAAGCAAGAAAGATTTTATTCACAGAATTAAAATTTGCAGAAAAGAATCGAAAGAAACCATTTTGTGGTTGAAGTTGGTGGATGTAAATAATAGTTTTTTATTAGAAGGTAAAAGAACTGAATTGATTAACGAAGCGACTGAATTAATGAAGATATTTAGTTCGATTATGAGAAAATCATTCCCCAACGATTGAAGTTTTGTTATTTAGAATTTAGTATTTAAGTATTGTTTCGGATTTCGATATTAGAATTTCGAATTTTACTTACTATAATAACTTTATGACTACAAACAACATTGAAAGCGTACGTAAGTTATTGCGATATTATATTTTAACTTCTACAACCAAAGCGGGATCCGGTCATGTGACCTCATCTCTTTCTGCAGTGGAAATAATGGCAACGCTTTTTTATAAGTATTTCCGTTTTGATCTTGAAAACCCCGATAATATAAATAACGACAGATTGATCTTCAGTAAGGGACATGCAAGTCCGCTTTTTTATGCTCTCTACGGCGGAGCGGGAAAACTGACGGAAAAGGAAATGCTTAACTTAAGGCAGTTTGACAGTGTTTTGGAAGGTCATCCGACAAAAAGATTTAAATACACTGAAGTACCGACAGGATCTCTGGGGCAGGGGTTGTCGGTAGGTGTCGGTATGGCCTTGTCGGCTAAGATGGATAAATTGGACTTTTTAACTTATGTACTTTTGGGAGACGGAGAAATGGCTGAGGGGCAAATTTGGGAAGCTTTGGAAATCGCATCGCATTACAAATTAAATAACTTGGTTGGAATTATTGACGTCAATCGTTTGGGGCAAGCGGGACAGACACTTTTGGGACACGATTTAATAACACTGGAGGATAGAATTAAATCATTTGGCTGGCGAACGTATGTGATAAGCGACGGACACAATCTTGAAGATGTAAATAAAGCTTACGAATTTGTTTTATCCGAACTTCCCAAAGCAGATACACCTTATATGATCCTTGCGAAAACGATCAAGGGTAAGGGGGTAAGTTTTCTGGAAGGGAAAGTTGAGTGGCATGGGCGCTCTCTGGATGAGGAACAGTTAACAGAAGCGCTTGATGAATTGGGAAGCGTTGATAAAACAATAAGAGCTGAGGTGAGAAAAACAGAGCGCGTAAATTCGAAACTCGAAATCCTAAATCCGAAACAATCTTCAAATAACAATATTACAAATTCAAAACAAAAATCATTTTCCATACCCCATACTCCATACCCCGTACCCCACATTGGTGATTCCGTTGCCACCCGTGAGGCATATGGTCAAGCATTAGTAGAACTGGGAAAGATGTACGAAGATATTGTTGTCATGGATGGGGATATGGGTAATTCTACATTTTCATATAAGTTTAAAGAAAAATTTCCGGAAAGGTATTTTGAAATGTTTATTGCTGAACAGAATATGGTCTCGGTCGCGCTTGGAATGTCGGAAAGAGGAAAATTGCCATTTATTTCCACTTTTGCCTCTTTTTGGACGCGTGCCCTTGATCAGATAAGAATGCTTCACTATTCGGGAAACCACATTTCAATCATTGGTTCGCATTACGGAGTGTCTATCGGACAGGATGGACCAAGTCAAATGGGACTTGAAGACATATCGATGTTTCGAACACTCTCTAACTCTACAGTTTTTTGTCCATCAGATGGAGTATCTTGTTATAAAATAACTGCCCTTATGTATCAAGACGACGGTCTAAATTATATGAGAATAAATAAAATGAAAGTGCCTGTAATATATAACAGTAATGAAGATTTTCGGGTGGGTGGAAGCAAGACGCTGAAATCATCAAAAGAAGATAAACTGACTGTAATTTCTTGCGGTGATTGTGTCCACGAAACATTAAAAGCACACAAAGAACTTGCAAAAAGTGGGGTAAATATAAGAGTAATTGATGCTTACAGTATAAAACCCATCGATAAAGAGACGATATTGAAGGCAGCAAAGGAAACAAAGGTGATAATTACAGTTGAAGACCATTATATTACCGGGGGACTTGGGGATGCTGTATTGGAGGTGCTGGCAGAAGTTAAAAATGTCCCCGTTTATAAATTGGGAGTAACTAAAATTCCCAAAAGCGGAAAACCGGAGGAGCTTTTAGAATATGGGGGGATATCTGCAGGATCTATAATTGATAAGGTAAAAAGTATAATTTAAACTTCCATTTTTGTCTTTGTTGATGAGAAATAGGGTCAATATGGGGTAACTATTGAGGAACAGGAGGGGGAGTTTCCGAAATATTTATCGTATTGAGGATATTTCTAAATATGTTTACAGCTTCCTGGGCATTTTCCTGACTTGCGTATAGAGCGATCGTAAGCGGTGATTTATTGATAAGTGTTTTTGCTTCATTTCCTTTCACAAGCCACATATGTTCATTAATGCTTTCCTGAGTAAAGAGGCTGTCCGTATTTTCTTCAGCTGCGAAAGCTTCAAAAGTATCATACTTTTTAGTTAGATCGTTTACCGGTCCGATCCTGAGATCGTATCCCTGCGCAATATCGCTTCCTTCATAAGAAAAATCAGCAGAGTTAACTTTGATCATTTTTTGATTTGCCAATTCTTCATTTTCAGTTTCGTTAACGATCCACCCTTTAGGATACATAAAGGTTAGTGGCATTATGGCGCTCTGGTGGGAAACATAGTTTAGATATGGGTCAACAATTTCTTCTTCTTTAACCTCCGGTACTGTTAATGAAGCTTGGGTTGGTGGTGTATCCGAAACATTTTTACTCAAGGTGTAATTCTGATAAGCCAAATAACCAACTGTACCGAGTACCCCAACAACAAGAAGCAAGAGAATAATTAAAAGAACGGGAGTCTTGCCTTTAGGTTTTTCACTTACAACTGCACTTGTCAGATCCGGCTGAACCTGATTCATTTGCGGTTGTGAAGGTGGAGCGGGCGGGGGATCGTTGGGAGATGTCATTTGCGAAGGGCTATTATTATCCGGAATCGGATTTTCTACTGCGGCCGGATTGAATATTTGTGCAGGATCGTTTAATGGGGCTGTATTTGCCGGAGCAGAAGGATTTTGCGGCAGTTGAATGCCTGCAGGTGCAAATGCGGAGTTTTCAGCTAGGGGTTGAGGAGAAATGGTTGCTTGTTGAGTTAGGAGCGGTTCCGGTTGTTCAACAGAAGGAGTTATCTGTGGTTGAGATGTGTAACCCAAATCTTCAGTGGGTGGGGTGGAAGGATTGGGGCTCTATGCCAATACCTTGAGAGGTGTTATTTGCAACACCTTGCGGGGGTGCGTTCTGGATATTTGTATTAAATCCACTGATTAAAGAATCGGATGTCGGATCAGCTGGCTTCATAATATATTCAGTATGGCGGATTTTTCTTGCCGATGCAAGAATTAAATGATACATTGAATAGATGGGAAAAATTGTTTAATGGTTGAAAACAAAAAAATTGGTAGTAAGAAAATAGTAATAGAAAATTGAAAATAGGACAATAATCCAGCTATGGATGTAAATAAATTAAATGAAATCGCGAAAAAATTAGTTGCGCCAGGTAAAGGAATACTTGCTGCAGATGAGAGTGACGGTACAATAAAAAAACGTTTTGATAAGATCGGAGTTGAATCAACACCTGAGAACAATCGCATTTACAGACAGCTTCTATTTAAAACTTCCGCCATTAATAAGTATATAAGCGGGGTGATTTTGTTTGATGAAACAATAAGACAGAGTACCGACGAAGGAGTCCCCTTTTCGAAGTATTTATCCGATCATGGAATTATCCCCGGGATAAAGGTTGATAAAGGAATAAAAGAACTTTATAGCGGATCACCGGAAAAAGTAACCGAAGGAATGGATGGGTTGTCGGAAAGATTTGCTGAATATAAAAATATGGGTGCTGAGTTTGCCAAATGGCGCTCTGTAATAACAATTGGTGAAGGTCTACCCACGGATGATTGTTTGAAATTGAATTCAGAGTTATTGGCAAGTTATGCGAAAGCCTGTCAGGAAAACAATATGGTTCCGATCGTTGAACCAGAAGTGTTAATGGATGGAGGACATAGTTTAGCGAAATGCGAAGAGGTAACATATAGGACGCTTAAAGCAGTATTTGCCTCATTAGAATCGGTGGGGATTGATTATTCAGGAATGCTGTTAAAACCAAACATGGTTATTCAAGCAAAAGAGAACATGACAAAAGCTTCATCCAAGGAAATCGCGGAGGCAACACTTCGTTGTTTTTCTGATGTCATACCCGAAACATTACCCGGTATTGTTTTCCTGTCCGGAGGGCAAGCACCGGAGGAGGCGACGAACAATCTTAATGAAATGAATAACATTGGATTTTTTACTGAATTGTCTTTTTCCTTTGGAAGAGCCCTTCAAGAACCTGTATTAAAAGCATGGGCAGGTAAAAGTGAAAATCTAAAGTTAGCCCAAGACGCGTTTATTAGGAGGGCTAAAATGAACTCTTTGGCAAGAGAAGGGAAATATGCTGTTGATATGGAATAACAATTCAGCTATATAAAAATGGAAAAAATTGATTT
>LBVJ01000035.1 GCA_000993025.1 Candidatus Woesebacteria bacterium GW2011_GWA1_38_8
TAGCTTTTGCAATTTCCTCTTTAAATTTATCAATCGAGTGGAGTGTAATATCTTCCGTATCAGGAACCAGTTTCGCCATGATTATTTTTTCAGGATCGGGGTTATCGTCCCCATAATATATCGGAAGCCGGCCAGCAACTAAAACCTTATCTACTTTATCTAAAATACTCGCAATTCTATCCATCTTGTCTTTCTTGACTCCGCTTATTACCGCAACAACCGGCCTTCTGGGATTCTCCAAAATACCCGAAAGAACTTCCACTTCTTTTACTAATCGCATCCCTGCTGCATGCGGCAAAACACTCGGAAGACCAATAAAAGAAGCATGACTTCTGTGGCTTACAGCAAAAGATTCGTTTACATAAAATTCCCCCAGAGAAGCAAGGTCCCGTACAAACTCCGGATCATTTTTCTCCTCCCCGGAATTAAAACGCAAATTTTCCAAAAGAAGAATGCATCCCTGCTTCAGATTCTCAACAGCTCTAATTGCCTTTTCACCAACCGTTTCCTCACAAAATTCGGTTTGCATTCCGGAAATCTTCTCAATAACGGGTGCCAGTCTTCTAAGCGAATATTTCTCATCGACTTTCCCATCAGGTCTTCCGTAATGCCCTATTGCAATTATCCGGCAATTATTGGATTTTAAAACATCAAACGTCTCCTTGGCTGCTTCAATTCTTGAATAATCCTCATCAACATCCAGGTCCAATCGCAAAAGCACCGCCTTTCCCGAGATATCCAATTCGACTAATTTTGGTAGTTTAATCATTGCATGTAGTATGTAGCAAGCAGCAAGCAGTATGCAAGAGCCGTATTACAACCGCTCAACAATATAATAATTTAGAAATATAGCCATTAAACAATCTTTCTATCCCCGTATCCCAATATCTGATCTTACTTATCGTTACCCGTCTTGACATCCTGAGATCAGACAACTATACTATAAGTCATTATGAATGGGGAAAGAAAATGTTGTATTGACTGTGACCAACACACGACTATAACCGCTGTTGGCGATGGAATCTTAACAATATTTAGAGAGTGTAATCCTCCGTTTCCTTTTTCTAAAAAAGTTTTATCTTGTGCCACCTGCGTAAGACCTGATGCTTTTGTCCCGCTTCTCAATCCCACCCCAATTGAAACACAAAAGCAAAAGATAGCTTTGACGGGCGGGGGTTAAGTCAATTAGAAATTGAAGTAAGCTTCTTTCCCTTTTCTCCCAATATCCCATTATCCTTATATCTTGATATCCCTAATATCCTCCTCCATTCTTGACACTCACACACACCTAAGTTATACTCCTGCCACAATGTCAGCCGAACACGGAAAAGATGGTATCCGGGACATCCAAACCGCTTTGAAAACAGCCGGAGAAAAACTCGGGGTTAGATTCAACGCGAGAGATGCTCAAGGATCCATAAATAGAGTCCTTCACGCAGGTGAAGTGCGCGGGGTGAAAGATGCGGGCAATGCCAGTGAGCATTCAACTGGGAATTGCTACGGGTGAAACTATACAAATCGCGGGGAAAGAGGCAATTTGTACAAAAGTGATTGGTGTTGAACACGTAAATGAAAATTCCAATGAGGTTGTTTTTGAAGACGAAGGACAAACACCAAAAGACGGTACTTTAAATGATTTTAACCAAGTTTTGATTTATCTTAAAAGGGGTTAATTTTTATTATATTTCTTTTGCGTCGTATCCGGAAATACGACCAGCGATAATCTCTATTTACAATGACCAGTAACTGTGAAAAATGTTTGTTAACCAGACTCTCAACCCAAGACGGTAAACAAGTAATTTGTGTACCCCCCAATCCGGTTTGGAGAAAATTGTATCTTAATTCAACGACTGACATTTACGCCCAGCAATCAGTTCCTATATGCGACCGCCCCAATGGACCAATCCAAACTAAAAGATGCCTCGCCTGCACAAAATCAATACTGAAAAAAGATACGAGGGGTATTAATGATGAATATCCGGTTAATAAAATTTTCAGAGCTTGCTATGGTCTCCCTTTAAAAGAAGACCAATATGTGAATCTGGGAAAAATACCCAATCCGGTTTGTGTTAATGAAAGTCAATTCGAACCAAAAACTTTCGAGGATTACGAGGATTAATTGAATATCTGCATAGAAATGCAGATTTAATTATTTTTTTCTATCTTAGCAATCTCCTAGGTAGGATTATTCGTACACCTATACAGGCAGCGAGGTATCAATAATTCCCGGATCTGCGAAAAATAGCAAAGCCCTTTCACCAAGAATGCCCCCCTTTACCCCCATGCGATCCCTTATTTTAACTACGGGTTTTTCTTCTTTTTTAATCCTAAATTTTTCAAATAACCTATCCATTCAATAACCACCTCCATCCCAGATGAAACAACCTAGTGTTTAGTGCAGAATGGTCGAATAATCTATTCTCCAACCATTTTTATTTCTTTGTTATGCAAAGTTAATTATTTTTTTCTATCTTAGCAATCTCCTCTAACCGTCTTCTGTGTCGAGGTTTACCGTCAAACTTCGTTTCCAAAAACGCTTTTGCCATTTCGCGGGTGAGGTGGTCCTCAGTATGTTCCGCCGCAATTACCAAAATATTCATATCATCATCCTTCCTTCCTGATCTTACTTGTTCGGCGTCAATTCCAATAGATGCCCGTATCCCATCAAACTTATTTGCCATAACATAAGATGAAATCCTCTGTGGTCAGATCCAAGATAGATTTTCATATACTACCTCCACCCTTCCAGCAATTCCCTTATCGCAGCTTTTTGATCCGAAGCCAATACTACTCCTGAAGCTACCCCGATACCCCGTGCTCCAAGTTTTAAACTTACCCTGACATCTTCACCATCTTTCACTCCGGCACCGACAAGTATAGGAATATTCGGAACAGCCTGAACAACTTTTTCAATTATCTCCGGTTTTGACCGTGCAACCGAAGTGTCCTTAGATGCAACCAATTCGGGCGGTTCGTACCCTATCCAGTCTGGAGTAAAAGCCGATACCCGAACCGACTCCTCAAGAGAGTCTGTAAAAATGAGAGTTTTCAAATCAAAAACCCTTGCCTTTTCAACAACTTTTCCCAATTCCTCATGGGATAATTTATGTTCGGAATGATTTATAACCAAGCCTGTAGCACCGGATTCTTTGACAAGTTCCATTGGAACCCACCCCGTTGCCCTTCCTCTTTCCTCATGATCGACATGTTGTGCCCATACACCCCCCGGATAAATTCTTGCAATGTCTTTCAAGTCGAGCATGTTTGGACACACAACAACCGGAATACCGTACTCTTTCGACAATTCAAAAACATTGTTTGCCAATGTCACAGCTCTCGCACCTGTGGATTCTTTATAGGTTTTGAAATTAATAAGAAGCATACCTTGTAAAAGTATAACAAGTATAAAAAGCAGAACAAGTAGAATTAGTCCGTGAATCAATTCTATTTTATCTCACCTGTCATACTTTTTTCTACTCATTCTGCTTACTCTGTTCTGCCATCTACTCAATCACTTAATCTCTTAATCGCTTGATCGTCTTTTTTTCTACCTGTCCTCATACTACTTGTGATACCCAACATTCCCGTGATACTCTTTCTTATGATCATTACTGTTTATTCCACCACAACTTGTCCGTATTGCATGCAGTTGAAGAAATATCTTGATGAAAGAAGTATTTCATACACCGAAAAGGTAATTGATCAGGATGACGCTGCCCGTGAAGAAATGCTTGCCGACTCAGGCGGATTTATGGGTGTTCCGTTTACGGTTATAACCAAAGACGACGGAACAAAAGAAACGATCATTGGCTTCGACAAAGGGAAACTGAATCAAGTCATTGGTTTATAATAGTCTCTCGATATTACGAGCGAATTCACCCTGAGCTGTCTGCATATGTCTGACATCCCGCCCGTGTGTGGCGGGAGAAGTTATGCAGACAAAGTATGAGCGAAGAATTGAAAGGGTGAAAAACTCATATGAGGCTCCTTCTTTCTCCAGTTTCTTGGAGAAGCAAGAAACTGGAAATTAGATTCTTTGGGCAAACAAAGAATGAAAATTCTATCAAAATGAATAAATGTTATGTTTCCAACGTAAACAAATTCAATATCTTCAGCCAGATAGGTTCATCGATCTCCATTACCTCACCATTGACCGCCGAGATCTTTGCCGAAACAGGGGCATCAAACATATACATATCCTTAATTCCCACTTTTTTGGTTCCCGAAATTCCATAATAAAGATTGCCTTTTCCATCCTCCAGTATTTCTACCGAAGCGTTATTTCCTGACGATGAAATGGTGTTTGAACGCAGCAAAATATTCATCGCATCGCTTGGAAGAACCGACAGAAATTTATACCCTGTAGGGGTTAAGATCGTGATCTTTGACATTTTCGGTTCGACATTTATTTGGTACGAGGTCACGGCTTTTATTCCCCTTTGTTCTATAACAAATTGATTATTAAGAATGCTGATCCCGATCTTTTTTACCGAAGGGCGCTCCTCGATCTCCAAGATCCTGTCTTGGCTGCCTGTCACATCAAAACTCTTTTCGCCGTCTTTTGAAGCAATACTTAAAAAGTATTTGCCGTCTTTTTTTGAAAGCGATATCGGCATATCGGCTTCTCCGATCTCAACGCTCGAATCGGTTATCTTTATTTCCCCTCCCCCTTCTTCACTGTTTTCACTTTCAGCCGAAAGCACATTGACTGTCACATCGCCCGTTTTTTCGATGGTTACTATTGAAGCATTTACCTGATCAAAACCGGCAAGGAAAAGCACACACAACCACGCCAACATTGAAATTTTACTTCTCATATTATCCTAATATCTTAGTATCCTTATATCCTCCTCAATTCCCGCATTTTCTCCGCATTATTTCCGAAGGGTACAATTCTGCACCCTTCGAAGCCCGCTAAACGCCCTTGCGACCCAAACGCATAGTGTTCGGAAGCAAGTAGGTTTTTTCGGGGACGCACCAAATCAATCCCCATCCATTTTTAAATAGACACCAAAGAGTCCAAAAACAACAGCTGTCAACATCCATTGGGTAGAAGCCAACCAGACATCCTGCCAAAGATAGCCCAGACCTGCCAATGCAACACATATCACCGACACCGACATCATCAAAAGAGAGATTGCTGCATTTTCTTTTTTATTAAACTTCATAATTTCTCACCCCCCCTACACTTCCCTGTCTTTCCGTCAGGAGGAATATGGGTTATTTTTTTTACAAAATTTACCGTTACTCCCCCCGAACCTCATGGGGCAGGTTTCCCCATCAACGCAAGTTAACGATCTTTTCTATCAGATCACCTGTCACATACGCTACAAATGCCGCCATTCCCCCAATGACCAATATTTCAAAACCACTTCTTAATGTTCCTTTTTTTGTAAACACACTCTTAATAAGTCCGATCCCGAACATGGAAACCATCACAATAGATAATGATAATATAAATGCGTTTTGTAAACCCATGACGTAAGGTAGAAGCGGAAGAAACCCTGCCACGCCGAAAGAGAAGAATGTTACAAAAGCTTGACTTAGCGGAGAAGCTTCGTGAACATGGCTATCACCCTCCGATTCTTCAAATTCCACTTCGCTTTTAACACCAAGATATGTACTTGCAGACATTGAAAATCCGTCGGCAAAAAGATTGGCAAAACCCAAAATTAAAACTACAGGGGTGTTTAAAGATGCGCCAACCGACCCTGCCACTACGGCAAAGGTTGTTATTAAACCGTCGCTCGCGGAAAAAACGGAATCTCTCAAAAACGAACCCCTTTCGTGAATCAAACCTTGTCTCATCAAATTCATATTATCACATTTTCCCTGTTGTAATAATTTCATTTTTTCCCGATAATCCTTGTTACGGAGGTTTATGAAATACACTTTTGACAAATTAAAACTTCTTCTTCTCGCAGTAGGTATAGTTTTTGCTGGTTTTATATTCACGGTTTTCAGGATCGGAATTCTTCAACCAACCGACGATGGAAGCTACAACCCCCAAACAACCGTTTCTCTTACCCCTCCCGAAAAAATAAATGCAGGACTTCTTGTTGAGTTCGAAGGAGGAAAAACCATTCTCTATGAAAATGTTGAGGTTAATATGGGTGAGAGCGCATATTCTCTGCTAACTAAAAAAATGAATGAATCGGGTTCGGTTGTTACAACAAAATCTTATGATTTTGGAATGATGGTGGAGTCGATCGATGGAATATCAGCCTCCTCAACACATTTCTGGTCATATTCCGTAAATGGAGTCGCAGGAAACATCTCGGCAGACAAATATATTCTGCAAAACGGAGACGTCGTTGAATGGAAATACACCCCAATACAATAACAATGAAAAAGAGCATGATTCATAATTCAATATTCATAATTCTTTTTTTATTTGCTTTTCTCGAACGCACCGTCTTTGATCTTGGTCCGAACTATGAGCTTTTGACTGCGGCAATTGTTCTTTCTTCCTTATTCTTAAATCCTAAATCTTCATTCTTGCTTGCGTTTTTAACCATAGCTTTTTCCGACCGCCTCATTGGTAATTCCAGAATATTTCTCTTCACCTGGTCCGGCTTTCTCATTCCGGCATTTTTCTCTTCAGGTTTCCTTAAAAAAATAATCACTGATCGTAAATCATCAATCATAAATCTCTTAAAAATCTCCGTTTCCGGACTGATGATTAATGTTTTCTTTTTTATATGGACAAACTTTGGGGTGTGGATGTTGGATTCCTGGGGTATGTATTCAAAAGACGTTTCGGGTTTGATTGCCTGTTATATCAACGCTCTCCCCTTTCTGAAAAATCAAATTGTAAGTTCGCTTGTTTTTATCCCGCTTGGATATTTTGTAATACAACTATCGGAGAAACTAATTTCCTCTAATGTTTTTAATAGGTTCCGTGCCCCGCAAATCCTCTCAAAAGACTCATAACATAAACAGCAATTTAATATTTTCTTATATATTTCGACAGGTAAATTTTTATCTTGTATACTTAATTTGTTGACATTTTTATGATTGGAAAAAAAGGATCGTCCAAGTTAGATACAAAAAATCACGGTCAAACTTTCGCCGGAATATTTAATTTTATTGTTGGATCAATAATTTTTACTGAAATCGCTATTAAGTCGGTTATTTCCGGATATGAACATTTTTTTGACGATTTTGATTTCAAATTTAGTTTAATAATACTTATGTCGGTCATCTCAATTATTGTTGGTATTCTCACAGTAATCAGTCATCCTGTAAACAAAGTTATTATTTACCGATTCAACACCATTCTGTTTTTTTTGAATCTATTAATATTTTTATATGCTTCAATATTTATACTGTTTGTTTGTCTTCTTGTTTTGGGAGGCACAATGTAACTTTATAATTTACTTTCTTTGATGGATAAATTGATTATTTAGTTGTAACAATTAACACTTCTTAAAATAGTATTGACATCCATAAATTGGTGTATCAATATTAATTGTGGCGAAAGAAACCCGAACTTACAGAGACAGAGCCAAATATCTTATACAGGCGGTTGCCAAAAGAAGACGTAAGATTAAAACGTTAGCAATTGCATACAAGGGGGGCAAGTGTCAAATATGCGGATATTGTAAATATCAGGGAGCATTGGATTTGCATCATATTACCGGAAAGAAGGAGTTTGGAATCGGCGACAAGGGGTACACTCGCTCTTGGGAAAAGGTACAAACTGAATTAGACAAATGCATTTTGGTTTGCGCAAATTGTCACCGAGAACTTGAAGCTGGTTTAGTTAAGGTTCTCTCCCCTTTATCAGAATCATCTCAAATGATATAATCTCAGTGTTCTTTTATAAAAGACATTGATCCCCTGTAGCTCAACGGTAGAGCGGTTCCCTGTGTGAGTAATGCAGCTTTCCGGAGTAATCCGGATTGAAAAATCGGGCTAATTCGGGGAAGTCCCAAAATAAGTAAGGGGTTTTCAATCCTGAACTTGTCGAAGGATAATCCCGAGCTAAATTGACGCATCAGTCGGTGCATCATAAATGTGTAGAGACTATATACCCGACCACGCTGTTCGCGAACAGCGCGGATGAGATAGTCCAGACCTTTTGGTAACAAGAGGGTTTCTGTAAGGAAAAGGTTGTAGGTTCGAATCCTACCGGGGGAGCATAAGTGTACGATTCTGACAGTTCACTAAAATATCAAATGGTTTTTTGTAGGTAAAATCAATCTTTTTGTCCTTCAAAGTTAGGTTCTGAAAGACGAAGTTTAATAACTCATTCTTTCTCTCATCACTCGCATTCTTGAATAACTTTCCTGCACTCTGAGATAGTTCTAAGTAGAGTACGGCTGTGTCAAACCATTGTTTATCTAATTTTTTGTACCTCTCAATCTCAATCTCAATTTTTTGTTTCTCATCCTCATATTCTATGTTTTTCTTATCATATGAGGCTTTATCGAGGCTCTGGTCTATATATAACTCCAATAATCTATCATGTTTTTCCTGTATTCTTCCTCGTTCTCTATTTAGGTTCTGTAATGATACATCCCTAAGATTTTGTTCTTCCTTAAACCCTTGTTTTAGTTCTTCTCTAAATATCTCACCAAGTTCGGAAGGTAAAGTGATTTTATCAATAGCCTCCTCAAACACTTGCTGAAGGTATTCATGCCTCACAGAGGTTTCTGTACATTTGAATCGGCTTCGTGTGCAGTGATAGTAGATGTAGTGCAGATACTTCGCTTTATCCATTTTGGTTAGTGGAATTTTGCACTTAGGACACATTCTTTTGTTCTTATACCAAAACTTAAACTTACATATAGGACAAATAACCTGAAACTTTTGTTCTGCGGTAATACCAGCTCCACAGCCCCCACAGTGCATTTGCTCAACCTTAAAAGGAAACTCGTAAAGCAGTTGAAACCTATGTCCCTTCAATTTAAGCCTCCTGCCAACCCTTTCCCAAAGCTCGTAATCAACTATTGGAGTATGAGTACCTTTATGAATCTTTCCTAACCACTTGAACCAACCGTAGTAAAAGGGATTAGTTAAAATGTTGTACCACGCCCCTTTCCCAACCTTTCCAGAAGGTCTTTTAGCTGTATCTTTTCCCCTAAAACCATTTTTGTATGACCACTCAACAACTCCATCTATTGATAGTTTCCCAATGTCATAAAGTTCATAAGCCTTTTTAACAATAGGCGCTCTTGATGGGTCTATTTCTCTTTTATCTGTTTCCTCCCCAGTAAGTGCTAGATATTCTCTTTTTGTTAAATAACCTAAAGGTGGACTTCCTGGAGAAAACCCCTTAATAATACTTTGCTCTTGCCCTTTCTTAGTTTCTTCAGACAGGTTATCTACATACCATTTTGAGGTTGCAGTACTGATGTTAAACATGAGTTTACCTTGTGCATTGTTAGGATAACTTCCTGAAACAAAAATAAAGTCCTTCCCATGTTCCATCATTTCGTTGATTTTTGCAGAATCCCAGAGGTTGCGAGTTAATCTATCCGGTTTATGACATATAACGCCTGTTATATCTGTTGTTTCCAATTTTTCTAACAACTCATTAAAAACTGGCCTTCCTTTCTTTCTTGCACTCAATTTTTCCTCAAACCACTTAACAATTACCAGATTGTCCCTTTTTGCATTGTCACCAATTATTCTTTTTTGAGCATCCAAGCTCAGCTCTTGTTTATCCTCTGTATCAGTAGACTTTCTAATCTTATGTAACACTTTTCGGGTCTCCATCATTTGCCCTTCATACCCCATCATTTTTGAACTTGAGATTAAATTTGTTTGTATCTAGTTTTCTCAAATCCCAAACCTTTTTCTTATATTTATCTTGGTTAATTGAGGCAGGATTATTCAGTAGAATACCCTCGTAATAAAATTTGTCATCCGCATTTTTCTCATAGTCTCCTGGCATTTCTTTCAGAAGTTCTTTTCCAACTTGAGTATGCATGTCCCTTGCTTCTGGGGGTGTTTCAAGATACCATCCAGCTTTCCTTTTAAGGTCTATGTAGTCACAGGCATAATCAATCTCTCTTGATTTCGGAGCTTGGCAAAGATATATAACAGCCATTGCAGGATGAAAAGTTTCAATGTAACCATTTTTATTTACCCTCTCATTCATTTGAGCTAGGGTATTTATCATTAGGGGAGCATTGAGGTCGGCAAGTCCAATATCCTCAATCGTTATTACGCTTAATCTTCTCCATAAGTAGCCGATGTAATGTCCTTTGACAAACTCCATCATCCAATAAAGAGCATTTTCTTCTTGCCCCCTACGAATGGCCTTCTGTAAAGCGCTTACAACTTCATCAAGGCGATAGCCTCCTGGAGTTTTAAGCTCAAATCTGGGCTTATTTTCCTTTTCTTCCTTTGTTTTTGGTTTTTCAATTTGGTTTTTCATTTTAATCTTTCTTTTAGCCTTCTGAGATGACTCAGGAGGCTTGATAATTCTCTTTGGGTAAATGTGTATTAGTTCATCTACCTTGGTCTCTTAACAGCTTTTAGAACTCTAAAGCCATATTGGACTTATTTAGACTTTGGGACTATTCGTCCCAATTTTTGTTTTTGGTTGCTGTAAAAGTGCAATTAGTCCCGATATGTTGGGATATTTTTATGTTAGCAACCTGAACTCCTGTGTCAAGAGTTGATACTCCTGACTTCTTTTTACTTGTTTAATAAATGTGTGCATCCTTTCAATTATTTTGCTAAATGGGAGGTTTGCAACCCTTCTGTATATCAGGCCCATCAATACATCATTTTCTCCACCAAACACAGAGTTATAGCTAACTATATTTTTTCTAAGTTGTATTTTTCTTTTCGTTTCCCTAACAATCCTTTTTGACAGGTATTTTTTAATGAGTACTGCTTTACTTGAAGGGTTGGCAAGGTTGCAACCCCTGTAATAGAGGTAATATGCTTTGTGTTTTTTGCCGTTAACACAATGGCAGTTTGGTTTACCGCATTTAATTTTTTCCATCCTGACGAAACCTAATGTTTCTGGATTTATGTCTCGGTTTTCGTGTGCCATATTAGTTATCTCCTGAAAAGACCCTGGTCTTTAAGCCCTTAATAGCGTTTACAAAGGCTCGTGCTTCTACCTTGCTCTCACCTTGCCAATAATTACTTACAATTTCTTCGCACATTATTTTATTTTCAAATACGAACCAATAAAAATCTGATTCTCTTTCAAGCCTTAACAGTTTTCCAGATAGACTTATGAAACTGGCTAGGTAAATATCTTTAGTTCTGTATTCGTTCAGTCTTGTCATGTCCACCCTCCTTTTGAATCGTATATAAAGCTAATAAAAAACCCCTGATATTTTCAGAAATCTCTTTAACTTCAGCACAGGAGAGACTTCTTTTATACAGAGGTTCGAAATACTGTTTTAGTTTTAGCTGGTTATTGGTAAGTATAATTTCCATATCCATTTGGTTATTTATGTCTAACCAAAGGATAGGAGATAGACTTTCTTCTTGTAATGGAGGGTTAGATAGGTGTCAGGTTTCCGCTTTTTGAAGCTAGATTAGTCGTTTTTCGTATTGTTTAATAGCTTTCCTTACTGTCTCTGCATAATCTTCAGCATCTATGCCACTTCTACTTGTATCTTCCATTGCCACTTGTAGGTATGTCTTACCTTGCTTTTTTTCCCAGAACCATTTTCTATCTCTCTTGATGTTTGAAATGGTATCAGACATTAACACTTTAGCGGTGGGGTGATTGACAAAGTACTCATCCTGATATTGGGCTACTTGCTCGTCAAATACCTTTATAACATCCTCCTTACGAGTATTAGGAGTAACGATAATCGCTATTCTTGGTTCATTGAACGGATTTTTGATTGAAGTTATCGGTTCTGGGTACTCAAAAGTAGCATAAGTGTTTTGATAAGCCTCAACTCTACCACAGGAGATTGCCTGTTTAATTACAAGGTCAAAATTGGGTGTTCTCATATACTTTTTACGGAGTGATTGGCTAAGTAAATCAAACTTGCCAGTTAATCGAATAAACTTTTGAAGATTGTCTTGATACATATGAATTAAGCCCTTACGCTTTTCAATTTCTTTTAGACCCACTTCTCCATGGGGTAGTGGAATGTCTTTTGTTGCTGGTACACCGCATCTGTTAAGTTTTAACTCGTTATACCAATCATTAAGGGACTTAAATGTTTTTATTATTCCCCATTCTTTTCTCGCTTTTATTACATCCTGAAGGAAGTCGTCTTTATCAACCAAAAAGGCAATATCGCAATAGCTTTTTAAGTCATCAATATCAATCTCAATAGGTTTAATCTTAATATCCATCTAAGTTAGATTTTAGCTGATTGACTGTGTTTTATAAACTTTGTTGTCCTGTAGTGTAGACTTCTTAAATCACCTTTGATTCGCTATAATGATATACAGGTTTAACCCAATAAATAGTGGTATAACCACTTAAGATTAAGATGAAATAAAATATGGCAAATCAAGGCAATAAACTTGAGTTAACATGGACAAATAAAGACAAAAGTCTTTTCTATGATTTAGAGAGCAAAGAGTATGTATGGGTTGATAAAAAAGACCCTCGAGTGTCTGAACCTCGCATTCTCGTAAAGAAGAACCACTTCGGAGACGCTAAGTCTCAAAATATGCTTATCAAGGGAGACAATCTTCTTGCATTGAAAGCGTTGGTATCTGAATACACAGAGAAGGTAAAACTTATTTATATTGAC
Organism: Candidatus Woesebacteria bacterium GW2011_GWA1_38_8; assembly: GCA_000993025.1. GTDB lineage: Bacteria > Patescibacteriota > Microgenomatia > UBA8517 > UBA8517 > GWB1-38-13. The sequence continues at coordinate 12,696 of LBVJ01000035.1, forward strand.
CCACCGTTCAATACTGGCCAAGCCTTTGAACATTACGATGACGGATATGAACATTCTATTTGGCTAACAATGATGAGAGACCGACTGGGTTTATTACAAACACTCTTAGATGAAAACGGTAGTATCTGGGTACATTTAGATGATAGCGAATCGCATTATTGTAAAGTTTTGTTAGACGAAACATTCGGTAGAAATAACTATTTAGCGACCATTGCGTATGAAAGGTCAGGAAGTGCAGGGATTGGTCAGGGTGGAAAGTTTTTGGTGAACACACACGAGGTCATTTTGGTTTACGCTAAGGACATTACTAGGTTTAGTCATACACAAGTTACAAGTCAAATCCCATTAGAAAAAAAGGTAATGGTTCGTTATAAACAGGTATTTGAATCAGCAGGAGAAAGAGAATTGGTTAGCGAGTTTACATCTAAGTCAAATGGAGAATCAGTCAAAGTCTATAAACATAAAAATTATAAAATCAGGTCGATTTCCTTAAAAGATTTTGAGACAAGAGAGCCAGAAATCAATAAAGAATACGCTGAAAACTTTGAAAAGATATTCAGGACTACAAATCCACAGAAAGAGAACTCATTCCAACAAGGGTTACTATCAAATATGGATAAGGGTCTTTATTCTGTTGACTATGTTCCAAGTAGAGGTAAGAAAAAAGATTTATCGGTTACGAATTATTATTACAACAACGGAATTTTTGCTTGGTTAAAAGATTCAGCAATCCTAGTTGGTAATAAAATAATTAAACAGAATAAATTAACAGACTTCTGGCCTCATGCAGACATTCCTAAAGCTGATTTGGCAAATGAAGGAGATGTGGATTTTAGACGAGGAAAGAAACCTGAAAACTTAATTAAAAGAATGCTGGACATGGCCTCACAAGAGGGGGATATAGTGCTAGACTCATTCGCTGGTTCAGGAACAACAGGTGCAGTTGCACACAAAATGAAAAGGAAATGGATAATGGTTGAGATTGGTACTCACGCAGAAACACACTGTATAAAACGAATGAAACAAATAATAGATGGTACAGACCAAAGCGGTATTAGCAAAGAAGTCAGTTGGAATGGAGGCGGGGGTTTTGGATATTATGAGCTTGGGGAAAGTTTATTTACAACTGATGAATCATTGAAACTTACAAGAATAAACCCTAAATACTTCAATGGTCCGCTAACAGAGGCGGTATGTAAGATTGAAGGATTTAAGATTGTTGACTTACATGGTCAATTACATGGCAAATCGGGTAAACATTATGCTCATGTTACAGAACATTTTGTAACACAGGAATATGTTGATATTCTTATTAACCACCTTAAAGACGGTGAGTTTTTAACTATTTACTGTAAAAAGAAAGCAAGAGGTTTAAGGCTAAGCGATATTGTAGAAGTAAAATCAATACCAGAAGCATTACTTAGTAAGTTTTCAATATAAATATATGGACATAGTAAAACATTTATCAAACGAATTATCTTTGAGAGTACCACAGAGATTATCTTTGGTTAACCTTGACTCCCAACTATCAAGAGTAGATTTATTCAAGGATTCGTCACAAGAAATTGAAGCAAAGATTGGAGCTATTAAGTTTGATACTAAGTTTCCTTCCCTTTGCTATGCTCTTGCGACTGGGGTAGGAAAAACAAAGCTCATGGGAGCAATGATGCTTTATTTGTATCAAAAGAAGGGTTTAAGAAACTTCTTTATCCTTACTCCAGGTGAAACTATCTATACAAAAACCAAGGCTAACTTTACTAGGGGTAATGAGAA
>LBVJ01000036.1 GCA_000993025.1 Candidatus Woesebacteria bacterium GW2011_GWA1_38_8
CGAAAAAGAAGTGACAGGAGATTTTAATGGGGTGGGTATGATATATCATTTTGTCAGATGACACTATGAAGATCTTAAAAATATTAAAATACAAGGAAAAGATTTTTCCGTATATTGTTGGTTTACTGATATTTATCCATATTTTCATCCTTCTTCAATTGATGTTCTTTCCCTATCCGGAACTGTTTATTTATTCGTACCTGACAGATAAAGGGCTTTTGCCTTACAAACAGATCATCGACCAGCATTTTCCCGGAGTGATGTTTTTACCAATTAATTTGTATTCCCTCGGGATCGATACACTGCAGGAAATGAGAATGATTTATTTTGCCTTGATCATCTCAAGCGATCTGATATTCACTAAAATACTTAAGAAGATATTTAATAAAAATGTCTATATGCTTTTGGGATTTCTTTTATATATTTTTTGGCAGATATATTTCGAAGGACACGTTTTTTGGATCGAGTCGTTTATTACACCCTTAATACTATTGGCTTTTGGCTTTTTACTAAATTTCTTTGAAAATAGAAGAATAAGAAATTTATATTTTGCGGCATTGTCGGTTGGTATTGCACTTGTATTCAAACAGACGGTTCTGCCCCTGGCTGGATTGGTCTTTCTCTATCTCTTCTTTAAAAGAATCCATTTCAAGAATCTTTTGTTGGGAGGAATTATATTTATTATACCGATACTATTGGTTACCCTATATTTTTCTAAGATTGGTGTGTTGCGGGATTTTTTCTATTGGACGGTTACATTCAACCTTACGATTTTTAATGAAATGGGAAAAACAAGACCGGATATTATTGGCTTTGCCAAAATTCTGCCTGTTTTTGGTGTGTCTGTAGTAGCGCTTTTATACTATTTAATAAGAAAAAAAGACAATATTGTTAACTTGACGGGAATATTCCTATTCGGGTGTTTGTTTTTTGCCTATGCCAGATTTGACCATATTCACCTCCAACCCGCCCTGCCATTTGCATTGATCTTGCTTACGATGTTAATTGTTGCTGTTAGCCGTATCCCGTATCCCGTCGTTTTTCGTGTAGCGTTAAGTGTTGCTTATTGTATCCTCTCTTTGTACATATTCATTCCCAATTTTCGTTTTTACAACAAACCGGGGGTTTCACCTATGTTTAATGATGCCGAAACTGCAGTTATTGTTGAAAAAGTAAAAATATATTACCTGACAGAAACTATGCCCCCGGGTAATGTATTTACTTTTCAGTTTCCGTGGTTTATGAAGGTCGCGGAACAGACTATACTTACAGGTATAGTAAATAGTCCTCCGAAGGTGGTGATTCGGGATTTGAATGCGGAAGTAGGAGGATATTCATTAGCTGAGTACATGCAGGATATTGATCAGTATATAGTCGAAAATTATGTGTTGGTAGATTATGAAAATAATATAGAAGTACTTGTGAAAATATGATATTTACCATTGATGCGTCGCAGATCATTTACGGTACCGGAGTTTCTGTTTATACAAAAAACCTGATACGTACACTTTTAAACATTGATAAGAAGAATACTTATCAGATCATAGGCGGTGCTTTGAGAAGGATGCCGGAGTTAAGATCATCCTTAAATGCTATCGTCGACGGAAGGAAAAATGCAAGCGCTTCTGTTTTTCCGTTTTCACCAGCCATTTCAGATATATTTTTTAACCGTATTGGAATTTTAAGTATAGATACCCTTATCGGAAAGTCCGATGTTTTTCATTCCTCGGATTGGACGCAACCCAAAACAGATGCATTCAAAGTAACCACGGTACATGATATAGCCCCAGTACTTTATCCAAAGCTGTCACACCCAAAGATCGTAGAAGTTCACACAAGAAGACTTGAGAGGGTAAAAAAATATGTTGACAGCATTATAGTACCATCAATCACTACTAAGAATGACCTTGTAAAACTTGGTTTTGATGAAAATATAATTCAAGTTATTTATGAAGCACCGGATCCTAACCTAAAACGCTCACGCATCAGTGAAATATTAGCTGTGAAAAAGAAGAACCGGATCGGAAGCCGTTATTTACTTGCTGTAGGCGTATCCAAACGAAAGAATATTGACAAGATCATTTCTGCCTTTGAAAAAATCAGGGCAGACAGAACTTTGAAGCTGGTGGTGGTGGGACATTATGAAAAGATCTCGCAAGTGCGAAATGTAATATTTTTAGGATATGTGAATGAAAGTGATATCTATGCTTTATATTCCGGAGCAGAGGCTTTGGTATACCCGTCCCTTTATGAAGGTTTCGGACTGCCAATACTAGAAGCTTTTTCTCTGGGTATCCCAGTGGTCACATCGGATATTGGAAGTATGAAAGAAATCGCGGGAAGTGCGGCCATGCTGGTAGATCCGAACGATGTCGATTCAATAAAAATAGGGATTGAGAAGGTGCTGGTCGATAAATGCAAATTAGTTCGTTTAGGAAAACAAAGAGTAAATCAGTTCTCCTGGAATAAAACTGCACAAGAGACGCTGGGGGTGTATAATCAGGCTTTGAAAAAATGATAATCGGAATAGACGGCAATGAAGCAAATATTGAGAATAGAGTAGGAAGTTCGGAATACGCATACGCGCTCATTAATACATTCTATAGGATATGTACTGATGGAAAAACTAACATAAAGTTTATTATTTATTTGAAAAAAAAGCCCGAAGACTTTCTTCCTAAAGAAAAAGAGGGTTTTAAATATCGGATATTATCCGGAAATAGGCTTTGGATCTTTAAAAACCTATTACCTGAACTTTATAGCAGTAACAAACCTGATGTTTTTTTCAGTCCGAATCACTATTTACCGATTTTTACACCGATTCCTCAAGTGTGTGCGATACATGACCTCGGTTATCTCATGTTTTCGGAACAATTTAAAAAACATGATTTTTGGCAGTTGAAGATCTGGAGTGCCATTTCAATTATTATATCAAAATATATCATCGCAGTATCGGATTCGACAGCAAATGATATTGTACGACATTATAAATTTGCCTCAAAAAAAGTAGAAACCATTTACCATGGTGTCGATCATTCAATTTATAATTCAAATATAAACAATAATCTTGTGCGACAGGTTAAAAATAAGTTTGGGATACGTAAAAACTATATACTGTCTATCGGAACGTTAAAACCTTCCAAAAATATCGAAGGGATCATCAGATCTTTAGGTAAATTTCTTAAAAACCATCACGATCTGTCAAAAGATTATCAGTTGGTTATTGCAGGTAAGAAGGGATGGTTGTTTGAAGATATTTATAAAGTAGTAAAAATGCATGGTTTGGAGAAAATGGTGATATTTACCGGTTATGTAAGCCTTGAAGAGAAGAGAGCGCTTTACAAAGGAGCAAGATTTACAATATCTCCTTCATTTTGGGAAGGTTTTGGAATGCACATTCTTGAATCAATGGCTTGCGGAACACCTGTTTTAGTAAGTTCAAAAGGATCATTATCAGAAATTGCCGGTTCTGCGGGTATTTACGCTGATCCATATGATGTGGATAGTATTTCCAAAGCAATAGAAAAACTGGTTAAGATGGGTACTATGGAATATAATAAGCTAGCGCTGAAGTGTTTTGAGCGCGCTCAGGAATTTAATTGGGAAAATACAGCTAAAGAGACGTTGGAGGTACTTAAAAAGACGGGGAACAAAAAACAGTGAACGGTGGACGGTGAACAGGCACGAAAAACTAGGCAAATGTGACAAGTGACAGGTAAAAAGTAACGGGTAATCCGAAACAGGTATAAAATCTATCAATATAACAATTTACACTATGTCAAATATAACATTTCAAAAAGGTAAAGTGAGTTTTACCGATAAATACGGTCATAAACTGACTACATACGAGGCAATGGGTAAAATAATTGTTAGAATAAAAAATGTATTCATAGACTTTCAATTGTTTCTATTGCATTTGGTTAGTGACATTGTACCAAGTCATATCATTAGGAAATGTATTTTCACACTAATGGGTGTGAAAATAGGTAAACACACCACCATTCATATGAGATGCAGAGTTTTTGATCCTAAAAATATAACCATCGGAAACGACACAATAATAGGAGATGGTGCGTTTTTGGATGGAAGAGATAAACTGTCGATTGGCGATCATGTAGACATTGCGAGTGAAGTCATGATCTACAATTCCGAGCACGATATAAATGATCAGCAATTTAAGGCCGGTATTTCACCCGTTACGATCGAAGATTATGTCTTTGTCGGACCGCGTGCAATAATTCTTCCCGGAGTTAAGATAGGTAAGGGGGCTATAGTAGCAGCAGGTTGTGTGGTAACAAAAAATGTCCCCGAGTATGCGATATATGCAGGGATCCCCGGAAAAGTGATCGGAGAAAGAAAGAACAAGAACCCCGGATATATATTGGGAAGGGCAAGATTATTCCAGTGACCAATGAGAATAATAATTAAGTTGTTATATCTTCTTTTTGCAGTTTTCTTTTTGGTATATTTAGCAATACCCAACCAGTTATTTCCACAGGAGTCGCAATATTCAAAAAGATCAACAGAGCCTTCTGATGTCGAGGATAAAAACCGCCGGGGATTTTATAACACAGAAGACAGAGAGACCGTAGTAAACTATTATCGTGATAATTTTGGTAAGGTTAATATTTTTGGATACGAAATCAACTTACCGTCTCTGAGATTAAATTATCCACCGGAGGAATCACAAACAATAATAAGAGATCAGACAAGAAGTACATATCTCGAAGAGATAGTGCATCCGCTACGGCAGTCGATATATATAAGCGGCTTTGAACCCAGGTATGATAAAGATAGGATCGTGGTGGATGGTACAGAATATAAGCAGAAGTTAATTATAAAAATGATCAGTTCAAATATCCTTATCCGTCTTTTTGTCGGATGTCTTATTTTATTATCCATCTATGTAAATTTAAGAATGTGGAGGGAAGTTTTCATGAGATATCAAAGGATGTTCTATGAAAAATAGCATAGATGTATCAATAATAATTGTTTCTTATAATACGAAAGATCTTTTAAGATCTTGCGTGGAGTCTGTAATTAAAAATATAACACATCTTAAATATGAGATCATTATTGTCGACAATAATTCGGGGGATGGATCAAAGCTTTATATTAAAAACATAGCCAAAAAATATAAAAATGTTAAATGTTTTTTCATGGATAAAAATATCGGATTCGGAGGAGCTAACAATTTTGGAATGAATAAAAGCACCGGTAAGTATATATTGCTTTTAAATTCCGATATTCTGATCGAAAACAATGTTGTTGAAAGAGTTGTCCAATGGATGAATATTAATTCCGGATATGGTGTGGCAAGTGCAAACCTTTATAACCCCGACGGTTCCATTCAGGGGACGGGTGGTTATTTTCCGACCATTTTTAGCGTATTTTCATGGATGACGATACAGGATCTCCCGTTTGTAGATAATCTGATAAAGCCTTTTCATCCTATGAAGGGCAACTCACCATTTTCAAACAGAGCATTTTATTATAAGGAGAGAGATCTTGATTGGGTAACCGGTGCTTTTTTTATGATGCGAAGGGAAGTGTTCGAAAAGGTCGGAGGGTTTGACACCGATTTTTTTATGTATACCGAAGAGGTCGAATATTGTGTAAGAATAAAGGCGCAAGATTGGCTTGTCAGATATTTGCCATATGAAGGGGTTATACATCTCGGGGGAGCAAGCGGAAATACGGGTGATTCCATTCTAAAAGAGTTTGAGGGTGTAAAGCTGCTTTATAAAAAGCATTACCCGAGATGGCAGTATCCGATAATGAGAGTAATTTTGAAAATCGGATGTTTGTGGCGGATGTTTTTAATGGGAATCATAAAAGGAAGAAAGGCGGGATCAATTTATGCAAAAGCATTTTTCAAAACTTGAATCGCTTAAAAAATATCTGATTGCCTCTTTAATATTGGCAATACCCTTATATCCGAAATTTCCATTGTTCCCTATTCCGGGTACATATGTATCGATAAGATTGGAAGACTTTTTAATTAGCCTTACTCTATTTGCATTTCTTTTTTCAGGAATTTCTGATCGAAAGTTCATTCTGAAAGACCGTGTCTTTTTATCTATCTTTATGTATTTGGGTGTCGGAGTGTTGTCTTTGATCTCATCAATACTTATTACTCAAACGGTTGTACCCAAGTTGGGCTTTTTACATTGGATAAGAAGAGTCGAATATCTATCGATGTTTTTTGTCGGATACAGTTATCTGAAACATAATCCGAGGAGCATTCATTTCTTTATGAAACTCCTGCCGATTGTGGTTATTATAGACTTCATTTATGGTCTTGGACAAAGGTACTTTACATGGCCTATCATAATTACCCAAAACGAAGAATACGCAAAAGGCGTGGCGCTCCGATATATTGAAGGTAGCCATATTAATTCAACCTTTGCCGGACACTATGATCTGGCAACATACCTTGTATTTACGCTTCCGCTTATTTTATCGTTAGTCATTTATTCCAAGAAAATTAACACATTTTATTTACTCGTTTATACATCCGGACTTTGGCTCTTGGTGAATACCGCTTCCAGGATTTCTCTTGTGTCTTTTATTGGCGCCGCCACTCTCTCATTAATATTACTTAAGAAGTTCAGAAAAGGGTTTGCCCTTATTGTATTAAGCATTTTGTTTATTGGTTTTTCTTCTAACCTGATCACAAGATATCAAAGAGTAATAAGATTATTCTCTGAGCAGGTAAAAAGATATACCATCGAGATGGTTATCACACCCGTTTACGCCGAAGAGGGGTCCGTGATGAGAAGGGAAACTGCTGTAGCAACACCCACACCGATACCTGTTTTTGAAGACCGTTCAACCTCTATCCGTTTGAATGTGGAATGGCCGAGGGCTCTTCGTGCGTTAAGTAAAAATCCACTGCTTGGAACCGGCTACTCATCCATCACGCTGGCAACGGATAATGATTATTTGCGAATGCTTGGGGAAACTGGAATAATAGGTTTTTCATCATTTTTTTTAATATTGGCAAATCTTTTGAAAAAATTGCTGAAATACCTGAAGACAACAAAAATAAGAAGTGATCTTGAGAGTGTATACATTCTATCATTCGCGGGTGGTTTTATGGGAATACTAATAAATGCGGTATTCATCGATGTTTTTGAAGCCTCGAAATTCGCAATAACATTGTGGTTGGTACTGGGAATGTTGTATGGAAAAATTACAACAAAGGAGAATGAATTATGAATAATGGGATATGGGAAAATTTATAATACATTAATTAGTAATTAACCATGAATTTGAAAATTAAAATACCCGGTTTTTTAACCAACCTCAAGACTGTCTTTTGGGCAATAATCATACTTGGGTTGATAATTCGTCTTTATAAGATAAATACACCTTTATTGGACTGGCATTCATTCAGGCAAGTAGATACCGCGTCAGTCTCGAGGTATTTTTTGAGAGACGGTATTAATATGCTAGAACCGCGTTATCACGACATTTCAAGGGTTCAAAGCGGAATGTTCAACCCCGAAGGCTACCGATTTGTGGAATTTCCGATATATAACGCGATCCACTCAATTACTTACAAAATATTTCCGATACTATCGTTTGATGCTGTTGGAAGGCTGGTCTCGATCGTATTTGCATTACTTTCTTCTGTCTTTCTTTATAAGATCTCCACCTTTTATTTCGGCAAGAATGTTGGCATCTTGTCTATGTTTTTGTATCTAACATTGCCATTCAACATTTTCTTTACCAGAGTGATATTGCCTGAACCGTTGGCGGTAATGCTCGGTCTTTCAGGATTGTGGTTTTTTATTAAATATTCGAAAGAAGAAAAATTATCGAGTCTATTTATATTTTCAATATTGATGTCGGCAGCTATATTGGTAAAACCTTATCTGGTTTTTTACAACATATATCCGGTTTATTTTTTCTTAAAAAAATACGGATATAGAAAAGTGATAGTGAAAAAAGAGGTAATCATTGGGTAACGACTTTTCGTAGAGGAACAGGTCAAGAAATCATTGTGCGCTAGATTATAAGCAAAGCTTGAAATTTT
>LBVJ01000037.1 GCA_000993025.1 Candidatus Woesebacteria bacterium GW2011_GWA1_38_8
TTTTGGGCCTTTTGTTTTCGACGTTGATAGTCTTTATTATCCGTTTCTTTTTTCCTGCGGCAATTAATTTATTTTCCGTAATAATTACCTTGGTTATTTCTTCAGCCATTGGCATATTTTTCGGAGTGTTCCCTGCGCGCCGTGCAGCCAAACTTCCCCCGATTGAGGCTATTCGGTACGAATAGCCGAAATACTGAGCACAGTCGAAATATCGAAGCAATCAGATATGAATAACGAAGATGGTGAGAGTTGCCGAACCAATGACCGGTTGACTTTTGATGTGTTCCGGAATATATTATAGGAACATTTTTATTATGGGATCTCAAGAATATCTGCGGGTTGTGAAAGTAAAGTGTATGGCCAGGTTGGCCTTTAACTCCAAGGTTCCATTTTTCAAACAAATACCACCACATGTCCCCGTCGGTGTATTTCAGGTTTATAAAAACGATTCTGTCATCATCGGCGATGAAGCACACTGTACAGTTCGTGAAAAGTGTCCTATTTCTCAGTTTTGTCCGGGAAAGGGAAGAATAAGTAACATTTTGTTTGAAAGGGATCTTTCTAATTTATCCAACGGAAAGGGAAGAATAAGGGAAATACAATTTACCCCAGTGAAGTAAAGGTTAGTATATTTATCCTCTAAACTACTTGTAATTATTGTTATCCATCTGCTAAAGCTAATATAGTATATGTTCACCTTAGAGGTGTAAGTCTATTTACACATCTGGTAAATTAGGGTAAGTTGACAGTATATGCCCGGAAGGAAAGTTGTTTTAGTTAAAGATCAGATTTATCACATTGTAAATCGAGGTGTTGGAAACCAACCGATTTTTTTATCTAAAAGAGATTATCATCGTGCGTTACATACAATTTTATATTATCATAACAACAATCCTCCTCTAAGATACTCCTTTTATATTCGTTCACCTGTTGAAAGACAACTTGAATTGCTTAATCAATTTGAGGCCATCGGAGACCGTTTGGTAGATATTTATGCATATTGTTTTATGCCAAATCATATTCATCTGCTTTTAAAACAACTCAAGGAGAATGGTATTTCAAAGTATATGGCTAATTATTCAAATAGTTATACAAAATACTTTAATGCCAAATACGACAGAATGGGACATTTGTTTCAAGGAAAGTTTAAGGCTGTAAGGATAGAGTCAGACGAACAGCTGATGCACGTTACGAGATACATACATTTGAATCCCTATTCAGCGTATCTGGTTAAATCTATAGAAAAGCTTGAAAATTACCAATATTCATCGTGGGCTGAATATCAAAATTTTGACTCAAAAGGATACTGCAACAAGAGTCTGATCAAGTTGTATTTTAAAACTTCGGAAAAATATATAAAATTCGTCTATGACCACGCGGATTATCAAAGAAAATTGGAATATATAAAACACTTAACATTGGAATAGGGTATATACGATAGGTGTGAAGCTGTATCACCTCTAAGGTGAACATATTCAAGTATGGCGATGAATGTATACCAAATCAGGGATTGATATGTTTGTTGGTATATAATAATATTGCGGCAATGGCAGAGATTGCTTTTGCTTGTAACAAATGGTATCGTGAGGGACACCCGACCGGCCCTGCAGAATTCACTTTTAAGGGGTATAAAATCACAGAAGGTATGGAAGTTCAGTGTGTTGACAAAAATTGTCCTTCAGAAATATCCTCGTCTTGTTCGCGAAAGGCAAATGTAGTTCGAAGAGATTATTCCAGCACTTCGGCCGTTCCCACACTTGATTGGGCGGGTTCGGTTGAGCCCACACCAAAGGTGGGTTAGTCTTCAAAAGTAGTAGTACTTGTTAAACAGCATTTTTTTTAATACGATTAAATCATGAAGAAGGTTGTGATCGTAATGGCGGCGTGGAACGAAGCAGAGAATATCAAACAGATGATCGACACCCTCTTTGATGAAGTATTCCCCAAAATAAAAGCCGATATGCATCTTTTAGTTTCCGATAATCATTCAACAGATGGAATGACGCAAATTGTTGAGAAGGAGATGGAAAAGAAAAAAAACCTCCATATTGTTCAGCAAACAGGAAAAGGATTGGGAAATGCATATGTCAGCGGATTTAAATATGCGGTTGAAAAACTAAAAGCAGATGCCGTAATGGAAATGGATGCCGATGGGCAACATCCTCCGCGCTTTGTTCAGCCGATGGTTGAAGCGTATCTGGACGGAGCAAACTATGTTATAGGTTCAAGATACATACCCGGAGGTTCTGTTCCCAAAGAGTGGGCAACATTCAGAAAAGCTGTCAGTTATTTCGGCAATCTCTTTATAAGACTTGTGCTTGTCAAACCTTCAATTCACGATCTGACGACAGGTTTCCGGCTGACTCAGGTTGAGGGAGTATTGGATAAAATTGACCTTGATAATCTAATGGAAAAAGAGAGGTTCGCCTACAAGGTCGATCTTATCTACCAAAGTATTAAAAATGCAAAGAAGGTTGTTGAAGTGCCTCTTGAATTTCGTCCGAGAATTACAGACAAATCCAAATTCAACACCAAGGAAATGATCTCCACTTTCCGTCTGGCGGTAATTCTTGGAATTCGCGACAAAGCGAAATTTATCAAATTCGGTACGGTTGGATTTGCGGGATATTTGGTCAACGCTTCAACTCTTTGGCTTTTTACGAAGTGGGCGTTTCCTTCTCCTTTGGCATGGGGATTGTCTACGGAATTTGCAATCATTAACAATTTTATTTTCAATAACGCATGGACTTTCAAACCGGAAAAAATTACCGGAGTTTCAATGCTTCTTAAAAAATTTCTTCAATTTAACTTAACCTCTGCCGGAGCTCTTCTTATTCAGGTAGTTTTCGGTTCAATATCCGATTCTTTGTTTGGACCCGAGAAACGCCAACTCGCACTTCCTTTTATTATTCTTTTTGTAGTTCTTCCATACAACTATTTCATGTATAACAAAGTTATTTGGAAAGTGAAAAAAACTAGTGCCTAGTGTTTAATTTTGCTATACTTACCCCGCATGACTTCAAGAAGATATCCGATTGGCGACGAAGAAAAGTTCAACAGGTTTATTGTGGAAGAGTATCTAAAATGCGGCTCGGTTGATGAAGCATACCGAAAAAACAACCACGATCTTCCTGTTTCTTATGCCAATTTTCAGAGGATATTAGACCGCTTTGGTGTTGTGAAAGCGGTCGGGCCGAATAATAAGTTTTCCGAAGCGGTTGATTTTCTGGCGCACATGGTCAAAGACAATATCGCATTTGAAAAATTGTATAAGAAATTACCTCCGAGCTACCGCACTTCGGCTGTTACTTTATATCGGGTACTGGCATATGTTAAAGAGGGAATAACAAGAAGGATAGGTTGTGCCTTGATAATCACCCCGTTTAATGACCTCCGAAAAGTGCTTATTGCCAAGGATATTTCAACCCCAAATATCGAATTCGGGAAATATTACGGAAGTTATACTATTCCGATGGGATACGCGAAGAAGGGATCAAGCAGAAGCGAGAATGTCAGAAGGATACTTCAGCAGGAGGTGTTTACCAATTTGGTCGTGGATAAAAAATTACCGGAATTTTTCTTAAAGGATGAAATGTGTCCTTTCATGTATCTTGATGTTGCCGATGTTCGTGTTTCCGTTTATAGTCTACAGCTTCCGCCTGAGTTTTCCTCGACCGATAAATTTTCCAGTTATAAATTACGAGACTATGAATTTGTGGATTCGGAATCACTGTTAAGCGGGAAATATAATGAAGATCTTTTAAGAGCCGGAGTCAAAGAATCGGTGAAGGGATATATCAGACACTTGGACCTGCTTAAAAGAAAACTTTCTGTTAATCCGCTGCAGGAAAAATCGATCTTAAATAAAGAGCTGGCGACCGTGACTATTGACGTGGAGACCTGAAATATTTTTAATTTACCGGATTTTCTATCTTTGGCGACGGCATTCCCCCTTCTGCTTCTCTAGTCTGGGGTTTTTCTGTGTTGTCATGACCGCAGTCAGGGCATATTTTCCTGGCAGGAAAATGAACTACTAAACATTCCTGACAATTACTGCCCTGCAACCGCAAAAATGGTCCTGTCATTCTCCTTACCCATGCCGGTCGTGATTCTGTTGCCATGCATATTAAAATATAACCGGTAAATATTATCAAAGACTATCAGAATTAGAAAGACAATAAACAATAAACATAAAACAATAAATGGCAAGCAGCATGAATAATGAATTATGCGGGTATGGGAAAAGGAGAGGTATATGTCTAATTGATCTAATTGATCCAGACAAAGCTCAATTAGGATTTAGAAATTAGTAATTAGTAATTAGTAATTTAATGTTATTTTCTCACAATATATCTCAATATCCCAGTATCCTAATATCGCAATATCATTCTTCACAGCAGAGGTCCCCAGTCGGCGATCGGCATAACATTATTTGAGATGAAGGATATGGAGAAAAGGTATATCGGAATAATTACAAGATAAAATGCATATTTGAATTCTGTTTTTACCAGATATTGGGAATATCCCGCAAATAAAAACGGAACAATGGGAAGCGAATACCGGACAATATCGCGGTGGGAAACAAAAAGCGTCGTCAGGAAAAACATACCGGCAAACCAAGCACTGACGGGATCTTTTTTGATCAGATTTAATATTCCGATAGCCCCCAGAAGAAAAACAAATATCACTTCCTCCAACCAATATGTTCCCACCCAGAATTGCGACGGATTAAATATCTGAAAAGGGGGAAAGAAAAGATGAATATTATCTCCGGAATGAAAATATGCAAGGAAATCATTAAACTGATACTTGTAGATCATAAAAACGGCTAAAGTTCCGAACGGTATTAAAAGCATAGGTAATACCTTTGCCGGATTAATCGAAATTTTATGGATATTCTTTTTTATGCCGATAGAATCTTTGAGGATTGGAGAAAAGTATGCCCCCAATAATGCGGGGAAAAGAAGTATCCCCGGAGATTTAGTAAATGCTGCCAGCATCCCGAAGATGCCCGACAGCAAGAACTTTTCTCTTTTGAAAAAATATATTGTAGAAATAACCAAGGCAATAAAAAGAGGCTCAGGGGACCCAACCGACCTGACGATAAGCCACCGCGCCGGAAATATTGAAAATAAAAACGTTATCCAAAGAACATCCTTCCTGTCCACATAAACGGATATGAATTTACTGAAAATGTAAACGGCAAAAATTCCCGATAATGCAGAAACGACTAGGGTTGCGTAGGGGTAGCCGAACAAAAATGAGAATAATTTGATAAAAATAGGATACAGTGGGAAATGAGCGGCAAAATATTCAGACGGGACGTCAAAATTTATACCTTTTAGTATTTCCGGATCATAAAAACTTTTTGCAACAGCGATGTAAAGGGGTCCATCGTAATTCGCCACAATAGTGGCCATTCCATCTTTAGGCAGGGTTATGGTCCAGAAACTTTCAAGTCTAAGAAAAAAAGGAAGCCATACAAGAAGTGTCGGGATCAGGGAAATTAAAATAACCGGAACAAGGCTTCTAAATCTTGTCATTGATGAAATGATATAACATTTAGTATAATCCGACAAGAAAATGGATCGTTTAGATATGAAAAATATGAGAAAAGAACATAAAGAAAAAGAACCGCAGGTAATAACTGCAGCAAGAATCGGTTGTATGGATGAAGACGATCGCGTGGGACCGGATATTGTAAAAATTGGTGTGGCCGGTTCAGGAGTTGTAGAAAAGCGTGGCGGTAACGAGTCGTTGTATTCAATACATAACAGGGAAAATATGGAACTCGTAACTCCATATATTTTTGACTGGGTACGGTCATTTGCCAAAAAGCTAGGTGTTGGGACTTATGTTTCCGACCATCTAGAATGTGGTGCAGGAGGAGCTCAAGGTTTAACAGCGGAAAAGTTAAATAAGTTAACAAGTGAATTAGCTGTCAAAAATGGGGTTATACACACCGGACAATTACCCATGTCTCACGCGCCGGTAAAAACATCAAAAGGGGATCTTTTATCGTGGTTTGATAGAGATCCCGGACAACCACACAGCGCGGGGAGAATAACAATCTCGATCGGGGGAGGGGTCTCCGGTGAAGAAAAAGAGTATTTTGAGAAAAAAAGCGGAATTTCTTCCTTCGATATTTCCGCGGATTGGTGTAAATATGCGTTGGATTCGAGACTTTCCCAAGCACCCGTCGTACAAAATTTAGTATTTCAATTTCGTTTGGCTTATGCAATTGCAGAAAATGTTAGAAATAGTAGTGACCCATTCAATGTATTTGACGCCAAAAGAATTGATCCATCCGAATCCAATATTAATGCCGGTGTAGTGATGGAAGCTGTCGCAATAGCAAAAAAAGAGATATCTCATGGTCTTTGGAAAGCTGCTTCGCATCACTAAGGTAAAATCGGTAATAAATATTATATACTTAAGTGTTCTTTATGGTTAAAAGTAAAGGCGATACTAAAAGAGATCCCAAGGAAAAAATTAATATATTTCTTGCGTTTGGAAAGGCGTCGGAAATAAGTTTCAATCTTGTATTTCTACCGGTTATCCTATTGTTTTTTGGACTTTTTGTTGATAAAACACTAAATACTACTCCGTTATTTATAATCGTTGGCAGTATAGCGGGGCTTTTTTTTGCGGTATGTAAGGCAATAAAGATCAAAGACCAAATTTACAAAAATAATGAAAAAACTTAATATATCTGTTGCTGCGGAACCGGTATTCCATATCGGTGAATTTCCGGTGACGAATTCACTATTGACGAGTGTTGTCGTTATGGTGGTATTTCTCATCATTGCCGTCAAAGCTTATTTTGGATCCGGAAAAGGCAGAAAAAAACTTCCTCTTTGGATAAGGGTAGTAACGGAAGGTGTTTATAATTTTTTAATTTGGGAGTATCACCATGGTGAGAAAGTGCTGGTTCCTTTCCTTCGTAGTCCGAATGCCAGTTTAAGTATAACTATAGCTTTGGCTTTGATCTCGGTTGTAACGGTGCAGATCCTGTCTATAAAAGCTTTAGGAGGAAAAAAATATTTGGGAAAATTTTTCAATTTTAAAAATCCGATAAACGGTTTTGTCGGAATACTCGAATTGATCTCCGAATTTTCAAAGATATTGTCTTTTTCATTCAGGTTGTTTGGAAATGTATTTGCCGGTGAGGTGCTTCTTATGGTAATGATGTTTTTGATACCTCTCATTATTCCGGTACCTTTTTTGATTCTTGAAATATTTGTCGGTTTGATACAAGCTTTGGTCTTTACAATGTTGACAACAATTTTCATAGTTGTCGCAACGGAAGAACATCATTAAAATAGCAGGGATGTATATCTTGGTTAGATGGTGCTTACGCACATCTAACAAGATCTCTTGAGATGTTCCGATAAGATCGGGATCATCCAGTAGGGAGAAGGTGTAAAATATGGAATTAAAAGATTTAGGAATGGCATTAGCAATAGGTCTTGGAACCATCGGACCGGGTATAGGTATAGGTCTTATAGGAAAGGGAGCAATGGAGGCGATCGGAAGAAATCCCGAGGCGGGTAACCAGATAACCACAACCCTTATTCTTTCTATAGCCTTCGCCGAAGCAGTGGCAATTTACGCTTTGGTGGTTGCTCTAATTATTAAATTCGTATAGAAGCTATATCAAAACCTTTCGGTTTTGAGGCTTCGCAGCTTATATATCTGAGTTCAAAATAATTTCTCGAATTTAGAAAAATTCTCAAAATTTATGAAACCAACTATAAATAAATTATGGAAAAATTAGGAATAGATCTTTTTTCTGTCGTTGTTCAGATAGTAAACTTTTTACTTTTGATGCTTATTTTGAAGAAGGTTTTATATAAACCTATGATGGCTTTTCTTAAAAAGAAGGAAGAAGAGGATAAGGCATATGAAAAGAAAAAGACTGAGATCGTCAAGGAAGAAGAGGAAATGAAGAAAAAATACGAAAAGATGCTTGCCGATGCAAAAAAGAAAACGGCCGAGATGGTAGATAAAGCCAAAAAAGACATGGATCTTTACCAGAAAGAAAAAATGAAGAAAGCAGACATAAGATCCAAGGAATTGGTGGAGGAAGCCGAAGGAAGGATCGAGAGAGAGATGCAAAAGACTAAATTGGAAATGGACAAAATGGTTAGAATACAGGCAAAAGAGATGGCGGAAGAGATCCTTATAGAAAATTTGGGGAAAGATGAACAGAGTAAAATTCTTGATAATTTGATTTCTAAAATAGGTAAACCGCATGGACGAAAATAAAGTTGCACCTACCATAATCGGAGTTGTTTCTTCAGTTGAGACAAACGAAGAGCAAAGAAGAAAGATAAAAGATAAAGCACTTCAGATCTTTGATTTAAAAAGTGCGGATTTTCGTTTTTCTGTTGATAAAACACTGATAGGAGGATTTGTTTTGCTTTATAAAAGCATGGTATTGGATCTAAGTATAAAAAGAAAATTAAGTGAAATGGTGTAGTTTTCCGTAAGTTATTCAATAATTGGGAATTTTAGTTAACCGGCCAATTTTTAACCAAAAACTTTAAAGCAGTTCTTATGTCAAATACTGATTATAAAATAAGAGATGAGGGCACCGTAATTTCTCTGGCAGATGGTGTTTGCTGGGTAAGTGGAATTGATACGGCAAAAAATGCAGAGGTTGTTAAATTCGATAATGACGTGTCCGGAATGGTGTTGAATCTTGAGGAAAAAAAGGTAGGGGTTTTAGTTTTAGATTTTTTTGAAAAGTTGAAAAGGGGAGACAAATGCTATACAACGGGTGAAGTTATGAAAACGGGTGTGGGGGAAGATCTTTTAGGAAGGGTAATCGACCCGCTCGGTCAAGTATTGGATTCCGGAAAACCAATTGATTATAAGAAATTTTTACCAATAGAAAAGATTGCGCCTGGAATTGTTGCAAGGAAATCTGTTGACACTCCGCTTCAAACGGGTATAAAGGCGGTAGATGCGATGATCCCGATCGGCAGGGGACAGAGGGAACTTATAATCGGAGATCGTTCTACCGGAAAAACCGCATTGACCATTGATACGATAATTAACCAAAAAGACACCGGAGTAATATCCATTTACGTAGCCATAGGGCAGAAACGTTCGAAGATCGCGCAGATTATCCAAAAGCTAAAAGATTTTGATGTAATGAAAAACACGATACTGGTTGTCGCTTCTGCGTCCGATTCGGTTGCAATGCGGTATCTTGCACCCTACGTCGGATGTACTGTCGGCGAATATTTTATGGACAAAGGAAAGGATGTTTTGGTGGTTTATGACGATCTTTCCAAGCATGCTTGGGCGTACAGGGAGGTCTCGCTTCTTTTAAAACGTCCTTCCGGACGCGAAGCATACCCCGGCGATGTTTTTTATCTTCATTCAAGACTTTTGGAGAGAGCATGCAGATTAAATGAGAAGAACGGCGGGGGGTCGTTAACAGCACTTCCTATCATTGAGACCCAATCCGGAGACGTATCGGCTTACATTCCGACAAATGTGATTTCGATCACGGACGGTCAGATATATCTTGAAAGCGATCTTTTTTTTGCAGGTGTCAGACCTGCTTTAAACGTCGGTCTTTCGGTTTCAAGGGTTGGAGGTTCAGCGCAGAACAAAGCTATGAAAAAAGTTGCCGGAAAATTAAGACTTGATCTTTCCCAGTATTGGGAGCTGGCAACCTTTGCGCAATTTTCTTCCGATCTTGATGTGTCTACAAAAGAAAAGATCGAACGCGGAAAAAGGATTATTGAGGTCTTAAAACAACCGCAATATGAACCTATGCCGGTAGAAGAAGAGGTTGTTAATGTCTATCTGGCCACTTCAGGAGGACTTGATGATGTTCCTGTTGAAGAAGTGAAAACGGTGGAAACCCAGTTTATTAAATTTATAAGAGAAAAACACTCAAAAATACTAAAAGATATAAAGGAGAAGAAGGTGTTTGAAGAAAGTGCGGAAAAGGAACTTATGGATTTGTTGACGGAATTCAAAAAAGATATTGTTATAGAAAAGAATTAAATATGGCTAATCAAAAGGCGATAAAGAAAAGACTATCTTCGGTTAAAAATATCAAAAAAATATCAAAAGCATTGGAGATGGTGGCGGCATCAAAGGTCCAAAAAGCTCAGGAAAAAGCTTTAGCATCCAAACCGTTTGCGGACAGGATCTTTGAACTCATGCAAAGACTAGACTCGAAAGTATCGGAAAAAGAGATACCGCTTCTCAGAAAGGATAAAATTACAGGCAACCGTTTGTTTATCATAGTCACTTCCGATAGGGGTCTTTGCGGAAGCCTGAATTCAAATTTGTTAAGACATATTTCAAGCTTTCTTGAAAATTTTAAAGATGGTACGAATTATTTTATTACAGTCGGCAAGAAGGGTAGATTTTTTTCATTGGAACACGGAGAACTTTTGGCGGATTTTTCCGATGCAAAACCGAAGGAGTCGGCTGTTACTTATATAACAAGATCCGCGATGGACGAGTTTTTGGAAAAAAGAATTGACAGTGTCTATATCGTTTACAGTGATTTTGTATCTGCTTTGAATCAGGAAGCCAAAGTAAAACAGATATTGCCTTTAGTCGGGAACAAAAAGGCAGGTTTTGAAGAAGAAAAGAATATTAAAAACGGGTCAAAATATACTTACGAACCGGATGAAACGGAACTTTTGAATATGGTCATTCCGTTCTATCTTGAAACTCAGGTCAGAGATGTAATCTTTGAATCCGAAGCATCGGAACACAGCGCCAGAATGGTTGCGATGAAAAATGCGACCGACAATGCCGATAATTTGTCCTACAATTTGAACTTGCAATATAACAAGATAAGACAGCAGGCGATTACGACAGAGATATCGGATATAGTAACGGCATCTGCCTCGTTAACAAAATGAATAAAGGAATACTTACACAAATAATCGGGTCGGTAGTAGAT
Source organism: Candidatus Woesebacteria bacterium GW2011_GWA1_38_8 (assembly GCA_000993025.1). Classification (GTDB taxonomy): domain Bacteria; phylum Patescibacteriota; class Microgenomatia; order UBA8517; family UBA8517; genus GWB1-38-13. The sequence continues at coordinate 10,943 of LBVJ01000037.1, forward strand.
GTAAAATTTGAAGTACTGCCTGCGATCAAGTCGGCGATCATTATTAAGGGTGATGATGGGGATCTTGTTGCGGAAGTGCAGCAGCACTCGCAAGACGGATCCGTCCGTGCTTTGGTTTTTGGACCGACCGAGGGACTTTCAAGGGGTTTGACTGTGATCGATACAGAGAAACCGGTATCGGTTCCTGTTGGCGAAAAAACTCTGGGAAGGATATTTAATGTACTTGGTGAGACAGTTGATGAAGGAAAAAAGATCACTGGCGGGGAGGTTTGGCCGATTTATAGAAGCGCTCCTCTTTTGGAAGATCAAAAAACCACTCCTGAAGTATTTGAAACAGGAATAAAAGTGATCGACCTGATATGCCCCTTTGTTAAAGGAGGCAAGGTTGCTGTTTTTGGAGGCGCTGGGGTTGGGAAAACAGTTATTATTATGGAGTTAATTCATAATGTTGCAAAAGAGCACGGAGGATATTCAGTTTTCGCCGGTGTCGGAGAAAGGTCGCGCGAAGGTAATGATCTTTGGAATGAAATGAAATCCTCAAAAGTTTTGGAAAAAGCGGTGATGGTTTACGGACAGATGAATGAACCGCCTTCGAACAGGCTTCGTGTGGCACTTACCGCATTAACAATGGCAGAATATTTCAGGGACAAGAAACATCAGGATGTTCTTTTGTTTATTGATAATATATTCCGGTTTGCTCAGGCGGGAAGCGAGGTATCGGCGCTTATGGGAAGGATTCCGTCGGCTGTGGGATATCAACCGACACTGGCAACGGAGATGGCTGAACTTCAGGAAAGAATAGCCTCGACCTATAAGGGTTCTATCACCTCAGTTCAGGCGGTTTATGTTCCTGCGGACGATTACACTGACCCCGCTCCCGTTGCAACATTCGGACATCTTGATTCGACAGTTGCTCTTGAGAGGTCTCTTTCAGAGCAGGGACTTTATCCGGCAGTAGATCCGCTGTCTTCATCATCGTCTGTTATGGATCCTGCGATAGTTGGCGAAAAACATTATAAAGTAGCACGGGAAGTTCAAAGAGTTCTTCAGAGATATAAAGAACTGCAGGATATTATCGCTATTCTTGGTGTTGAAGAACTTTCGGATGAAGATAGATTGCTGGTTTCAAGGGCAAGAAAGATCCAGAGATTTTTAACACAGCCGATGTCGGTAGCAGAAGCGTTTACCGGTAGAGCCGGTAAATATGTTCCTATTGAGGAAACGGTCAGCGGATTTTCGGATATATTGGATGGAACAATGGATAAGTTCAACGAAACCGATTTTTATATGATTGGACCGATCGAAGAAGTAGCAGGGAAAAAATAATATTTTCCACAAACTTGAAGATTTGTGGTTTATTTTAAGATTTATTGAATTGTTTTTCGAAAACCACGGACTTTAGTCCGTGGATGAAGAAAGAATCCAATCTTGTCGACAAAATACCACGGGCTTAGGGCCTGTGGAAGTTTATCATGAGTTTTCATTTACAGGTTCTGTCTCCATTAAAGAAAATATTTGACGGTGATGTACTTTCGGAGAAGTTACGATCAAAAAAAGCGGCGGCGGAAGCGACATATATACGATCGGGAAAGGACTTTTTTTTGTTGACAATAATGATGCCTCTCTTCTTATAGAGGATGCAAGATCCTCCGACGAACTATCGGAGATGGAGGTCGATGAAGCAAGAAAGAAAGCTCAGGAATTGATCGCTAAGGGTGTCACGCCCGAGGAAAGACTGCAGGGAACATACCTTCTTCGAAGGAGTTTGGTCGATCTGAAGCTTATCAAAAAAAGGCAAAAAAAGTTTGCCTAGATCTGGTCAGATTTATGTCTTCAGTTGTCACGGCAGTTAAAAGGCGGTCAGACAGGTGGATTATGGTTTTAGGATTATGTTAGACTTCAAGATAGAAGTGACCAAACGCATATGAAAAAAATAATCAGAGAAATATCGTTCTTTCTTCCCGCATACAATGAAGAAAAAAATATTGAGAAGTCGGTAAAGGATGTCAAAAGTGTTCTGGAAAGAATATCCCAACGATATGAGGTTATCATCATTGACGACGGGTCCAAAGACAAGACAGGAAGTATTGCCGACGAGCTTCATAAAAAATATAAAGACAAGGTTAGGGTAGTTCATCATAAACCCAACAGGGGATACGGCGGAGCTTTGAAGTCGGGTTTTGAAGCCTCAAAATTCGAATGGGTAGCATTTGCCGATTCGGACGGACAATTTGACTATTCAGAAATAATAAAATTTATAGAAAAACAAAAAGCAACAGGTGCCGATCTTGTGTTAGGAATAAGAAGTCAGCGTGCGGATCCTATGATCAGAAAATTATTCACCCTTGTTTGGTCAAAGATCCTTCCGCGAATTTTGCTGGGTCTGAAAGTTACGGATTATTCCTGCGGTTTTAAACTGATAAGAAAACAAGTGTATGATAAAGTTCAACCTCTGATCGGGGAGGAAAAAGTTACTCAAATAGAATTTCTAACAAAGGCGCAAAGGGCGGGTTTTAAGTTTTCCGAGATCAGAATTAAACATTTACCGAGGGTTTATGGACATCAAACAGGTGCCGATATTAAGGTAATTTTGAAGAGTGTCAGAGATCTTCTGAAACTTTGGTATCAACTGCGATGATAAGTAAGATCAAAAAGTGGATCAGAAAAAATAAAGGTGAGTTCTACTTACTGCTTCTGATCTTGGCTGTTGGAGCAATACTTAGACTTTATAAGATCGGTGGATACATGACCTTTTTGGGAGATGAAGGCAGGGATGCAATAATTGTCAGACGTCTTCTTGTAAATTTTGATCCCGTTTTGATCGGACCGGGGACTTCGATCGGAAATATGTATTTGGGCCCTCTTTATTATTATTTAAGCGCACCCTTCCTGCTATTTGCCAACTTTTCGCCTGTGGGACCTTCCGTGATGGTCGCTTTATTCGGAGTGGCAACAATATATCTTATTTGGTACATAGCGAGATTATGGTTTGGTAAAGGAGCGGGAATGGTTTCATCCTTGTTATATGCACTAGCGCCGGTGGTAATTATATATAACCGATCGAGCTGGAATCCGAACATTATGCCCTTTTTTGCACTTCTCACCATATTTTCCTTATGGAAAGTGTGGGGGGAGGAAAAATTTAGCTGGTTTGTTGTTATGGGAGTTTCCTTTGCATTTGTATTACAGTCTCACTACTTAGGACTTTTACTTCTCCCGGTAATTTTGTTTTTTTGGTCTTTGAAACATTGGGGTTTATTTAGAAATTCGGATTTAGAAATTAGTAATTACCCGGGGAATTATTTGAAAAAAAGTTATATAAAAAATTTGCTTATTGGGACAATTGTATTTGCGGTATTAATGAGTCCACTTCTAATTTTCGACCTTCGTCACAATTTCATGAATTTTAATAATATAAAGACCTTTTTTACTCAAAGAGAAACAACGGTTTCGGTAAAACCATGGAAATCCCTACCCAATATATATCCGATATTCCGCGATAGTGTTGTTCACCGGCTTGTTGCCGCGCAAAATATTTTAGCGGGGAAGATATCGATAAACATAATTGTCTTTGCGGTTGTTACTTATATGGTGCTTATGTTAACAAAGCTTAAAAGGATCCTATTTACTTCCGATGAGAAATTATATTTTGATAAGGGTGCGCTTTTGTTAATTGTCTGGATCGGTTCGGGACTTATCGGACTAGGGCTTTATAAACAGCATGTTTATGATCATTATTTCGGATTTATATATCCTGCAATATTTTTATTAATTGGTGCAATTTATCAAAAAATAATGAACAGTCATTTTGACGGATTAAAAATTATTATTACCGCTTGGATCGTTGTCTTAATAGGTTCTTATGTTGTTTATTCTCCAGTAAGGGGACAACCGAATTTTCAGATGGCAAGGGCGGCAGATGTTGCAAAAGTGATTCGCGAAGATGCAGGCAGCTCAAAGTTCAACCTTGCGGTGGTAGCAGTTCAAAATTATGAAGACGGGTACCAATATTTTTTAGAGAAGGATGGGGCAAATGTTACCGATATTGATGCGCTTCGGCTTGAAGAAACTATGGGAGAATATTTATATGTTGTCTGCGAACTTCCGGAAGAGAATTGCGATCCTGTAAATTCACCTAAGGCGGAAGTTGCCAATTTTGGCTGGAGCAAGGTGGTTGGTAAATGGGGCAGAGGCGGTGTTACAATTTTCAAGCTTGCTCATGTCACACCTTGAAAGGTGCCACCTTTACAAGGTGTATATAGTATTCAAATATGAATTACGAAGAATCAAAGACAATATTAGAAGAAATAAATAAAGCAAAAAGAATATTGATCAATTGCCATATAGACCCCGACCCCGATTCAATTGGATCGGCTTTGGCTATTTATTCCGTTCTTCAAAAAATGGGAATAAGTGCAGATGTTGTATGTACCGGTTCGGAGTTGTATGAGTCGGTGAATTATCTTTCAGGTTATGACAATATACAAAAAGGTGTCGATTTTAAGAACTTTAATTGGACCGATTATGACCTGTTTATTTCTCCGGACACCTCAACTTTTGATCGTGCGGTTGGAGACAAAAATATAGTTCAATTTCCGATAAACACCATTGTCATCGATCACCACAAAACCAATACGCGTTTCGGAAATATTAATATTGTTGATGAAAAGAAAACTTCGGTGGGGGAACTTTTGTTCGATTTATTTGAGGATTGGAATATTGGTATCAATAAGGATACGGCCGATTGTCTGATGGCGGCAATAGTTGGTGATACCGGAGCGTTCAGATACCCTGATTCGACAAGTCATACGTTTTATGTAGCCCAAAAATTGATGGAATTGGGTGCGGATAAAGATAAGGCAATATTCAATATCTACAGAAGCGACGATTTTAATTTATTAAAATTTCTGGGAGAGGTTCTTTCCGGATTGACAATGGACAAACAAAGAAAATATGTCTGGTCGGCGATACCCTACGAAGTTTTTGAAAAATGTGGAAAACCGCCAACAGGAAAAGAAACTGCCGCAAGTGCTTTTACTCAGACGGTTAAGGATACTGAGTTTGGATTTGTTGCAGTTGAAGATGAAACAAATCACTTGGGAATTAGTT
>LBVJ01000038.1 GCA_000993025.1 Candidatus Woesebacteria bacterium GW2011_GWA1_38_8
GGAAAAGGGGTTATATAACGAAGAAGATGATGAACACGCCTGGCCTGAACAACCTGAGGGAATTGTCGGGAGAAATGTCTGCACAACAACCGGAAACTTACCCGGTAGTCCCGACGCACCCGAATGCCCCACCCGATTTGAATATTTTCTGAAAGATGCGGTCGGGGCAAATATTGAATCGGGGCAAAAAGACGTTGAGGTTTTCAAAGATACAAGACAGCTTGCAAACGAAGAAGCTCTTCCTGAACAAAAAGAAGTCCAAAACCACCCCTTTTTAATCGACCCCCTCGGAACCCTTGTTTGTCTTGATTGTCCTATTGCATCCTCATCTGCCAGGATAAGTTATCCCTTGACTGCCGTGCCCCGTTAAAATCGCGGCACGAGGCGTGTTTGAATAAAACTGAAAAGCCAAGTGCAAAGATTCGACGGGGTCCGATTGCCAGTAGCTCTGCAAAAATTACCTATCCGCTATCGGAATCCCGTTAAGCATACCTTAAGCTGTTTTTATTTTTAATTTTTCTCTTTATATCTTAATATCCTAATATCACAATATCTTGATATCTTTCCCCCACTGTCCCAATATCCCAATATCGTAATATCCTAATATCGGTATATAATATCCCTAATGTCCAACAAACTCCGTATTTTTCAAAATCTCCTTGCTCTTTCCGCTGTTACCTTAATCATTATCGTTTGGTCAACTGTTACCTATTTAGCGTTTCAGAATAAAAAATATAAACTGCCGGAAAGAATAATTGCTTCATACGAAGAATGCGTCAACGCGGGAAATACCATATTAGAGTCATACCCCGCGATATGTATAACCAAAGACGGGAAACGTTTTGTTCAGGATATTGTCAAAATTGATAATACTGCGGTTGAGGATTGGAAAACATATAAGAATGACGTTAGTGGATTTGAGTTCAAATACCCGAGCAGTCTTGAAATCTATATAAGCGATAATGCTAATTCCAAAATAATAAACTATAATCTCCAAATCGGTTTCAGTCCAAAGCAGGGGGACAATTCGGCATATAACATTATTGATATCTTGGTTTCGGACCAATTTGATTCCCTGGATGAATATCTCGCTACAAAAGCATGCAATTACAACAATGCAATAATTACCGATACAAGTATCAGTGGTCAATCGGCGCTAAATTTGAATTGCCCCAACGGGCTTTTTCCGCAAAAAAATGTATTGTTAAAAAAAGATAAATATATTTACCAGATATTCGCCACCTTTGGAGATGCATATGCTGAAATCTATACCAACAAAGAGTTAGAGAGTCTTTTTAACCAAATTCTCTCTACATTTAAATTTTTTGATACTGGTAATCCAACATCCGACACTCCCTACACCTGTCCTGAAAATGGTTGGGTAAATTGCCAGCCAATACTGTCTGAAAAAGAACAGCAAGACTGCACCCGAGAAGCATTTGATTGGTATGAGACAAATTGCCCCAATTATGAAGGTGCGGCATACTAGAAACCATGGAAACCGTAAAACCCAAAAACAAACTCCGTTCTTTGCAAAACCTCCTCGCACTATCTGCTGCAACTTTGATCATCACAGTCTGGTCAACGGTTTCTTTTCTTGCATATCAAAATAAATTACTGGAAAAATATTCGGACGAATCTAATAAATCTGCTAATTATATTGTACCAACTCCGGCAAATGCTCAATTTACCGATGCAACTACAAAGGATTGGACAACCTATAAAAACGAAACGCTTGGTTTTGAATTTATGTATCCCCTAAAACTAAAGATTTTCGAAAAAAATAACTCCGTTACCTTAAACCACTCAATTCCTTATGAAAATTACGGCAATTGCGATATGATCGTTGATAATTTTTCAAAATTGTTGAACGACTTCAATGTTACTTTTGAATTAAAGGTTTCAGAAGAAATTGAATTTCCATCGTATTTCGACGGAAATTACCAATCAGGGAAACTTAGCGGAAAATGGTACTGGGCAGGTGCAGAAGGATGCGGACCAAATATCTACTATTTCCCCCAACAGGGAGGTAAAACATTAGTAATTACCCAAGATACTCTACAGGCTTTTTCCGGAATTAGTACAATGTGGGATCTGGATAAAATATTAAGCTCTCCGAATGTGATCACACAAAAGGAATATGATGAACTATTCTCCCAAATCCTCTCCACCTTTCGGTTTTACTCAGAGTTATAGTATCCCAACATCCTCCACCCACCCCTCCTTTCTACGTCTTCTTTCCTGCTTCCTATTTTCTTCTTATATCCTAATATCGTAATATCCCAATATCATTGGGCTTTGTATCTCTTTGATCCTCAGATCTTAAGCTTTGCTTATATCTTTCTCTTTCAACCCCGTAATATCCTAGTATCATAGTATCCTAATATCTTTCCCTTGACCACTTTTGTTCTATTTTAATCCTTTTGATCATATTTATTTTTAAATATTTTGGTACAAAATTGAATTGAAATGGGTTACTGCCGAACCCGAAAACTACATGTTAAATACTTTCCAAAAGTAGCAAAAAAAAGCCTTAATTTCTTCAAAGGTTTTCTGTCTTTTGTCGGTAAACCTTTCTACTTCCTTCTTCTTGCAACGGCTAATTTAGTCGTTCACACCAATACTTTCATAAAGGACTTGTTTTCAATAAAAAGAGTTCTACTGAAACTATTAGCGACCATCCGAAGTCACATCTCCCGCTTATTCAAAAAGCAAATATCTTTACTAAACAAAACCTCAAAAAGGTTCATTAAATTTTTTAAAAACACCCGCGTTTTACTTATTGGCGTTTACACTCCCCATTTTTCCAAAAAGAACACACTGCTTTTGAGCATTTTTGCTTCGGCAATTATCGGTGCGTCAACATTTGTATGGACTGTCATTTTTGAAGATCTGCCGTCGGCACGGTTGCTTGCTTTCTACGAACCCGCCACTTCTTCAAAAATTTATGATCGAAACGGCAATCTTCTGTATAAAATTTATAAAGACGAAAATAGAACACCGGTCAAACTTGAAGATCTTCCAAAAGAGGTTATTCTTTCAACTCTCGCCATTGAAGACAACGAATTTTACCGACATCACGGATTCTCACTAAAGGGAATCGCAAGAGCGGCGATCAAAGACATCAAAGAAAACAAGATGGAAGGGGGGTCCACCATAACACAGCAATTAGTAAAAAACATTCTTCTTTCTTCCGAAAAAAGCATTATTAGAAAAATAAAAGAGGTCGTTCTTGCCGTACAGGCAGAATCAATTTATTCCAAAAATGAAATTCTTGAAATGTATTTGAATGAAGTACCGTATGGAGGGACTGCTTACGGAATTCAGGAGGCTTCTCAAAAATATTTTGGGGAGGACGCAAAAAATTTAAGCTTGGCTGAGGCTGCAGCTCTAGCCGGACTTCCCAAAAGTCCAAGTAAATATTCCTCCCAAGGAGGGGATTCCAATAGTATTTTTGTCCGTCAAAAAGAGGTCTTGACGCAAATGCTTGAAAATTCATTTATAAACCAAGATGAATATAAAAATGCCCTTAAGGAAGAATTAACTTTCAAAAATCCTCAAACCGTCATCGCCGCTCCGCATTTTGTCATGTTTACGAAAAACTATTTGGAGGAAAAATTCGGTAAAGAAATTCTTGAAACGGGCGGATTAAAAATTACCACTACTCTCGATATGAATATTCAAAAAATGGTTGAAGAGGTCGTTGACGGAGAATTAAAAAAACTTACCGGTTATAGGGTCGGGAACGCTGCGGTGATAGTTATTGAACCCAAAAGCGGAAACATATTAGCCATGGCAGGCTCGAAAGATTTTTTTGATGAGAGCTCTCAGGGACAGGTAAATGTTCTTACGACACTCCAGCAACCGGGGTCGTCGATCAAGGTCATAAATTATGCGTATGCACTAAGCCACGGATATCAAGCCAATACTATTATTGATGATTCACCTGTCACATATCAGGTAAAAGGATCTCCCCCCTATTCCCCTAAAAATTATGATGGAAAATATCGTGGCAGGATCACACTGCGAAGCGCCTTTGCCGAGTCCAGAAATATTCCCGCTGTCAGAGTTTTGGAAAGTTACGGCGTTGATAAAATGATTGATCTTGGACAAAGAATGGGTATAACAACTTGGAACGATCCAAAAGACTATGGTTTGTCCATCACTCTTGGTGGTGGAGATATAAAGCTTTATGATCTGGCTCAGGTATACTCCGTTATCGCAAATTATGGCCGTAAAGTTGATCTCAGTCCAATTCAGGATATTTCAGATGGCCATGGAAAAGTACTTCTTGATAATAAAAACGCGGAGGGGGAACAAATCATCGACCCGCGCGCCGCCTATATATTAACCGACATCCTTAAAGACAATAATGCGCGGTCACCTGCATTTGGCAGGAATTCACAACTCAATATTGAAGGACATAAAGAGGTGGCAGTAAAAACGGGAACCAGCAATAACTTGCGGGATAATTTAGCGATCGGATACAATCAGGATTACTTGGTAGCTGTCTGGGTTGGAAATAATGACAACTCCCCTATGGCAAGGATCGCCTCCGGAATAACAGGGGCAACACCAATATTTAATAAAATAATGACGGAGCTATTGAAAGAGAAGGAGAGCTTACCTTGGGAAATTCCAAATGGTGTAAAAAAAGCAGCGCTTTGTTATACAACAAAAAAACCGGACAGTGATGAAGTTATGGTCAAGCAATATGAAGAATGGTTCTTAGAAGAAAATTTACCTAAAAATGTTTGTTCTGCTATCTTATTACACAGTGGGTGAACGGTTACTTATTATCTTCCACCATACCGTCATAAATTATTTTCGACAGTTCCGGAAATATACTATCAGCTTCTTTTAATACGACATTTTTACCCAACATCACGGCAATATAGGGATTTTCTGAATACACTATACCGGCATCATTAACAACCCCTGTTTCTCTGCCATATTTATGTGCAACACGGATACTTTCCGGTACACCGGCAGTTAGCCAATCTTCGTAAGAAGTATCCGTTAAGTTTATTAGCAGTTCATCTGTATTTTTCATATTTAATAACTGTCCGTTCCAAAGTTTATAAAAAAACGATCCGATATCAGCAGGTGTTGTTTCATTTTTTTCAAGGCTCGTTCCTTTCATCCCAATCCCGTTAATAATATCCTGAATTTTTTCATCACCCAAATGTTTCCGGCAGATATTAAAAGCTGTGTTATCCGACTCCTTCCCCATCAGTTTTAGCAGGTCGCGGTATGAGATCTGATAACCTGCAGGTTTGTTATATAAACTCCCCGACCCCCTTACTTTGTCTTCCGTCTTTAGTATGTATCTTGTATTTAGACTCAGAGCTCCGTCTTCTTCACTCATATACATTCCCACCATCACAGGAAGTTTTATAAGCGAGGCTGCCTGAAAAGTGTTGTTCTCATAAATTCCAAATGAGTGTCCGCTTGCAAGGTCGGTCACATACAATCCATAAACACCGGTCAGCCTATCAGTACTTTCTTCAAATTTGGAAAGAACATTTTCCGATTTTGTATCTGCTGCACCCTGACCCGGACCCAAAACAATGGTCTTTGATCCAAATGGGTTGATTTCAGATAAATTTATATTTGGAAGGGTTGGCATCTTCCAACCCCTTGATGAAACTGCAAAGTAAAACGACCAACCTGAAGTTATTATCATTAACAAAAAAAGAAAGACCCTGTCGAATTTATTCCAAGCCCTTATAGGTTCTTTTCTCCTTACGCGTTCTTTGGAATTGAGATCCTTTATCTTTTTAATCTTTACTTTTCTCTCCTCCCCTCCGGTCCTTACGTCTTCCTTATTTTCTTCATTTTCTTCTCTCTCCGCTTTCTCCTTTTTATTAAAGATTCCCATATAGAGATTTTACTATTAAAATAACAAATTATTAAATTATTAGAAACATTCCATGAATAAGTCTTTGAAGTAATCAGTTATTTTCTACGCTGATCCCAAGTCTCCGGATTGACGAGGTTTTCCGGTATTTCACCGCTCAGGGTTTTAAGTATCGCATCAACTGCCAATTGCCCCATTTTCTCCCTTGCCTCCCAAGTCGCACTGGCTATATGGGGAGTTAAAATCACGTTTTCCATACCGATAAGTTCCGGATTGATGTTGGGCTCCGTTTCGAAAACATCCAGTCCCGCTCCCCCGACCTTCCCTTCCCTAAGTCCGTCAACTAAAGCGTGTTCATCAACGATCGGTCCACGCGCAGTGTTTACTATAATCACCCCGTGTTTCATCTTTCCGATCGCATCGCGTCCGATCATTCCCCTTGTTTCGTCAGTTAACGGCACATGAACAGAAATAAAATCAGACTCCCTGTAAAGCCTATCAAGATCCGCAAACTCAATTCCAAATTCTTTTTCGGCTTCAGGATCGGGTGATCTTTTATTATATAAAACCCTCATATCAAACCCCTTGACCTTTTTTGCCGCCATCGTCCCGATCCTTCCAAGTCCAACTATCCCAAGTGTTTTTCCCCTTAAAGCGTGCCCCAAAAAGATATTCGGTTCCCACCCGCGGTAACTCCCTCTTTTTGTTGACTCATCTGCCTCGACCAATCTTCTTGCCAAAGATAACATCAAGGTTACAGCATGTTCTGCAACAGCTTCATTGACTTCATCACAGGGAGTATTTGCAATTAATACATTTTTTTCTGAAACTTGTGGAACATTTATATTGTCAAACCCAACCGCATAATTCGAGAATATCTTCATTTGAGGACCAACCGCATCAACCACTTCCCCGTCGATTTTGTCCG
>LBVJ01000039.1 GCA_000993025.1 Candidatus Woesebacteria bacterium GW2011_GWA1_38_8
TTCCATCTTCAACCATCCGGTTAAGTACGATCTCCTGCCTTGTTTTGGCAATTTCAGGATGTACTCCGAAAGGGGAATATTTGGTTGGCGCGGCAGTAATTCCTGCCAATAGTGCAGCTTCGGCGAGGCTCAGGTCGTTGGCATTTTTATTAAAATAAAGCTCACTTGCAGACCCTATGCCATATGCGGTCGAACCGTATGGAATTTGGTTGAAATAAAGTTCCAATATCTGCTGTTTTGAATATAAAACTTCGACGATCAATGTTAAAGCAAGTTCACGCAGTTTCCGTTTTATGGTTCGCTCAGGGGTCAGAAGGGTATTTTTTACAAGCTGCTGTGTCAAAGTGGAACCACCCTGAAGTTTTTGTTTGAAAAGAGTATTATATGCTGCCCGTGTGATCCCGGAAATTGAAAAACCGTGGTGTTTGTAAAAATCCTTGTCTTCTATGGCTATTGTCGCTTCGACCACATGTTCAGGCAGTTCATCAACTATAACAGGTGAACTTCTTTTATCGGCATAGATCTCATAAATTAATTCGCCGTTTCGGTCATAAAGTTTGGTCGAGACAGGTACTTTGGACTCTAGAAGTTTTGTGGGGAGGGGAAGTCCCCAAAATAGCCATGTTGAAAACGAGGCCAAACTTATTAGTAATATCAAGATTATAATCAACCTCAACCTTTTGTTTAAAAATCGGGATTTGTGCAGATCTTTGACGGATTCTCGCCGATCGGAGGGTGTTTTTTTGCGGTGGAATATAGTCCTGACCAGTTGTAATTGGTATCGGATAAATTTTCTTACTGATAGTACAATAAACTCCAGTAGAGAGCAGAGAGATTTAAATAAATAATATAAAAAAATAAAACAATATTTCCCTGCAGATAATGATATTTTACGTACGAACCGTATTAATATTCCAATCTTATGTTTTTTGGATTTAGGTGAAAGTTTTACGGCAATATTCTCATTTGGTTTTACTACCAATGTTTTTTCCGCTTTCGTTAAATTATTTTTCTTTGAAACTGGTTTTTCGTTTTTTAGTTTTTTCTTTTTTATATACTCCCGCTCTTCAATTTTTACTTCTTTCAGCTTTTTAGTTTTTGTGCTCATTGTTGTTCATTATATTACATTTAGGCTTGTGACGCATAGTTTTTGTGTAGGTGTTAAACATTTTGAAAAGCAGTTGGGCGAAATTTAAGGAATATTAAATGATATTATTTAAATGGAGCTTACGATTTATATGATATTGGGGGGGTGATCAGAATGGATGATAACCAAAAATGTGATCATGTTTGGATGAGTAGTGGTATTTGGGATGGCAGAACACCTGATGGCAAGCGGGCGGGCGGACAAATGTACAAATGTGATAAGTGTGGAGAGAAGGCACAAACAATGGAACAGATAAAGAGTAAGGGTGGGTCTGTTGTTCAGGGTACGGATATATTTGGCAGACCGAAGAAAGATAAAGAATCAGATTGTATAAAGACCACTATAGTGAATTAGGTCGATTTAAAATAGAACGGAAGCAATACCACAATATGTATAGAAAAAACGGATTGTTTTTTGTTATGATTAAGTTATGGTAGAAGATCTGGAAAAGAGGGGATGGTGGAACTATATTCATGAAGATATCAAAGAGCTTCTTTTGCAATCACTTCTCCTTGTTGAAACCGCAGAGAAGTGGGAAGTGAATTTTAGTGAGACTTTTGGGAGAGGAACTATACATGGAGAAGGCTTTCGTGATTATTCATTCATAGTTTTTCCGGCAGCTAAAGGGTACGAGGGATTTTTGAAGAAATTGTTTTTGGATATGGGTTTTATTACAGAAGTTGATTATTTCGGAAAACACTTCAGGATAGGTAAAGCCCTCAATCCTTCGTTGGAAAAAGAACTGAGAGAGAGGGAAGGTGTTTATGACAAGATCATTTCTCATTGCGGAGGAGAGGAGTTGGCAAACAAACTTTGGACTTGCTGGAAAGAATGCAGAAATCTTCTTTTTCACTGGTTCCCAAACGAAAAAAATGCGGTTACTTTGGATGAGGCAAAAGGAAGAGTAAATCTGATAATAGACACGATCGAATCGGCATTTGGAGAATGCAAGGTGGGGAAATAGGTACCGATAAGTGTTCCTAATTGGGAACTGGTGGGAAAATAGAAAGTGGTAATTGATGATCGAAAATAGAAATCCATTTTTTAATGTCCAATTTCCATAACGATTTTCTGATTTCCTTTAACTAATTTCTTTTTGAAAGACCATATGGCTAAAAAAATAAGTGTAAGTAAAAACTCAAATTTATTAACACCGCTGGTATATTTTGTTTATTTGTTCGTAATTTGGTCGTCCTACCGGATGAGTTTCAGATTCTCGGAAACTCTTGAGGAGCTTTATATAAAACCTGTGATTTGGCTCTTGCCTCTTTTATACATCGTTCCAAAAGAAAAACTGAAATTTTCCGATCTTGGAATAACTTTGAAAAATTTATTTCCTTCGATGTATCTTTCGCTTGCTCTTGGTGTGGGATTTGCTTTTTTGGGGCTGATCGCAAACATCGCGAAATATGGCGGAGTAAATTTTGGGGCGAATATCGGCTCGTTGCTTATCGGAACTTCCATCCTTATTTCTTTTATGACAGCAATTACCGAAGAGCTGGTTTTCAGAGGATATTTGTTGGGTATTTTTCTCAAAAAGTACAATGAAGGATTATCAGTAGCGTTCACCACAATATTATGGACAGCGATCCATGCCCCTGTTGCGTTTTTTATATGGAAATTGAGCGGTTTGCAGTTAGTATTTTACCTTGGACTCACTTTTGTTTATGGTTTAGGAGCCTCAGTTCTGTTTATCAGAACTAGAAATATTATTGCTCCGGTATTTCTTCATGTGCTTTGGGAATGGCCGATAATACTGTTTAGATAAGTGGCGGGTGACAGGAGACAAGTGAAAAATAGAGAGCGATTAAATGTTTAGGTGATCAAGTATTAACAATTAAGCATTAATCATTAAAACACGCCATTTGCGTTTAGGCAGAATTCCGAGTATATTTAAAGCTATCATGCTCCGGAAAATTGCGGTTTCCTCAGCTGTATCTATTTTTGCTTTGGGTATATTAATAACATCAGTTCTTCGTACGGCTGCCGTTAGATATGAAACCAGCGGTGTAAAGTCCCCTTGCGTACTTTCAGACACTGATTACAACATTAATTACGGACTGGCTTACGCCGGTAAAATTCTTCCCGACAGCTTTTTATGGCCATTGAAAGCTGTGCGGGATAAACTTTGGTTATTTATCACAACCGACGATCTGAAAAAAATTGATCTAAAGATACTCTTTGCCGACAAGAGGATAGGGGGAGCAGTAACACTTTTTGAAAAAGGTAAGAATGAGATCGCCCTTTCGACTCTCACCAAAGCAGAGAAATATTTAGAAGAAGCCTCTCTTGCCGAAGAACAACTGCGTTTGGAAGGAAAAACACACTCAAATGAAGTTTGTTTAAGACTGGCAAACGCATCACTAAAACATTACGAAACATTATTGGAGATCGAGAGTAAAGCGCCTGATGATATGAGGTCGGTTATTATTTCTTCCCGTCAAATACCTATAAAATCATATGAAAGGGCAAGGAACGCGCTTCTTTCAAAAAATGTAGAACCTCCGGTTAATCCGTTTAAATGGGATTAATATATCGTTATGAGGAAATAATCGATTATTATTACAGTCCTCATTTCTAGTGACTTATAATAATTCTTTATTAATCTTCGGCAAATGACAATAATTTAGCTTCGTTGCGTGCTTTAAATGTTCAGTTTTGATGTATTTGTTAATAGTTGACTAAATACAGGTAGTGTATGAATATCACTTCAGATACTTGGGGTAGTATATTTCTTTTTCATATATGAAAAAGAAAACAAAGAAATGAAGAACTAAAGAAAAGAGGAATAATTCTTCTTAATCTGAATATGCGTTGTCCTTTTTGTACAGCAAACAATACATCGGTTTTAGAATCAAGGATGGTTGACGAAGGTAAATCTTTGAGGCGAAGAAGAGAATGTTTGAAGTGTAAAAAAAGATTTACAACTTATGAAAAAGTTGGAGGTTCAACTCTTTGGGTGGTCAAGAAAGATGGACGAAGGGAGCCGTATGATCGGGAAAAAGTGAAAAGGGGATTGCTCAGAGCGGTTGAAAAACGTCCTCTTTCAATGGATCTGGTAAATGACATAGTGGACCGTGTAGAGAGAGAGATGATGAGAAAAGAAAAAGAGGAAGTGTCGAGCAAGGCGATTGGAATATCAATATTAAAAAAATTAAGGAGAACGGACAAAGTTGCCTGGCTTCGTTTTGCCAGTGTTTATTTACAGTTTGAGGATCTTGAAGATTTTGCAAGAGCGATCAAAGAATAGGGGAAAGATATTAAGATATTAGGATATAAATAAAATGAAAAATAAAGTAAAAATCATATCTGATAAAAATGGCGATTCTTTATTAGACACCCTACAATTTCGCTCATATGAAGAAACGATCGGTAAAATAAAGAAAAAAGTTGGAGACAGACCAAAAATGCCACGATACCTTCCCAAGGGTATATGGACGGAACAGTCTATAAGAGTGTTGGAAGAACGGTATTTATTAAAAGATGTAAACGGAAAAATTATCGAAACACCCGACGGGATGTGTTGGAGAGTTGCATGGGATATCGCTTCAGCGGAAAGTGTTTGGGGAAAAAGTAAGAATCAAGTCAAGAAAATCACAGAAGCGTTTTATAAACTTCTTTCCTCTGTCTTGAAAGTGTTCGGAATGGAAGTCTGATAAAATCTGAAGGCGCATAAAAAATTATTTTCTTAAAAGAATAAAGTCTTTTACGACTATTTGTTCCGACAATTCTTTAATTCCAAAAGGAGTTAAGATGGAATAGGTGTAAGTGTAAAAAAAGTTTTGTTTATTATAAGTGTGGTTTATAGGATATATTTTAATTATTAAACAAATATTATAACGAATGAAATAAAGCAGGGAGGAAAAAGAAGGGGTGCAAATATGGGAATACTTCGTGTTGACCATCCGGACATAATGGAATTTATACATTGCAAGGAAGAAGGAGGTATAACCAATTTCAATATTTCCGTTGCCATCACAGAAGAATTTATGAAGGCATACGAAGCAGGACGGGAATATGACCTTATTGATCCGAAGACAGGGGAAGTAAGGGGAAAGTTGGATGCAATAAAAGTGTTTGATGATATTGCTCAAGGAGCGTGGAGAACAGGTGATCCCGGATTGATCTTTATCGACAGGATAAATACAGGTACTCCGAATCCCGTACCGGGACTTGGCCCAATCGAATCCACAAATCCTTGCGGTGAGCAGCCATTATATCCTTACGATTCGTGCAACTTGGGAAGTATATTTTTGAATAATTTTGTTATCAAAGACAAGGGTAAGAAGGTTGTCGATTGGGAAAGATTAAGATCTGTTTCAGCCTTATCAGCGAGATTTTTAGATGACGTAATTGAAATGAATCCGTATCCGATGAAAGAAATTAGACAAACATCGCTTGCTATACGAAGGATCGGTCTCGGAGTTGGCGGATGGGCAGATATGCTTTGTCTTTTGGGGATCCCATATGACAGCAATGAAGCTATTGAATTGGCCGAAAAAGTCATGAAAACGATATATGAAGCTTCGCTTACTGCTTCACAGGAACTTGCCGTAGAGCGGGGAACTTTCCCGTTATTTGGGAAAAGCATCTATAAAAAAGATATACCAAGAAGAAACGCAACTGTAACAACGATCGCTCCAACCGGATCGATATCGATCATTGCCGGCGCGAGTTCCGGAATAGAGCCTTTATTTGCCGTTGCTTTCCAGCATATTGTCAAAGATGCGAGCCTTGACCGTACGCTATCGTTTGTCAACCCGATATTTGAAAGCGTTGCAAAGGAAAGAGGTGTGTGGAGCGAAGATCTGAAAGAAAAGGTAGCAGAAAATGGTGTTGTCCGGTCTATTGAGGAACTTCCGGAAGATTTGAGAATGGCTTTTGGAACTGCCCATGAAATTCACCATAACTGGCATATAAAACACCAAGCAGCTTTTCAAAAATATACCGAAAATGCGGTAAGTAAGACGATCAATATGAAAAGCAGTGCTGGTGAGGACGAGATCAAGAACGCTTATCTGCTGGCGTGGGAAACAGGGTGCAATGGAGTAACCGTTTTTAGGGATGGTTGTAAAAGTGCGCAGGTTTTAAATGTTGGCATAAAAGAAAAAAAGGAAGAAGTTATCGAAGAAAAATCTCCTGAAGTACAGGCAATTGAAAGACCGTTTGTTGTTAGCGGAGCGACTTATAAAATTAATACACCGGTCGGAACTGCATTTGTTACTTTAAATACCGACGAAAAGGGAAACCCATTGGAGCTTTTTATCAATGTTGGAAAAGCCGGAAGTGATGTTGCAGCAATGGCGGAAGCATTAGGGCGGACGATCTCGATTGCACTGAGATTTCCCGGAAATTTAAATTCCAAAGATAGGGCATTTGAGATAGCAGAACAGTTAGCCGGAATTGGAGGAAGAAGATCGGTAGGATTCGGTCCGAACAAAATCCTTTCACTACCCGACGCAATATCGATGGCAATTTCGGTTGCGATGGGTTTTCGGATAAACGGATACCTTCATCATGCAGAGAAATTATTGCAGTTAAAAGTACAACCGAATGGAGGAGCAGAAGCAGACGAACACAAAGCAAACGGAGAATCAAACGGAGTATATACCAACGGAACTTCAACAGATATGTTAAATACAGCAGTATTGGAGGAAAAGACACAGATTGAATCGGAGGAAGAAATGCCCGATCAGTTGAGCTTTGAAGCTTTAAAAATAAAGGGAGATATATGTCCGACGTGCGGAGTGGGGGCTATGGTGTATCAGGAGGGGTGTTCAAAGTGTTATGCATGCGGTCACAGCGAATGCTAACTTTAGATATAAAGATATAAGGATATTGCGATACTAAGATACAACGATATTAGGAGAAAACAGTAAACAAAAAGCAATAAACAGAAGTTGGTTGGGGGAAATTAGAAATTTGTAATAGAAAATGGAAAATTGAAATTAGCATTCTATTTTCGAATATCCAATCTCCATTACGATTTTCCAATTTCTTTTAACTATTTTCTACGTGATTAAACAGCGATATAACTATGAAGCAACTAACAAAACAGGTCGTCAAAGCCGGTGGGAATTATGAGGAATTTCAGCCGGAAAAAATATTCCGAAGCATCTTCCTTGCTGCTCAGAATGTCGGTGGGAAAGACGAAAAAATTGCACTTTCCTTAAAAGAAGAAGTCGTTCTAACACTTTCAAAAAAATATCCAAACGGTGAGAGTATAAAAACTTCAGAGATCGGCGAGTTGGTAGAAAAGGTATTGATCGAACACGGACATTCAATGACCGCAAAGGAATTTATCCGCTATCGTGAGAATAGGAAACATTCAAGACAAAATAAAGAATCTCTTGGTGTGGAGGATGATGTAGGGCTTTCCTATAACACTCTTTATATTTTGAAGCAAAGATATTTAAGAAGAGATGAAAAGGGGAATATCAAAGAAACTCCACGCGATATGTTAAAAAGGGTTGCCAAGTGCCTTTCGAAGGTTGAAAAATCCAAAAAGAAAAAGGAAGAATGGAATAAAAAATTTTTAGATCTGATGTTTTCTTTTAAGTTTTTACCCGGAACGAGGACGCTTGCCAATGCCGGCAAAAAATCACCCCAGTTGGCAAACTGTTTTGTCTGGCCGATAGAAGACGATATAAATTCCATCTTCAACATCCTGCATAAATCAACTCTGATAAAAAAACACGGTGGAGGGTGCGGATATAATTTTTCAATGATTCGTCCCGAGGGGGATGTGGTTGGCGGAGTACCGAATCTTGCTGCAGGACCCGTTAAACTGATCGAGATGTTTAATTTGATGACCTCGCTTTTTAAGCAGGAAGGAAAGTATGAAAGCGGAAATATGGCGATATTAAATGTGTCGCATCCGGATATATTTAATTTCATTTCTGCTAAACAAAACGATGGGTATCTTTCAAAAACTAACATTTCTGTGGGTGTTACCGATGAGTTTATGCAAAAAGCGGTAAAAGGGGGCGATTGGGATCTGATAAACCCCAGAACGGGGGAGGTTGTAAACAAAGTAAAGGCAAATTCTATATTAGAACTTATAGCTCAAATGGCGTGGGCAACAGGAGACCCGGGAATGATTAACCTATCTGCTATGAATAGGGGTACGGCTTTATCCAATCCGATGCTCGAAAAGTGCGGTTTTGTGATGTCGACAAACCCTTGCGGTGAAGTTCCATTATACCCTTATGAGTCGTGCAACTTGGGATATGTTAATTTTACGAAATTTGTTAAGGAGAGGTCGAAAGGTGTCCGGTTTTTTGATTTTGATGATTTGGAAGATGTTATGAAGACCGCCGTACGACTAATGGATAATGTGATCGATGCCTCGTGGTTTCCTGTTTCTGAAATTACGGAATCAGTGAGAAATCACAGAAGGATCGGGATCGGATGTGTTGGATGGGCTGAAACACTTGCGATGATGGAGATCCCTTATGACAACGATGAAGCATTTAATTTGGCGGAGAAGGTGACAAGATCAATGTACGAGTCGGGGTTTGAAGCATCCGTAAAATTAGCCAAGGAAAAAGGTGCATTTCCCTACGCCGATAAGTCGATTTGGGCTGATAAAAAAGATAAACCAAGAAATGTCGCTCTTTTGACCTTTCCACCATCAAGTGGAAATGCGGTGATATGTGAAACATCATTTGGGATAGAACCTTTTTTTGCTCTTGCCTACGAGCAAAACGTTATGGATGGAATGCGGTTAAAAAATGTTGTTGGCATATTTACAAAGAAGTTAAAAGAGTATGGGGTTTATAGCGATGAACTTATACAAAAAGTGGTTCAAAATCACGGGAGCGCGCAGGGAATAAAGGAGATCCCAAAACATCTTCGTGATGTATTCAAAGTAGCACACGATATTGATTGGCGCGACCATATAAAAATGCAGGCATCCTTCCAAAAGTGGACAGACAATGCGATAACAAAAACGATAAATATGCCCTCTCACGCAACACCAGACGATGTCGAGCAGGCATATATAATGGCGTGGAAATTGGGCTGCAAGGGCTTGACGGTTTACAGGGATAAAAGCAAGGATGGTCAGGTGTTTGAATTTGGCTCGGCAGGAAGTAATACTCAACCGATCAGAAAATGTCCGACCTGCAACATTTTATTGGTGCGGGATAATAAATGTTTCAAATGCAAGAAGTGCGGATTTAGTACATGTGAACTTTAGGAATGATATTGGGATATTACGATATTAGGATATTAGGAAATTAAAAAATACGAACTTCAAGATGGCAAGATTCTGGGATATTGGGATATTACGATATTAGGATACTAAGATATTATGATACTAGGGGATTAGAATATTTGGAAATACAAAATGGCGATAAAAAAATTTACAGATTTGGATGCATGGAAAGAGGAGCATAAGTTGACGATTTTGGTTTACAAATATACGGAAATGTTTCCAAAATCGGAAACATTTGGATTGACTTCACAAATAAGAAGGGCGGTTGTTTCTATTGAATCCTGTATTGCTGAAGGATTTTCAAGGTATCATTACAAAGACAGACTGAATTTCTATTTTGACTCAAGAGGGTCTCTTGCAGAAGTTCAAACCCAATCGATAGTTGCTAAAGATTTGGGATACTTATCCGAAGATAGATTTACAGAAATTGCTGCGCAATCTGATAAGGTTGGAATAATTCTTGGTGGACTTGTTCGATCAACGGGGAAACTTTCCCACTCCTAATATCGAAAATCATAGTATCCTAGTATCTAATGTATGCCAATTTATACCAAGACCGGTGATGACGGAACAACTGCAATTTTTACTAAAAAAGACGGAAGGTCCATCCGTATTTCAAAGTCAGATTCTTTGATTGAGGCGATTGGGGCGGTGGATGGGGCGAATTCATACTTCGGCATTATTACCTCGGAAATAAAACAAAAAACAGAAAACAAATCATTAGCTAAAAATATTGAGGAAATTCAGAGGGATTTGTTTACGGTGGGGGCGATATTGGCAGGTGCAAATTTAGAACTTAAGAAATTAAGAACTGAAGAACTGGAAAAGGAGATGGATCGAATGGAGAAAGAACTGCCCAAAATAACAGGTTTTATACTCCCGGGTGGGTCAGAAGTGTCAGCGCATTTAATGTACGCGAGAACTTTGGTAAGAAGAGCAGAAAGGCGAATTGTTGCCCTTACCCTAAATTCATATCCCTTAATTCATAATTCAATTACCAAGTACATAAACAGATTGTCGGATTATTTGTTTGTATTGGCTAGGTGGGTGAATCATCAAAGTAAAATTAAAGAGTTGAAATGGAAGACAAAATAATATAGGAAGAGAGTGTTCTTCAAAATAGTCTTCAAATTTAGCCATTTAGCAACCGATTGTTTTGAGTATATAATGGACTTAATATGCCGATGGATATCGAACACGAGCACAAGAATCAGAAAGACTCATTGGTAAAAGAACGGCCGACCGAAATGGAGATCCCTCCGGAACTTGAGCGCGGAGGAACGGTTCAAAGAGTACCAAGCCAGTTTCACGGACAGGTGGCTGACGATTCGGGAAAACCGCTAATTCAGACACCGCAGACGCAAAAGATAACCATCCAAGTTCCGGCGACACAAAAACAACTTGAAGACTGGTCGAAGGGGGATCCTGAGAATGCGATAACCTGGTTTGCGGTTTTTTGGATAAGATTAATCAAAAAAGGCTTGCATTTTGGTTGGAGGATGATAAAGAAATTAACCGGACAGGAGGAGAAATATGTATAGCGAAATGGATGTAATTTTAATATTTTTAGCGATATTTTCGATGTTTATCTTTGTTTGTGCAGTTGCAGCATATTTTATATTTACACATATAAAACACAGGAATCGTGAGGAGGAGTCGATCGATTCGGTACTCTTACAGGTCGCAGTACATAAAAATAATGAAATAAAAATTGATGCTATGGAGCAGTTGTTTTCTGCCCTTTATTCAATTAAAGAAGGCGGTTGGAAGCAAAAGTATAAAACACAACCGGTGTTATCTTTTGAGATCGTTGCCAAAAAAGAAGATATCCGTTTTTATGTTTGGACCCCGAAGAAATTTGAGGATATGATCGCAAAACAGATCCATGGGGCGTATCCGGATGCGGATGTGATTGAGGTCCAGGAATACAATATTTTTAATGAAGAGGGTAAGGTTGCTTATAAAACCTTCCAACTGGCAAGGGATAATTTTTTTCCGATGAAAAGCTTCAAAGAATTGCCGACTGACCCAATGTCGGTTATAACTTCTGCTATGGCCAAGATGGGGGAAGGCGAGGCGGCAGCAGTTCAAATTCTTATATCGCCTGCA
>LBVJ01000040.1 GCA_000993025.1 Candidatus Woesebacteria bacterium GW2011_GWA1_38_8
ATCGTTAATTTTATAGATTCTATTGGAACGATTCTGGTCCTTCTTTCTGTTTTTGGAATTTCCCTGACATTCGGACCTGTTTTGATGCAGGAGGTGAAGTATCAAACGAAGCAGGGAATCAACAGTGTGTTGAATAGTGCAGGTCTGAGTGAAAACCGTGAAAATATTGAAGAGAAAAGTTCTCCAAAAGAAATTGTCCCTCCGAATACCGATTTTTCGATCGTCATTCCAAAGATCGAAGCGTCAGCTCCTGTCACTGCAAATGTTGACCCTTTTAATGAAAGGGAATTTTTAACCGCCTTAAGAAAAGGAGTTGCTCATGCGAAAGGAACCTCTTTTCCCGGGATAGAAGGAAATACCTATATTTTTGCTCACTCGACTGATGCTTTTTATAATGTCGGAAGATACAACGCCGTTTTTTATCTTATCGGAAAGTTGGAAAAGGGAGACGAAGTCGATGTTTATTACAAGGGAGAGAAGTATGTATATATAGTATATGATAAGAAAGTTGTTACGCCGGAGGCGATCGAATATCTTAACAATGTCAAAGGAGAGAGCCGTTTGACTCTGCAAACTTGTTATCCCCCAGGTACCACATTGCGCCGATTAGTGGTAATAGCGAAGTTGCCACAATAGTTTTTTGTAAAAAAGAGAATGCTACCTTGTTAATTGGGTACCCGACTAGTCCAGCATTGTATAGTGCTGGGCCGGGTACCACATTGAAACGGTTGGTGGTGCTGGGGAGACAAGTAACAAGTGACAAGAGATAAGAGAGAAGTGATAAGAGACAAATGAAAAGAAATACAAGAAGGTAGGAATACAGGAAACAGTTAACCCCTTCGTCATTCTGGCTAGGTCTAGAATCGTATCGTATAGAAAACCACAAGGTGTGAAGCTTGTTCACCCAACGAGTGTGCAAATCACTAATTAACCAACTAACCAAGTAACTCCCAACCATTATTGACAAGTTCCTATAATGTGTTACTATACCAATCAAGAGATAGTTTTTTTCTGTCGGGATTTGAAAATGAAAATCAGATTTTTCAGAAAGTTCTTCAATATTTTTACCTCACTTCTTCTTTTGCTTAATGCTTTCAACCCTTATTTTGTCGCATCGGTCTATGCACAAGACGTACCACCAGTCACTACAGAAACGGAAGTTATTTCCAACCCTGCTCCGACAGTTGCGGTAACAATACCTGTCGAAACAACGCCACCTGCAACAGAACCCACAGATGTAACTTCTCCCGAGACGCTTCCCTCAACTTCCGAACCAACTACGGTTGAAGTCACTCCAACAGTAACTGTTGGAGAGATTGTTGCCGAAGATCCTGAAGTTGAAGTTTTGGGAACAGATGCTGAAACGGGAGGGGAAGCTCCGGCAGATGAAAATGTTACCGATCCTTTGGAGTTTGACTTGGCTGATCCCGTAACAAGTGAGGAAAGTGCGCAAGCGACAAGTGTTGTCACTGATAAAGCGGATTACACCCCAACGGAATTAGTTACAATTACAGGTACAGGGTATGTTCCCGGAGTAGTACTTATAGTCGAAGTTTTGGTTGACGGAGTTGTATTTTCAAGCGGAGAGACCTTGGCGGATGAAAACGGAGAATTCATCTATCCGTATCAGTTGGATGGAACATATAGACCGTATTATGAAGTGGTCATAAGATCCGAAAGCGGAGAGGTTTTGGCCGAGACAAGTTTTACGGATTCAGTAGAAGATAAAATAAAGATTTGTCACAAAACATCATCAACCGTAAATCCATGGAATGCAATAGAAGTTGGAAGCCCCTCTTTACCCAGACATTTTGGGCATGGAGATTATTTGTATACAGGACCTCACGATTTGGGACCAATTCATAATGGTAACGAAGAGCAAATGAGAGATGCGGACAGGTGGTGTCAAGAAAACGATCCTTCACTCTTACCAACTCCAACGGGGACTATAACACCTGCGCCCACCTGCGGGAATGGAGCGCTTGACACGGATGAAACTTGTGATTATGGAGCTGGGTACAATGGTGGTCAGTCGTCTTGTTCACTTGATTGCCAATTAAGGACCGTTGAAGAGTCTTGTGCAGAGGGGGAAGTGATCCCATCCTCAAATATCTTCGTTGATATTGACGGGGGCAATGGTGAATCGTACTCAAAAACCGATTGGGACCCTGCAACAGGTTCAGAAACGGACCCGACTTACGGAGGGTGGGACAACGATCAATTGATAGGAATGGTGGTTGGGCCGGAAAAGTGTGATTCCGATGAATCCGCACAGTTTGTTGTCGGCGAAGCCGGAAAATACATAACACAACTGCAAGTACGCGCCCTTGACGGAATAAGTTACACTGACAGTTTTGATGTTTACTTAAACGATATTTTTCTTGCTCATTATGAGGACAATAATGCGGGTGGTGAGAATTGGGACACATTAATATTCCCGGTTCCGGGACCAGATGGGCATGGAGTTCAGGGACCCGTTACGGTCAAGTTTTATTCGGTTGATGATCCATGGGAAGATTGCCAAGAGTGGGGTCAAGTTGCTATCAATTGGACAGAGATTTCCGGATATTCCTGCAGTCAATCGCCCAGTCCAACACCAACACCGACATCAACACCATCACCTACACCAACACCAACATCGACTCTTACTCCGACTCCGACCGCAACAGTTACTCCCATTCAGCTTTGTGGAAATGGAGAACTGGATGGAGATGAAGATTGTGATTATGGAAACAGAAACGGCGGAGAATCATCCTGTACCCTTGACTGTGAGTGGAGGGATGTTGCCCCCGAATGCGAGAAAGATCAAACCCCTCTTCCAACTTACGAATCGGTTGATATTGACGGATTGAATGATGGATTTTACTCAAAGACATTTTGGAGTCCGGCAACGGGTCTTTCTTCCGGCGCTACGTATGGTGATTGGGATGAACATGAGGAGATAGGCATGGTCGTTTCGCCGGGTGATTGCGATACATCTGATAGAACGGCTGATTTTACCATCGGAGAAGCCGGTAAATATATTACGGAACTTCAAATTCGCGCCCTCGATGGAATAAGCTTTACTGACAGTTTTGACATTTATATAAATGATTTATTTTTGGCTCATTACGAAGATAACGATAAAGGAGGAGAGGTTTGGGACACGTTAACATACCCTGTTCCTGGAACGGATGAACACGGAGTTGAGGGACCGGTTACTGTCAGATTCGAATCGGTCGATGATCCGTGGAGCAGTTGTGATACATGGGGACAGGTGGCAGTAAATTGGGTGGATGTTGGACAATATGTTTGTGAACGCGAACCGATCGGCAGTGTACCACAGTGTGGTGATCCCGAATACGCAACGGGAGCGTATAACGATGTGAATATTGGCGATGAAGCAGATGAGGCTAGTTATCACCTTTCCTATTGGGGTCCTGTTGAACCGGACGCCTCCAGTGGAAATTGGGGAGAGGGAACAGCCTGTGAAGACGGTAACTGCAGGGTAATTTTCGCACCTGACGAGGAAGACCCTCACAACAGAATTGCAGTTTTTTCTATGGAGTTGGGAACGTCCCAATATAAAGAAATGAGATTTAGGGCGCTTGACGGAATTTCCGGAACTGATTCTTTTGAAATATATGTTGATGGTGAAGATGAACCAATTTATAGATGGTTGGACAATGGTATTTCAGGAGGCGATGAAATTTGGGGGGATCATAGAGTTGATGTTAGTGATTACCACGGTGAACATACATTTACATTAAGATCCATCGATACTAAATGGGGTTCATATCCAACATACGGACAAGTGGCATTTACCAACATTGGAATTTGGAATTATGAATGCGAACCTGAACCAGTTTGCGGGAACAATGAAATGGAAGAAGGAGAAGATTGTGACGGAACGGAAGGTGTTACCGCAGGAGTTAATTTCTGTACGCCGAATTGTCAACTGATTCCAATTTATGACGGAGGACATTCTTGTCCGGCAGGTACGGCTTCGGTTAAACTCGGTGATTACACCATTTCCTCCATCGACCCCGACGGAGAAATAGTGCCTCTTGAAACAGGCAAGACATATCTTTTTGAAGCAAGTGGAACATATCTTTACAATAAAAGCAACGAGAATAATGCAGCCGATGCTGCGTATGGAACACGCGATGGATGGTCTTCTGTAAGAAGTGACATTGGTATCTGGGGAACAAATCGCGGAGTGACATCAATTATTGGTGATTTGGGGAATGGTATTGGTGTTATTGAATGGGATGAAAACACATCATTTGACACTGATCATATTTATCAAAAGGTATACACAGCAGGTTCCGATTTCGGAGCAAAGTTTTTAATAAGCGATTGGTACAGCAATTGGTATGGAGCTAATTGTCAAAACCAAAGCTGCATGGGGGATAACAGCGGAGGTCTTACATTAACAGTTTTTGAATGCGAGGAGATTCCATCACGGAAGGATATTCAGGGTTACAAATGGCATGATGAAGATGGGGACAGAACCACAAGTTGCGAACTGAATTTGGCAACTGAGGATCCTGATGATGAGATTTGTGAACCAAATCTTGAAGGTTGGAAAATATTTATTGACAGCAATGAGAATGGTGTATTTGACGAAGGCGAACCGTTTGATATAACGGATGAAGATGGGGGGTATTCTTTTGACGATCTTCCAATCGACACGTATCGCGTTTGTGAAGTACAACAAGAAGGTTGGGTGCAGACATATCCCTATGGGGGGTGTTACGACATTGAGCTTCCTTTGGTCGGTTGTGATGTACAGGCTGCGCAACCTTTATCTAGATTTTCCGATTATGTTCCCGAATGTTCTTTTAATTTCGGAAATGCAGAAATTGGCATCGACCTTGAAAAAGAGGTATCCGCCACTTCTTCCGTCGGACCGAGTTCAACCGTCACATACACTTTGACGGTTACAAATACTGGTGATATCCCTTTAAGCGGGGTGTATGTCAAAGACGCGCTTCCGGGAGGGTTTACTTATGTTCCCGATTCTAGTGAATTAACGTATCTTGGAAGCACTTCGGATTTTGATGATCCAACGGTCGATGGAACGGGTGCGTTGGTGTGGACAATTGGAGATCTCCTTCCGGGTGAGGGTGAATCAAAAACTATAACCTACAATGTCACATTGAGCGCCGATCTCTACAGCGGAATTTACACCAATATAGCGGTTGCGGTTGGATACTACAAAGGAATATCGCAAGATGTTGCCTCTTCCGGAGTTGGCGGACTCCTTGATCTTTTCAAAGTTGAGGAAGTTTATGCACAAACAACAGAAAGCCAAGTCGTTGCCGGTCCAAAAACGGCAACGGTAACGGTTGACCGGTCGCTTGCTTACTCCGCAAGTGTCGGGGGAGAAGTATTGGGCGCATCGACCGAGGTTCTTCCGGCAACAGGATCCAATACAACTCTTCTTTATATATTCTTGGCGCTTGCTGTGGCAGGTGTAGCCTTGAAACTTTTTGCCAGAAAGGGAGCAAAGTTTGTGATGAAGTTGGCAAGGGTATTTGCCATGATAGCCTTGATCGGAGCAATGCTAACCGGTAATGCCTTAGCCTTTGCAGATACTATAAGTATTCAGGATCTTCCCGAATACACAAATACCGACACCTTTAGGGTCTCCTATTCGGCTCTTTCCGATAGCGCTATAACGGTAAAGTTCTATATCTTAAGGGACGGAAAGAGTGAATGGAAAGAATTCGGTGGAACACAAACCGGGGCTTCAGGTTGGGTACAGGTATCAGGCTCTGATATTTATGACGGAGACGGAAAGTATTATATAAAGAGTGTCATGCAAGTCTCAGGTGCTTCGGATGAAACATCAACTTTTGTCGATCGTTCAGGTCCTTCTCCCGTATCAAATTATTGGAAGGAGAGGATCGCAGGAGGATTTTACAAACTTCATTGGAAAAATCCCCACGATGATGATTTCAGCCGTGTAATGATCTACAGATCGGAAAGTAGTCAATTTACGGCAGATGGAACAACGAAGGTCTATGAGATCGGTGGAAACAAAGAGGAAGAAATGTATTGGGATAATGTCGGGCTGGATTCAAATAAAGAGTACTTTTACGCAATTAGAGCTCTCGACAAAGCAGGAAATGCTTCAAGCATTGTTGCCGACCCCGAAACAACCGTTACATCTTCTTCTACCACTCCTGCAGTCGTTTATGGTGAAGGTACGGGCGGAGGATTTTTGCTTCCGGATGAGGATGATACCGAAGACATGGATGAAGAAAGTGGGGATGTGTTGGGTGATGAAAACGAAGAGGAAGGAACACTGGAAGAAGATGAAGACAGTATTGCCGATCAGGGGGTATTCCAGAGGGCTGCAACTTTTGCACGCGAAAGAACAAAGATAACGGTAGGGATTGTAGCCATTGTAGGGGTTGCCTACCTTGCCTACAAAAAATTCTCCGAAGGTTCTACAAAGAAGAAATAACTCTCCGATAAATATATACTTGCTTTGTCTTTAAGAGATTTGTGCGACTTAGTTATTCGCTTGCCTGCCCCACATAGCTTTAGCGAAGTGGGGACACCTGATACACTTACTTTCCCCCTCTAGATCTCCATTTCTTAACCAATTTGTAGATGATCAATGCCGGTACCAAGATGACCGAGTAGACAGCGATCCAGATAAAAATCTCGCCAAGCCCTTTAAGTGAATTCAGCAAAC
>LBVJ01000041.1:0-6926 GCA_000993025.1 Candidatus Woesebacteria bacterium GW2011_GWA1_38_8
AAAGACAGTGTGTGTGATTGGAGCAACAGGGGGGATTGGAAGAGAGGTCTCAACAGCTTTTGCAAAAAGAGAGGCAAATCTCATTTTAGTAGCCCGTAAAATGGACTCTCTTAACGTACTGGAAAATGAGATCAAAAGTGCGGGTAAGATATCAAAATATACTTGTGATGTGACAGACCCAAGATCGATCGAATCACTGGCTCGAAAAATTGCGAAAGACCACAAAAGCATAGATGTTCTCCTTCATCTGGCCGGAATTGGGGTTTACAAGAACTTTTCGGAAATAAGTTATGAAGAATGGAAGGCATCAATGGATATTAATGTCACATCGGCATTTTATATTTTCCAAAAACTTATACCTCTTCTTGAAAAGTCTGAAAAAGCGTACGTTATCGCAAGCGGCTCAGGGATGGGTAAGGTGGCGCTTTCGGGAAGGTCACCCTATTGTGCGAGTATTGCGCTTCGGGGACTTATGCAATCACTTTCCAAGGAGTATAAAAAGACAAATATTCATTTTGTTCATTTGACCCTGGGAAGTGTCCTTACTTCCTTCGGACCCCTTTCGCTGACACACAAAAAACGCAAGCACAAAGAGGGTAAGGGGTATCTGGAACCCGATTGGCTTGCTGATCATATTGCAACGAAGGTTGAGCATGATACTTTGGAGGATGAAACACCAATTTACCCCCGCCACTACCTTTCGGAGAGCAGGAAAGACATAAGGTGAAGAGGTTTCTGAAAGGTCACACATGTTCAAGATAAGACCTTTTTGTGGTAACATCTTACGCAATTTAAAATTGCGGCGAACCCCTAAGGGAAAAAGATAGTACTTTATTCAATTCATCCCCAAGTTGAACTTGGGGCTTTCTTGAAACTATTGTAAAATACAAGTATGAAGGTTGCAATCGATAGTGGTCCTTTGAAAAGCGGACATTCGTTTAGGGGAGTTGGTGTTTCGACAAAAGGATTGATCGAATCACTATTGAAATACAATACGGGAAAAGATATCAGGATCGATGCTGTTGATTTTAATTCTTCAGACTTGAGCGGATATGATATTCTTCATTACACATCCTTCAACCCATATTTTTTAAGCTATCCCCGTATTGGAAGTGTAAAAGCAAAAACTGTGGTTCATATACACGATCTTATACCGCTTATTTATCAGGATCATTATCAAGCCGGGATCAAGGGGTTGGTAAGATACCAGTACAATAAATATTTATTGAAAAAAGCGGATGCGATAATTACTGTTTCGGAAACGTCGAAAAAAGACATCATTAGATTTTTGAGTATTGATCCGGAAAAAGTTAAAGTTGTTTATTGGGCTTGCGATCAAAGTTTCAAGAATGTATCAAAGCATGAAGATCTTACAGACTTGCAAAAATTATATAAGCTTCCCCATAAATTTGTTCTATATGTCGGAGATGTCAATTATAATAAAAATATTTCCACACTTATTAAAGCGTGCAAAATTGCGAGAATACACCTTGTCATTGTGGGAAAACAGGCGGCAAACATTGATGGTCTGACAGAAACCTGGAAAAATTTAAGCGGACCGCGTGATCTAATACGATCCATTCTCGGAATTTCCCATCCGGAACTTAAGCATTTTAAAGAATTATCAAATTTAATCAAAAACAATAATGTAATAACTGTAGGTTATGTTCCGAAAGAAGACCTCCCCGGAATTTACAGCTTAGCGTCTGTCTATTGCCAACCTTCTTACTATGAGGGTTTTGGACTACCTGTATTGGAAGCTTTTTTCTGCGAAACCCCCGTTGTCATTTCTAAAACTCAGGCTCTGAAAGAAATAGCAAACGGTGCAGCTTTGATCGCCGATCCGAACTCACCCCAAGATTTTGCTGACAAGATCTTATCTTTGTCAAATTATTCGACACAGAAACTTCACTTGATAAGAGCGGGACGGTCAAGAGCTAAAGAATTCTCCTGGGAAGAAACGGCGGAGAAAACGATGGATGTATATAAAAGAGTAACTAGTACCTAGTGCCTAGTAACTAGTACCTCAACCCAGAATCATGATTAAAAAAGAACTCCGGAATTTAATATTGATTATTTTTGCGTGGAAACTGTTGGTAATCGTTTTTTCAAATCTCAGTCAGTTGATTTTTCCTCTTCAAACAGACTTTTTGGGTGGGGGACTTCTGCAATATCTGCTTCACCTAAACTTTTGGGGATTTATAAATTTTGACGGAGAGCATTACTTTTCAATCGCCCGTGATGGTTATTTGCCGTTAACTTACTTTTATTTTCCACTTTATCCTATATTAATAAAAATATTGGCAATTGTTTTCGGAGGAAGTTTTACCGCATATGCAATTTCAGGACTTATTTTATCCAACGCATTCTTATTTATAGCGATGGTCGGATTATACAAATTAGCCAAGATGTTATACAGCGAAAAAAGCGCTTATTTGACAGTAATATTTCTTCTAACCTTCCCAACAAACTTTTTTCTGGGGTCGTTTTATAACGACTCACTTTTTCTTGCTTTTGCCGTTTGGAGCTTTTACTTTGCAATAAAAAAGAACTGGCTGCCGGCAATAATTCTCGCAGGACTTGCAAGTGCGACAAGGGTAGTCGGGATAGCCTTAGCGGCAGGGATTGCTATTGAGTATCTATTTGGTGAATTACGGCTTAATCAACTTTTACCTTTAAAGGAGAGAACCTGCAAAGTAGTGGCGAAAGGATTGATTGTGGGAGTGCTTTCGGTGTTGGGTCTGTTGATCTACATGGTGTATCTCCGCAACAAAACCGGCAGCGCTTTGGAGTTTTTCCGTAACGTTTCAATATTCGGTGAGCAAAGATCGACAGATCTCATAATGCTTCCGCAGGTATTTTACCGGTATTTTTTTAAGATCCTTCCCAATATCAACTACAACTACTTTCCTGCGGTATTCACCGCATATCTGGAAATTATATCGGCTTTTTTTGCGGTTATTGTAATAACAATAATAATCTTCAAATCCAGAGCAAGCCTCACTGTTTTCAGCATTTTAGCCTTTTTAATTCCGGCCTTTTCCGGAAGTTTTTCTTCAATGCCGAGGTACTTGCTGGCAATCTTTCCGATATTTCTGTTGACAGGAAAATATTTAGACACCAAAAGCAAGGCTTTCAGTTACACATTATTCGCATTATTATTACTAAGTACACTTTTTGCCGTATCTTTATTTATCAGAGGTTATTTTGTGTCATGAAAGAAAAAATTCTCAATATCAACGTTAAGATATTAAACAATTCCTTTTCTGCCGGACGAATTATTGGGCACCCTTTATTTTCCGGAAGTTTTTTTATGATCATAGGTGCAAATTTTGCTAACTTTATAGCCTATATTTACCACCTTATTTTAGGGAGGTTGCTAGGTCCGGCTTCATATGGTGAATTGGTAACGACGATCTCGCTAATAGGGCTTATAATGTCAGCGTTTTCATTCTTTAGTATGGTGATCGTAAAATTCGTTTCGTCGGCTCAGGAAAAAGATATTCCGGTGGTCCTTGGTTGGTTTAACAGAAAGGTAATCAAAAGTTCGCTTGTTCTGTCTTTACTGATATGGTTAGCATCCCCGTTCATTGGGTCGTATGTACATCTTCCTAAAAACATAACAATTCTTTTTGCTCCGATCCTGTTTTTTTCGATGATAAACCTTGTGTATAGATCTTTTCTTAGCGGTCTATTGAAGTTTAAAGAGACAGCAATTCTTTCGAACATCGAAATGCTTGGGCGATTGTTATTCGGTCTGGTTTTTATTTATTTGAATATGCAGGTATTCGGGGCGATTCTCGGAATGCTCATATCCGTAATGTGCGGAGTTCTTCTGACAAAATATTATTTAAGAGATACCGGATTTTCAAACGAGGGTTTAGAGGGATTTAATCTTAAAAAAGTAATGTCGTATGCCCTTCCTGTCTTTATTGTTTCATTTTCTTTTACGTCTCTTTTATCTGCAGATCTTATTATGGTCAAGCATTTTTTCTCGTCGCACGATGCGGGTATTTACGGAAGCGTTTCAACATTGGGGAAGATCATTTTTTACGGAGTATCTCCGATCGGTTCGGTAATGTTTCCGATAATTGCTAAAAAAAGATCCCGGAAAGAAAGTTTTGTGAACATTTTCCTATTAAGTGCAGTTCTGGTTTCCGGATTGGGGTTTGGCGTTCTAGTTATATATTATCTGTTTCCATCACTTATTATTAATATTCTTTATGGAAGCGAATTTCTTGAAGGTTCACGGTATATATTTTTAATGGGACTTTACTATATATTCTATTCACTTGCCAATTTAATGTCGTCGTTTTTGCTTTCAATAGATCTCGTAAAACCCTTGATGGTACTTCCATTTTTTGCGGTTTTGCAGGTTATCACAATCTATTTTTTGCATACATCATTCAGTTTGGTGATCGCCTCATCAATGCTAGCTGTTTCTTTATTGTTGGCCTATCTTGGATTATACTTTGCCTATGCCAAAAAGAGATCTTCATGAGAAGAAGCTTATATCGGTTATAATTCCTGCTTACAAAGCTGAAAAATTCATCAGAAAGAACATTCTTCATATAAAAGATGTTCTTGACCAAACCCGATACAGGTATGAAATCATCTGTGTTGTTGACGGGCAGATCGACAATACGTTTAAGGAAGCGCAGAAAATTGAAAGGAAATTTCCAAGTGTTATTAAAGTAGTCGGATATTTAACCAACATGGGTAAAGGTCATGCGGTTCGCTACGGAATGGCGCGGGCAAAAGGTGAAATAGTGGGTTTCATAGATGCCGGGGGAGATCTTGACCCAAACGGGATCTCAATGTTACTAGAGCATTTTGAATGGTATAGCGCTGATGTTATGATCGGTTCAAAAAGACATCCCGCATCAAAAGTAGAGTATCCATGGCAGAGAAAGATTGTTTCGGTAATTTATCAATTGTTGGTTAGAATCCTTTTCGGACTTAAGGTCAGGGATACCCAAGTTGGAATAAAATTTTTTAGAAGACAGGTGTTGGAAAAAGTTATGCCGAGACTGGTTGTCAAAGCCTTCGCTTTTGACATTGAGATCCTTTCAGTTGCAAAGATGTTAGGGTATAATCGTATTTTTGAGGCTCCAGTTGAGTTAAGAATGAAATTCGGAGATGGGGTCTCAACTATCGCAAGTTCCGGATTTATTAAAACTTCATTTGCCATGCTATGGGATACTCTTGCAGTATTTTACCGCCTTAATATTTTACGTTACTACGATGAATCAAATAAGGGTAATTGGATAACTCCTGAATATCTTAAGATCAACGGAAAATGAATATTTTAATTTTTTCCTGGCGTGGAGTAGGGCATCCCAATTCCGGTGGGGCAGAGATAGCCACCCATGAGCATAGTAAAGCTTGGATAAAGGCAGGGCATAAGGTTACTCTTTTTTCCTCGTACTATAAAGGCTGCAAAAAAGAAGAGTTGGTAGACGGCGTGCAGATAATTAGGCAAGGCAGACAGCTTGTCGGTGTTCAGATAGCAGGAGTTTTCTGGTACCTTTTTCGCAGACACGAAAAATTCGATATTGTGGTAGATCAATTTCACGGAATTCCCTTTTTCACTCCCCTATATGTCAAAACAAAGATACTTGCGTACATTCATGAAGTGGCAACACAAGTGTGGAAAACGAATGAGCTTCCCCGTCCGTACAATCTGATAGCAGCTTATACGGGACCGATCGTTGAACCGCTTGTTTTTAAATTATATAAAAAAATAGATTTTCTGACTGTGTCCGATTCAACAAAAAAAGACCTTATCGGTTTTGGGGTAAACAAAACCAAAATAACAGTTATCGAAAACGGTGTGATTACAGTGAAAGTGAAGATAGTAAAAAAAGAAAAGATAATCACTTTTTTAGGAGCACTAAGCCGTGACAAAGGAGTTGAGGATTCGATAAGGATCTTGGCAGAGGTATTAAGAAAAGATGAGGATTGGAAGCTGAAAATTGTCGGGAAGGGAAATCAGGAGTATATATCGAAGCTGAAATCGACCGCTAAAGAACTGGGAATTAATAAGAACGTTGAATTTACCGGATATGTAGCAGAAAGGAAAAAATTTGAAATCTTAGCAAGATCTTTTTGCCTTGTCAATCCGTCAATTCATGAAGGCTGGGGGCTTGTTAATATTGAAGCAAATTCCGTTGGAACTCCGGTTTTTGGCTATAAGGTAAAAGGTATAACTGATTCGGTTGTGGATAATAATACAGGTATACTTGTCGATATCGGGGATGTGCGTCAGACCGCAATGGAAATGGTAAAGCTTCAAAGTGATAAAAAAAGATATGAGACAATGTCCCAAAACTGTCTCAAATGGAGCAATAAATTCTCGTGGAAAAAATCAACCAAGGAGAGTTTGGAATTGATCGAAAGTATATAACGATGTTTCAATTTGGTTAATGATAATCTTGGACAATTCACTTAAACGAGTTTGTTAACGGTTTGCTGAAGTAGTTTGGGTTTCCATGTTGGCATAACATTTCCAATATTCTGTGTCTCAAACCACAGAGCATTGTCGATAATAAGTGATGCTCTCCAAAAAGGATTATACAAAAAATGAGGGAGAATAGACTCCAAGTTTGGAATAAATTTTCTTCCAAATTTTGCCGTCTGCCAAAAAACAGAAGGAAGATTTATGGGCATATATTTTATTTCCATTTCTCTGTGCATAATCTTGCTGATATCCGCCATAGTTAAAGATTCTCCGGTCAGTATGAATATTTGAGAAACTCCGGGTTTTGGAATTTTATTTTTACAAAAATAGATGATCGCTTGGGTGACATCATCGACATGGACAATACTTGTTTTACCCGGCCAATTGAGTCGGGTAAAAAGTGATCCCCTTCTAATTTGTTCGGGGAGGATTTTGAACATGCTCTTTGGTCTGGAATCGGGTCCGT
>LBVJ01000041.1:6977-11624 GCA_000993025.1 Candidatus Woesebacteria bacterium GW2011_GWA1_38_8
CGTAGACGGTGTTTAGACGGAGAATTGTAAGACGGAATTTTCTCTTTTTACATTCACTAATTAAATATTTTTCTGCGCGGAGTTTACTCCGGCCGTATTCGTTTGTAGGGAATTCTTTGCTTGTTTCATCAAGGGGTTGAGAACAATTTTTTCTTCCTCCGAGAAATGTGGTTGTACTTGTATATATAATGTGTGTTTTCGGACCGAGCTTTCCAAGTGATTTAATCAAGTTCTTGGTTCCGAAATCGTTCACCTTGTGATCGGATGAAGATGTATCGGTATTTGCCGCCATATGAATAACGATCTCAGGAGATCTCGGGATATTTTTAAGCCCTTCTTTTGTAACAAGATCGACAAATTTAATCGGGAATCTTGCCCGCTCCAGTTTTTTTCGATTTTTGACTCCCACTTCTTCATCCTTATTCCAACAAAGACTTAGAATTTCGGATTTTTTAAAATGTTTGAGAAGTAGTGGCGGAACATTTCTTTCGATGAAACTGGTCGAGCCTGTAATAATTACCATTTAAATTGATAGATAATGTTTTAGAAGTTTAACTCTCCATAAAACAGTTGGATGGGGTTTTAAAATTGCTGTTTTGTCAATTGGACAGGATTTATCGGTATATTTTTTCCACACAGCAGGTGGAATTTCATCCTGTGTCCACACATCCAGATTTTTTGGAGGTACGAAAAACATAGTTTCAGTTTCTGATTTGTCTGAGGCGTTTTCAATTGCTTTTTTTGAAAAATCAAACTTTGCTACATGACAGAAACACGCATAGGAAGTATTCAATTCAAGACCGATTCCCAAGAGTAGTATTTTTTCTGGTGAGATCAGAATTCCAAGTTCTTCTTGATACCCTCTGAACGCTGCATTAACAATCCCTGAATCGAGTGTTGGTTCCGCTTGTTCCTCAAACGATATGGAAACACGCCCTGCAGAGAAGCCTGCCGCTTTCGAACTCACGCGTACTAAAACACCTTCTGAAGAAAGTAATATGTTGTGGGTCGATATGGCAATAGGTATCTTAGTTTTGCCTGTTGTGATTATTTGCTCGATAGCTTTATTATGCAATTCTGGATTGGTCTGGGGGAGTCCCCATATAGTAAAATAGTCGGTGACGCCAGTTGCGATTGATATTGAACCATCTGTAACATTTATCTCCCGAAGCGTATATTTAATTTGATTAAAATCACCTTGGGGCGCCCGAACCATCTTGGTCTTCTTCCAGGAATTTAAATATTTGTTATTTGTTAAACCAAGTTGAGGATTTCCAGTAATTATCTGCGGATACCTGTGAGAAAGAACTATATTTTTTGCCAAAATTCCAGATTTACTTGAAAATATTTCACTAACACCGCCATATATTTCCTTACTTGAAGACATGTTTTACTTTACAACTTTAATTGCTATTATATACCAATCAGAGATAGAATCCATGAAGAAAATTGTAAAGACAGCAGTAATTGCAATCGGAGGACAAGGATCCCGAATGGCACCAATCACAACAGTTATTCCGAAACAGCTTGTTCCGATTATTGACAAACCGGTTATTCAATATGTTTTGGAAGAAGTTGTTTCAACCAAGATAAGCAGAATAATATTTGTTGGTTTTAGAAATCGAAAAACGAGATTAATAATTGATTATTTGAAAAAGAGCAACCAGGTATCCTTGAAAGAATTATTTAATCGTATAAGAGTGGATATTGTTTATGTGGGTTCAAACACATTGGGAGACGCGATTCCGATAAGGGCGGTGAAAAGATATATAAAAAACGAACCTTTTCTGGTTTTATGGTCTGATAGTTTTGCATTGGCGAAAGATTTACGAATGCACAAGCTTATCGAAGTTTATAACAAATATCAGGAACCTGTGATAAGTTTGTTGAAAATCGGAAAGCGGGAAACGGACCTCTACGCAATTGCGCGTATTAAAAAAATTGACAGTAAGGTAGTGGTGGTGGAAGAGCTTTTGGAAAAACCAGGGCCGAGACTTGCCCCGTCAGAATATGCAGCACCTAATGGGTTTATTCTTGATAATAGAATATTTCCCTATATTAATAAATTAAAAGCCAACAATAAAGGTATTTCTGTAATTGACGCGATTAACAAATATTGTAAGAAGAATGTTGTTTATGGATCTATTTTTAACAAACCATTTTTTGAGGCTGGTAACAAATTAGATGTTTTAATTTCCAACATCAGATTGCCTCTCATCCGAAAGGATCTTAAGAATATTGCATCAAAAGTTAAAGAATATTTAAAAGCATACTAACGCTTTTAGTTTTGATATTGTTGACTAAATGCGATTTTACTCATATGATACGGGGAAGTTGGTATGGGTAAAAAAGTATTAGTTACAGGTTCAGGGGGACTGGTGGGAAGCGAAGCTGTCCACTTTTTCTGTCAAAAAGATTTTCAAGTTTATGGAGTGGACAATAATATGCGCGCCTATTTTTTCGGCGACGAAGCAAGCACTGATGCAAATGTCAAAAAGATTAAAGGGATATATAAAAACTATCATCACATTCATGCAGATGTCAGGGATCAGGTTGCACTTGATGATATTTTCAAAAATAATAAGTTCGACCTGATCATTCACACCGCTGCACAACCTTCACACGATTGGGCGGCAAGAGAACCCGACACAGATTTTACGGTAAATGCGAATGGTACTTTAAATCTGTTGGAGGGTTATAGAAAATATAGTCCTGAAGCAATATTTATTTACACATCAACAAATAAAGTTTATGGTGATACTCCCAATAAACTTCCCTTAGTAGAAAAAAAGACAAGGTATGAGATTGAGTCTGACCACCCTTTTTACAATGGGATTGATGAATCTATGTCGATCGACAATAGCACTCATAGTTTGTTTGGCGTATCGAAAACCTCTGCGGATTTAATGGTTCAGGAATATGGAAAATATTTTCACTTACCTACAGGGGTGTTCAGAGGTGGGTGTCTTACCGGATCCGGACATGCCGGAACGCAATTACATGGTTTTTTATCCTATTTAGTTAAAGCGATATTACTTGATATCAATTACACAATATTTGGTTATAAAGGTAAACAGGTAAGAGATAATATTCATTCCCACGATCTGATCAATGCTTTTTATGAATATTATAAAAATCCCAGATTTGGAGAAGTTTATAATATTGGAGGATCGAGATTTGCGAACGTTTCAATGTTGGAGGCTATTGATAAAATCCAAAATCTTACCGGGAGAAAAGCAAGATATGAATATAACGACAAAAACAGGATCGGCGACCATATATGGTATGTTTCATCGGTCAAGAAATTTCAAGATCATTTCCCTAAATGGAAGTATGAATATAATATAGACGCAACGATAGAAGATATTTGTAAAAATAGCGCCTTTTCTAAGAAATATTATTCTTTCAAAATAACTAAAAATTTGGATTATTGGAAAGAGAAAAATTGGTACTTTCATAATGCGATTCAAAATATATTTAAAAGTTATATACCGGAAAATTCCAGTGTTCTTCAAATAGGTTATGGTTTGGGAGATGCGCTTGCATCCTTATATCCTAAAATAGCAGTCAGTATTGATGATGATGAGTCGCTTATCGAAATCTCGAGAACGAGGTTTCCATCTGTAAATTTTGTTCAATCAAAACCCGAAGAGATGAAGATAAAAGGAAAATTTGACTATGCAATTCTTCCGAATTCCATTGTTCATTTTTACGATATTCAAAAAGTTTTAGAAAACATTTCAAGATTATTAAATGTCGGTTCAAAAGTGGTAATGACAACATCCAACCCTAAATGGGAACCGATATTTTCAATTCTAGAAAAGCTTAATCTCAAGCGCCCTGAAAATCTCAGAAATTGGTTAAGGTTGAAAGACATCGAAAATATTTTTGAGATATCGGGATTTGAAATTGAAGAATCGGGATATTCATTATTGATTCCCACGCACTTTCCGTTTATTAGTAATAAAATTAACAATTTGATCAAAGGTTCTGGTTTTTTGTCAAAATACTGTGCAGTTCAATATATTGTAGCTAAAAAATCTAAACCGACAAAAAGCAAAAAATTAAGCTGTACGGTATTGATTCCATGTTTTAATGAAGAGGAAAATATCGAAAAAGCTATAGCGACAGTTCCTAAAATGGGTAAAAAAACGGAAATTGTTGTAGTCGACGGAGGATCTTCGGACAAAACTTCAAAAATTGTAAAACATCTTATGAAAAGAATGAAAAATGTTAAATTAATTACCTATAAAACACCCAAATCTAAGGGTTATGCGGTCAAGATGGGGTTTGACGGCGTTGCAACCGATGTAATGATGATACAGGATGCCGACATGACTGTTCCTCCGGAAGAACTTATTCGTTTTTATAAATTGTTAGCTAACGGAAAGGCAAAGTTTGTTAACGGAACAAGATTGTTTTATCCAATGGAAGATCAGGCAATGAGAAACCTTAATTTAATTGGAAATATTATATTCGGACATATTTTTTCATGGTTACTCGGACAAAGAATTACAGATACGCTTTGCGGAACGAAAGCCATGTTTAAAAAGGATTATAAGAAAATTAAAATGAGCGGAACATCCTGGGGTGATTTTGATCTGCTCTTTGGCGCATCCGAAAATAAACTTAATATTATTGAATTGC
>LBVJ01000042.1 GCA_000993025.1 Candidatus Woesebacteria bacterium GW2011_GWA1_38_8
CTGACGGAATATTCTGAGAAGGAATGTTTTGATCGCCGGATGTCATTGTCGATAGAGGTTCTGTCGATCGGACAGCAGTGTCTTGGTTCATAACAGCATCTTTAAAGGGGGGAATGGATTCACCGGCTCTTCTTACTGTTTCGTCATCTCTCGTATACCTTTTTCCGAAGAGTGCGTCCAGATCCTCTCTAATATAATATCGATGGCCTCCGGGGGAGCGCATTGGAATTATTCTTCCTTTTTTTTCCCAGCGTCTCAAGGTGTCGATCGAAACACCGAGGTGTTCGGAGGCTTCACCTATAGACAATAATCTTTTTGTGTTTGGAGAATCCATACTTTAATATTTTCTATATATTCATTTCGTCAAATTTAAATTTTTAATGCGATTAAAATACTTATCCAGTCAAGAGCAAAATGCCCGATGAGATTCTGGAAAAAAAATTGATACATTTTATTTATTGAATTAACTACTATATACATTATTTTGCATAGATTCACAAGGTGGAAAGGAGGGGATCTATATACATATATTCTCACAAAAGTGGGTTTCAATATAAAAAATGGCATCCGACAAGATCGGAAATCCGGATAAATTATTACTATAGATTCCGTATCACTTTGATTTCACTCAGTGCAGGCAAGTACGGGATGACAAAGATGAATCTTAAATCCTAAATCTTAAATCCTAAATCCTAAATCAATCATTCTTCTATAGTTGGAGTAACGGTTGTGGTCGGAGTAGGTGTAATAACTTCTTCCGGAGGTTCGGAACCTTCAGGCAGATCAACCTTGGGTTCTATTGCCGGACTGGGTACTGCCGGCGGGGTCAGGTTTTCAGTTGCTTCCTGAGGAACGGTAGTGACCTTCTTTTGTGATTGGAAATCCTCCAGTGACTTCTTGGCAACGGCATAGTCCTGAGAATCCGGCTTAACAAGTCCCAGAACCAAGCTCATTTGCTGTATTGCAGAGTCGATCTTTCCCTGCTCTTTGTATGCATAAGCAAGATTAAATCTCGAATTAGCCAAATCCTGTTTGGAAGAGACTGCTAATTCAAAAACACGGGCGGCGATCTCATAATTCTTCGCGGCGTAATATACTCCTCCAAGAGATACTCTTAAATTTGGATTTATCGGATCAAGCGCAACCGCTTGAGCATACGCTTGAGCTGCAAAAGCATCGGCTCCATTTGCAAGAGGGATTATCGATTGATAGGTCCTTCCAAGAGATTCCCAATTTCCGGAACGGAGAGGGTTTAAGGCAACACTGGCCTTTCCTTCGGAAATTGCCTGCTGAATAAGTTGTGAGATCTGCGCTCTATCGGCTTCGGTAAGATTTTCTTTCCTTGCGGTTGCATCCGCCAAGATAAGATTGACTCTAGAGAAGGTTGAACGATATCTGTCAACCCGTGGATTAACAAGGATCGCCTGTCTCATTTGATCATATGTTCCCTGTGCATCATTTGCCAAAAGCGCCTCAAGCGAATTCTTGTAGTGGTATTCCGCCAGCAATATTCTGCTTCCAAGATACCCGCCATAAGAAAGAACGGCGATCACAGGTACGAATATGATCACTGCCAGCAATTTTGACGTTGATCTTTCTCCTTCACTCTCATTTTCTTTAGAATGCTGCATTGCAAGGTTGATGCTTGTGTGATGGGTTTTAGATGTAAGCGAAAGGTAGATAAACATCAAGACCATAAGAAGTATGCTTGCGGGATATACAAAAAGGATAAGAGCTAAAAGAGTAAAGGAAAGGAAAGGAGCGCTTCCGGCAAAACCCCAGTTTACGAGGTTGAGCTCTTTGATCTGCTTTTTGGCATTTTTGTAAAAAGTAAAGAGAAGGAGTGATATGCCTGCAAGACCGAGAAGTCCTGTTTCGGTAAGAAGCGTAAAGTAAAAGTTGGAAGCAGTAGTAAACTTGATAGCCCAAATATCGGTAGTGTTAAAAGATATTGGTCTGAAACGGTTAAAGGATGTCAGGTAATTCCCCGGTCCGACGCCGAAGAAGGGACTTGCCTTCAGGGAATCCATAGCTATCTCCCAAGAAACCCTGGTGCTTGGAAATCTCGGGGCGTTTTGTTTTCCCGGAATGATCTGTAAAAAGGCAATTAAAGCGCCGATGATTATCACGGTTCCAAAAAATACGGTCATCGCTTTAAATTTTATGTCTTTATTGGCAAGAAAGGACGCAACGGTAATAGGAAGGATCGTGGCAAGATATATAAAAGTGGGTAGGTATCCACCTTCGGGAGTAAATGTTTTTACTTTCATAAAAGCGGGTAGTTGTGGAATTTTTGCCATTAACCCTAAGTATGCAGACAATACGAAAAGGGAATAGACGAATGCGCTGACCGTGAGCACCAAATGGGTTTGCGATCTGTCTTTGATCTGATTCAGTGCATAGTATAAAAGAATTCCTCCGACGATTGCGGTAGTAGTTCCGGGAAGAAGAATGGCCTCCATTTTATTGGGAGTCCTGAAAATAGTACTTAATATATAGGAAAGGGCAATGATAAAAACGGGAAGATCGTAACCGCTTGCGGAAAAATTCAGTTTGCCGCTAACGATGACCCTTAAAGAGAATATTACAAGGTAGAGTAATAATCCGTATGTGAGAATAGTGAGTTTTGTAACAGTATATGGGCTTGATGAAGAAGCAATAACGGTAAAAGGAAAAAGGAATACCAGGGCGTAGAGAACATAATTTTCGAGTTTAGCGAGAATTTTTTCCATAAATTTATAAATTAAATTTTCTTAACTATATTTTCTTTACTTAAGACCTGTCAAGGGGCAATTTATTATGTATCAATAGTATAAATACTATATAAAATAATAACAATTAACAACAGAAGTATGACGATATGTATAACAATAGGACAAGGGATAGGTAACGGGTACTGCGAATTATATGGATGTGTGTCAATAGGAAATATTGTGTCGAACACAACTGAAATTGTTCAACATTGACCCCTATTTTTAACAAATAGACATAATTTTCAATATTTCCCATTTAACATTTACCATTTTCCATCTTATGTAA
Organism: Candidatus Woesebacteria bacterium GW2011_GWA1_38_8; assembly: GCA_000993025.1. Taxonomy (GTDB): domain Bacteria; phylum Patescibacteriota; class Microgenomatia; order UBA8517; family UBA8517; genus GWB1-38-13. Next base: position 3,040 of record LBVJ01000042.1, read on the forward strand.
CAATTATTAAATTTGTAAATTAAAAATTAGATGTTGGTTGATACCTGACAAATTGAAAATTACCAATTGAGTTTTGATTACCCCGTATAACATAGAAATTTAGTACAACTATTGATAGTAAAACAATTTATTTCGTCTCCCGTCTCCCTGTTCCTTCCGTATGTCAATATTCCGTTGACAGATCGGGAGCAGGTGATGAAGTAGGGGAAACCTTTAGGGTTATTGCCGGAGTGACAGGCGAGGTGGAAACCACCGCTTCGGGAACAGGAGTTGGTTCTTCTCCGATAGAAATATTTTCTCCCGCAACTTGCCCCGTTTGGTCGTTTACATACCCGACTTTAATAATCATTTTACTTGATGGTCTATATAAAATTGCTATTTTTTCCTGCATGTAAATTAAAACCTTATCGCCGAGAGCGGCTTTCTCAAAAAATATCTGTTTTTTTACTTCCTCAAGATTGGTAATGGTTGCAACTCTTGGTGTTTCATCAGGAAGAAGCATTATGGTTTTAACTTCGGCGACAACGCGGTCTACTTCATTTGGTTCATTCCCGCTTGAGGATATTTCTTCAGTCAATTCGGACTTATCTTTTTGACCGTCATCGTTTTTCTTTCCCGTACTATATGTGTAATAAGCGAGTCCGCCAGCGGTCAACAAGATGATCAAAAAGAAAATCAAAACAATCAGTAGTTTTTTCCGGTTTCTTCTTTTGGGATTTGACCCTTCTGAATGACCTGAGGGTTGATTAAATCCGTGATCTGTTTCATCCATGATTATCTGAGAGTATAGCACGGTAGACAAGAGGGAGGGTAGCACTAGGCAATAGTAACTAGATACTAAAGGGAAGCAGCTGGCAGCAAAAGGGGAAAGGGTATAATAGTAGTATAAACAGAATAGGTAGAAAAAGTAGAATGGGAAGGATATATATAAAGATATAGAGATATAAAGGATATTGCGATACTGTGATGTTGGGACACTGGGATACTGCGACATCGGGATATTACGGAAAAAGGTGATTAGAATGACACTTCGGTTTCGCCGGGTCAGACTCGGCTTCGTTCAGTGTAAACAGGAGATTCTTCGTCATCGCCCAAGATTAACGCTGTGTGTGGCGATACCCGTGTATTGTATAATAAATTATGAAGTTGAGGAGATCTGAAAAACGGAATGTTTTCTTCTTTTTAATTGTTTCGTTGGCAATATTTTCCGCTCTAATGCTTTTCTATTATCTTTTTTATCTTTTGCCGAAAAAAGTACAGTTTGATTCTTTGATCAGGGCAGACAGGGTCTTACAGCTAAGGAGATCGCTTTTGACCGAGAATATAAGTTTGATGACACAGTATTCCGGTCTTGATCCGACCCTTCCGACCTTCCCTGCCGACAGGGAAAATATAAAAACAGGAATTGCGGATTCTGTTGGTAAAATATCGGATGAATTTTCTTCCGATCCCGATATCCGGCAGCATTTTTTTCTTTCCGGTGAAGTGAAGGATCACCTGGTCAGAATAAATGAGAGCAATGGCAAATATTCGGAAAAAGTATCAGAGATATTAAAGATCCAGAAGAATTTGAGAGAGGAACTCGAAAGAATTGATAAAAGTGCGGGAAAAATTTACGGTTACGATCCGGATACTGAGTTTTCCTTATACACATTTCCCGAAAGCAGGGAAGATGTTTTCGAGGCGGTTGCGGTAATTGGTGCGGGAATAAAGAAGGTCGGGGAGCAGACGATGATGCTTGATATGGAATATGCGGAATATAAAGAATTTGATACTCAGCTTCAGGTTGTGCTTGAATCCCTTGAAAGATTAGGGAATTTGGTTGAAGGTGATGCGGAAATAAATGAGATAGAAAAGCAGATAAAAGAATTTGCCGACGGATACCGTGATCTGAAGATGGATACTTTTGCCCTGGAACTTCGGATCTTCAAGTCCGATGAGGTTCTGTCTATGTTTGCCGGTGAGCGGGATGTGATCGCCGGATATACCGGTCTTATTTCCGAAACATCAAAACTGAGACTGGATGTAGCGGGGAAGAGGGAATAGGGAACAAATTGGACGGAGAATCTGTTCACACCCTGTCATTCTGAACGGAGTGGGTGCTACAATGACTTCTAAAACTTATGAAAAAGTTAACAAAATATATTTTTGCGCTTTTGTCCTTTGCGGTCCCGCTGTCCGTTTACAGTATGACGGTAAGCCAAAATATTGCCCCGGGGGACAGTACGGAAATGGTGACGGCAGCAATGACTTTGGGTGTTCCGCATCAACCGGGTTATCCGATAAACACCGTTATTGGAAATCTTTTTTATAGATCGGCATTACCCTTATCCGATGTTGGCAGGATCAACTTCGCCTCCTCTGCGGTTTCGGCTTTGACCATTTTTGTCTTCTACCTTACGGTTACAAAACTTCTTCATTATAAATATAATATACCGATAGATAGGGAGAATATAGATGATGAAAATACAGTATCGATAAACACTTACACAGCTTCTTTTACCGCCTCCATGTTTTTAGCCTTTTCGATGATCTATTGGCAGTACGCGCTGAAATTTGAGGTCTTTCCTTTGAACAACCTGCTTGCCGTATCAATGATCTACTTGTCGCTTTCATATCTTGAGCTTCGGGAAAACCGCAAGCGGTTTTCAGATCTTGTACTTTACCTGTTATTGTTTCTAATCGGTTTTTCTTTTACCCATCACCAGACAATTATTCTCATATTTCCCGTATTGTTTTTTTTACTTAAAGGCGACATATTCAGGAGAATTAAGGATGGGGATTATAATTTTCTGTATTTACTTGCACTTATAACCGGATTTTTGCCCTACTTCATAATTCTGATGTATCTTTCTTCAAAAAAACCGCTTCTGAATCAGGGAATGGTTGAAACAGTATGGGATGCATTCAATAATTTGAGAAGGACGGATTTCGGGACATTCAGTGCGTATCAACGCAGTTTGGCTCCGCAAATTATAACTACATACCCTGTTGACAACATTCTTTATTATTCGCGCTGCATTGTTAAAGACTTTTCGGTATTTGGGGCAGTCTTTGCCTTGGGGGGGGTTTTATATTTACTCCGGAATAACAGAAGACTTTTACTTTTTGCATTATTGGGTTTTGTCTTTTCCGGCTGGATATTTTTGTCATTTGCCAATTTTCCTCTGACAAGTTCTTTCAACCAGGCGACGGTCAGGAGATTCCATCTATTACCCAATATCTTTGTCGGTTTTGCCGTCGCGTTTGGGGTTTATCCGGTATTTAGTTTAATAAACTCCGCCGGTAAGGGTGATAAAATGACGAAGCTGGGGGTGCTTGCGTCAAATGTTCTCCTTGTTCTTACTGCCGGTCTGCCGGTCTACGCCAATTTCGGATATGCAAAAGCAGTAACTACCGACCTGACGGAAAAATATATTGCATCTTCCTATTCTTCTCTTGAAAAAGACGCGCTATATCTTTACTCGGGCGACATTCCGGGTATGACGTCGCAGTATTTCCGTTTTGCTGTTGGTTCCATCTTGAGTGGTTCAATAAATGGTTAACAGAAACTTACCCCGGGGTGAAGATACCCGAACCGCACCCCGACAAGATGTTCACTTTGACAAGCCAGATCGTTGACGCAAACTATTTAAAATGGCCGATATATATCGGACCCGATCTTGTCATTACCGATTCCGCGATAGAAAAAAATTATACTCTTTATCCAAGACATCTTCTTTTTCAGGCGGTTAAAAAAGGGGGAGACTTAAATACAACGATCTGGCAGACGGAAAACGACCATCTTTGGAGTACAGTCGATCTTGATCAAATAAGTACGATCAAAAAGTACGGACCTTCCTTTGAGGAGGATTTGATCTTTCATTATATAAGGCATTTTTACAATACAGGATATGTTTATGAAGAGGTCGGATTATATGACGATGCAAAACGCGAGTATGAAAGGGTGCTTGATATCGACCCCGTTTTTGCCGATGCATTGGTTTCCCTTTCGCGTCTTTACGGGGAAAAATTTGAAAACAAAGATTACTTGAAGGCGATAGAATATCTTCAGAAGTATTTGGCTCTTCTTGCGCCTGATCAAAAAGAGGCGATAGAGGAAGTTTATAAGAAAGCCGATGAATACGATCAAAAATATAAAGAGATGTTGAAAAATGAGCAGGAAGAGTATGAAAGGCAGGAACAGGAGGAAGCGACGGAGTCGGGGGAGAGTCAATAAACGGAAAGCGGAACGGCACGAACATTGCCATCTTGAGGAGGCCTTAGCGACCGAAGGATTTATTCCCGCCCTGTCATACTGAACGGAGTGAAGGATCTCATCTGTGTTGGGATTCTTCGTCATTTCACTCCTCAGAATGACCCTACTTCGCCAAGGCTACGCGGGGCAGGCAAAAGCGGTGAAGGAATGACATGAGGAGGGTAATTATATGAAAAAGATAATACAAACGATTATTGTTTTCTCACTTGGGTTTGCATTTATAATATTTTTCTTCAGGAATAATATTTTTAGCGGATATGTAAATTTCACTCCGACGGTCGGGACAAATGATTATATGGACCTGAACATTCCCTTCAGACAATTCCTGATCGATTCGTATAAGGAAGGAAAAATTCCGATCTGGTCATCGGAGATAAGCGCAGGTTATCCAGTCCTGGCGGAAGGGCAGATAGCGGCTTTTTACCCCTTAAATATTCTGACGACGGCTTTTGGAGCAAGAGGTTCATACGCATTCGGACTGGTTTTCACTTACTTCCTGATATTTTCATTCACCTATCTTTATTTGAGAGAGATAAGACTCGGGGTCTATGCGTCATTTTATGGGGCGGTCATTATAACCTTCAGCGGATTTTCCGCAAACGAGATAATGCATTTCGGTATATTGACCTCGTTTGCGTATTTTATAGTAATTTTGTATTTGATCGAGAAACAGGTAGCAAGAATCAAGATTCAAGAATCGGGATTCAAAAATTTGCATTACGGCAAATTCTTTCCCTCATCTGCTTTATCCGTCCGGCAGGCGGGTATCCCGCTCCTCTACTCAATTTTAGCCGGGATTGCTTTGGGTCTGTCGATCTTGGGCGGACATCCGCAGATAGTCGTTTATTCTTTGCTTTTTATTTACCCATATTGGTTTTTAAGATTAGGCTCTTTAAGAGGGAAAAAGAAAGATTCTGGTCAAGCCAGAATAACAAAATATTTTGGCCTTGCGGTTTTTACCCTGATCGGTTTGGGAATCGGAGCTGGACAGCTTATTCCCCAGTATGAATTTACAAAATATTCAACAAGGGCGGAAGGGTTGACGATGGACGAAGCCAGTCATTACAGTTTCCCTTTAAGCGACATTAAAAGTTTTTGGGACCCGTTCGGAAGCTATTCGGCAGAAAATTCGATCGCCGGTTTTGCGCAAAACGGGTGGCCCCGCGACGAACGCTATGTTTATCCGTCGGTTATCGGATTTCTGCTTTTTTTAGCCGGAATATATTTTGTTATAAAGAGGAACTATTTTTCCTTGATATATTTTGCCTCATTTTTATTATCGCTCTATTTTTCGGCGGGCGATCAACTGGGAGCGGGGATGTTCCAAGGTATCCCACCCCTCTCCTTTTTTAGAATTCCCTTCAGGATGTCCTTTGTCGCCAATCTTTCGATAGCTGTACTTGGAGCGATAGTGATCGATAAATTTATGGCGAAAGATCTTGGCAATTATGCTAAAAACAGGTCGAAATATATATTATTTGGAACTTTACTTCTTCTTTCGTTCTTTGATCTTCACTATCATGCGAAAAAACTTTACCCCGAAGTCGACGGAAACGGGTGGTACGAAAAACCCGAAGTTGTTTCTTATCTCTCGGAAAATCTGCAAAACGGGGAAAGGGTGACGGAATTTCCATATTTCAACGCAAGCACGCCTGTGTATATTTCCGACCAAAAACTTTGGAAGGATACGCAGTTTCATAAAAATTTAAGGAATTTACTTCCGATCTTCACCAATCTCTTATATGATATTCCGAAAAACACAGGCGCGGCTAATTCGGGAGGGTTAAAGATCGAGCGTTTTGATGATCTTGAGACGAAGATCTTTTTTGAAGGGTGGCAATATGACCGGAGCGGAAAGTTAACGGGTGTGAGCGACGAATTTTTATTTTTGAACAGACTGATGGGGGTAAGGTACATTTTGACAAATGAATCATTTAACAGTTTTGTGACCGTACCTGCAAAGAAAATAGAATTTGAGAACGGTCAAAAATCTATCCATATTATTGAATTCTTTGATTATTTTCCGAGACAGTTCATGGCTGCCCATGCCGAAAAAGCAAGCCCTAAGGAGATACTGGAACATTTTAAGAAAGTTGATTTTGACCCGAAAAATTTGATTTATGTCGAAGAAGATATCGATTGGGGAGCGAAAGGCGGATATTCCGCAAGCAGTGAGTTTGTAAAGTATTCCGATACGGAAGTTGTCATTAAAACCAAAGCTTCGGGGGATGGGTTTTTGTTCCTATCCGATACTTATTATCCCGGATGGATAGTGAGGGTTGACGGTAAGGAAGACACGATCTACCGCGCAAATTATGCCTTCCGTGCGGTAAGAGTGCCGGAGGGGGAGCATGAGGTGGTTTTTAAGTACGAGCCGGAGAGTGTGGAGTTGGGGTTGAGAATAACGGTGGGAACGTTGATAGCCGTACTTGTGATGATAGCCGGTATGGTCTGGCAGGATAGGAAAATCAGATCCAAGAGTATCGATTCAAGATTTAAAAAATAACAAACCGAAACTCATAGATCGTAAATCATGAATCTTTTTCATAAATAATCAAACAACTTGAATTTTTTACTTTCCGTTTCAACCCTTTTTAACGGCTCATTCCAACCGCCGTTTGGATCAAGCGCCTTAGTCTCTTTATAATATTTTATAGCGAGAGGGTAAATACCAAGCATTTCATAAATTTCCGCAAGTCCGCCGATAATTTCTTTGTCCCTCGGTGACATCGCATACGCCCTTTGCAGATCCCAAGCGGTACGGTGAAAGTCGTTTTGGGTTGGAGTGGATTGGGCTGAAAATCTGCTTTTAGCGAGGTCTAAAAGCCCTCTTGCTGAATTTGGCAGGGAAGTTTGAGTATCCAAGGAATTCAGAACATCTTTATTAAATTTACTTCCCGGTAATGACGCGGAAACATTTTTGAGTTCCGTTTCGGCGCAAGGCTGACAGCCATAGCTTAAATATAATGTTGCGTTGACTTCGGCTTTATGAAAATAATAATTCTTCAGAAGTTTTGCATAAGCGTCGGAGTAGTTTTTGTCAATGTCCGTAAAGTCATAATTTTCCCAATGATCTTCCTGCGAATTTTTAGTTACATCTGAAAGGTTTGTATTAAGATCAGCCTTTAAAAGAAGTCCTTGCGGTATAAGATAGTACGGATTTCCCAGAAATCCGAAAGGGTAAGGGTCGTCAAACATGACAAAATAGGCGCTATTTCCATTTTTATTGGTATTTTCAATAATATTTCTGGCGACATCAAATTCATAAGAGGAGCCTGTGGTGATAAGATCCGTCCAGTAATCCTTGAGTTCTTTTTGGTAGCTTTCATTTCCCAAAAAACCGCTACTGACAAGCCGAATATTTTTCACCTTTTCCACCTCAGATAAGTAGTAAAGAGCAGATGCGGTTATGTCGTCGGATGTAAAAACGACATCGCCGTCATCGAGAGAGTTCAGGATATTGAGAGCGTAGTTTTTTGTAATTTGAAAACGGCTTTTGTCGATTTTTTTATAATTTGAATAAACCGTAACGGAAATAAGCAGCAGAAGTCCGATTTTTAGTATCGTTTTCTTTTCGCTTTTTTCGAATTTCTCCGCAAGATTTGATGTTCCCAGTACAAACGCGATACCCAGGAATAAAAATCCCAGAAGCCCAAAGCGTTCGGCCACACCCTGCGAATGAAGGTCTGATTCTACGAGACCGGCCAATGAAAACAAAGGGAAGACAAATCCCCCTAAGATGGTGATAACTGCGATTATCTGTTCTATCGATCCGGAACGCGTTACTTTTTTATAGATGAAATAAAATATACCGGGAAGAGAGAAGATGGTTAATCCGTTTATTGCCAACTTTAAATAGTGCAGAAACATTCCGAAGTAATTTTCATTTGGGTTTGATACCGTTTTAACCCCGCCGCTTAATAACCCTCCGTAATCGTAGCGGGTAATATATTGTATAAACCTTGTTAGTCCGGGGATGTTGCCGTAGTGGGGGTAATTGTTACCGTGTGATGAAATGATCACAAAGAGATAGGGGGAAAGACCAAAGATGAAACAAAGGGTGAATTCGAGGAGGGTTTGTATAGATTCCCGCCTGCGCGGGAATGACATTCCCTTATAAATGAAATAGAAAACGGGGAGCACTACAAGAACGATCGTCATGTGGTTGGCAAACCCAAGTCCGGAAACAAAAGCTATAAGATACAGATATATATTCGATCCTTTTGTACCGCTGTCTTGGTGTTCTTTGAATTTTAGTGTTAGATAAAGCAGAAGTACCGCCAAAAAATTATTCAGGACAAAGACCTCCGGTGTAATTGCATAGAGCCAGACGGAATATGTAAAGGAAATAAAGAGTGAAGAGAGAAGTGATACCGCGGGCGACAGTTTAAGTTTTTGAAACAGTTTATATAAAAGAAGGGATGTCAGGGAGGCAAAGAGCGAACTCATAATGCTTAATCTGAAGGCAATTGTACCGATTGGAATTTTACTGAAAAGATGGCCTATGAGGACAAAGATCGGATACCCGGGAGGGTGCGCGATATCAAGATGGTAGGCGTGGGTGATAAGAGAGGCGCTGTCGGCGTAACCTGTGACAGTCTGCGGGGAAGTTGCCAGATACAAAGAAAGAGGGATAGCAAAGGACAGGATGACAAATAGGATATTCTGGACGGACAAAAGACCGGTTTTTACAAAGTGACGGGCAGGAATGATATCCTTTTCTGCAGCCGATTGTTGACGAGATGCAGGTTTAGTCTCTACAGACCGTTTTTTTCTTCTGTGCAGTCTTTTCAGATAATCCTGATGGTATTGTTCGGGTGATTTTTTTGGTTTTCTTTTTGAAAACATATATTAATTTTCAATTTACAAATAAGAATTCAATTTACAACTCAAACCTTGGATTTTGAGACGATCTTAGAAAAGATTAGCATAAGTTCATGTGCTTCAGACCAAAGTCTGCGGATATAGGTTAATTTTTCAAGTTCAGCTTTTGCTAATAATCTGAGCCAATGTTTTGTTTCCTTTATCTCCTTTTTGGAAATTCTAATTTTATGGTAAAAATCCTTTTTGCTTTCTCCTTCATTTGCTTCGCAATAATTAACTCCGATCGAACCCGACGAACCAACCAATTGTTAGATTATTCTTTTATTGATTGGACTTATTCGAATCTGTTTGAGCATAGTAATAACATTTTCTGCAAACAGTGCTGTTCTTTCTCCCGAATCGTATTTCATGGTTTGAAAATTGATTCATTTTTTAGTAAATTGGTTTTTGAAAATTGAAAATTGATTCAACATCTTCATACCAACGATTAATATTACAACAATACCCG
>LBVJ01000043.1 GCA_000993025.1 Candidatus Woesebacteria bacterium GW2011_GWA1_38_8
AGGAATACCTGGGTTGGAAGAATTTATAGTTTTCATAATGGTATTGATATAGTTTCTAATTCATCTCCCGATGTTCGTGCAGTTCAGGGAGGAACACTCTTTAGAGGAAGTTTTAACGGAAGTAATGGCTGCCGGCTTCGTTATGTACGGGTTGATCATGAAAGCGGCGATTTTGATACATTATATCTTCATATAAATTACTAAAAGGCGTACTATTAAATTAATATTTCTTTCAATTGAAAATGTACTTTTTTGCAGTTTTGCTTACTGCTATTTTGTTGCTTACTCCTCTGTCAGTTTCCGCTCAGGTTGTCATTAATGAAATAAGTCCTTCATCAGATTCTGAGTGGATTGAATTATACAAAATTGGATCGGAAATAATTTCAACTTTCCCCTGTCGGGAGATGTTGAAATGAGGGGAGGGATCGTTCATCGTCTGGATAAAGATACAAGCGGTATCCTTCTGATTGGAAAAACAAGGAAGGCTTTCGAAAGCCTTCAGGATCAGTTTAAAGAGCGTACAGTTAAAAAGAGTTACTTCGCGCTGGTCCATGGTAACGTAAAAAATGATTCCGGGACGATTTCGGAACCTGTTGGCAGACTTCCATGGAACAGAGAAAGATTTGGAGTTTTGCCTGCGGGAAAACCCTCCGAAACCTATTATGAAATAAAGGACAGGTATAAAGATCCGAATGGTAATTCTTGCACCTTATTAAAGGCAACACCTAAAACCGGAAGGACACATCAGATAAGGGTACACCTTAAACATATTGGTCATCCTATCGTTTCGGATAGTTTTTATGCAGGAAGGAAAACATCGAGAAAAGATAAGCTGTGGTGTAGTCGGCTCTTTTTGCACTCCGGAGAGATTACATTTACTCACCCCACAGAAGGAAAAATAATGAATCTTTCTTGCCCCCTTCCTGAGGATCTAAGACAATGTCTGGATTGTTTAATAATGATTAACATTCCGTCCCGTAATTAAACATTTATGAAAAGAATAACAAATGGAAAAATTGGCTCCTCACCCCAAAATTCAAGAAGGAGAAAAAATCCTCCTGTTTTCTTTTCAAAATTACGAAAAAGTATTAAGATACTTTTAATACTTCTATTGCCGGTAATATTTTTTGTTCAGCTATTCCTATTGTATTCGGTACTTCGCGAATATGATTTCAAGAATAATGTAAATATATTATTTGTCCACAGGGACAAAATTGTATTAGTTAAATATGACCCGCTTGCGATTTAAGTATTAATGAAGGAAAGAATGAAAAACTCTTAAAGAGAACATTTATGAAAAATTTTCATCTTCCTGTACATCTTGTTGTTGATTGCAGGCGATCGGATAGCGGTGGTTTTACGGTTTTGGAAACATTGAAAAATTGTAAACCGACCGGGGGCAAGATTAAGACCTTTCTATACTTGGGATATTTAAAACTTAGAGTCGGAAACAATATTGTTAAAAAAGATTTTTTTGCTGACTATATGAGACGATTTGATGCAAAGGAGGATAAGACTTTGGAAATAGACGCCAATGATTTTTTAAAACTTGATCTGGATTTTTCAAAAAGCGGGAATGGAGATGATTATCAAAGTATAAAGATATTAACAGGAACACAAAAAATACTGCCAACGTATTTTTCAGATGTATTTAAGGTAATTGGCGTAAGAATAATTGATGTTGGCGGGGGTGTTTATGATTTGGATCCGATAACAGATAGATGCATTGTTAGAAGTAAAAGTGAAGATTTTGTAAAAAATATGGAAAAAGTATTTGATTGTCAGGTTATTGAAAATATTAATGTTGGAATTAATGATGTTTCCGAAGAGTTTATTTTCTTTCACCCAAATTATTTAGAATCATTTTAATGGGGGAGAATATGTCTACCGTTCACCATCTTCTGTTAAACCAACCGGTATGGTATTTGTATCGTCTGCTTCGTCATTAAAGGAAGTGATAGTGGTTTTTTCGTGCAACATCTCAGGTGGAGTATAGGGAGTGTAGTCAATTTTCTCAGTTGAAAATGAAGCAATATCGGAGTATCCTTCCGGTTTTTCGATTTCTCTTACAAAGACGTGAATATCGTTATTATCTATTGATTTTATCGCATAGATATAAACAAACCCCATTCTATTCAATCTCCTAAGCTTTAAGGAAAGATCGTCCGGTATTTTTCCAATATATTTACCCGAAGACGTAGCAATTGAAACCCTTCTGCCGGAGTAGTTTGCATTAACCATTTCGCCACAATTCAATAGTGATGTTACATCTTTGTCGCAAGGGTGTATAAGGTGAATGATTTTTGTCTTTCCGGGTTCTTCTAGAAACATCTCAACCGGAAGTTTTTTTGAATCTCTTTTTGTAATGGATTTTAAAATTTTCCATTTACTGTAGCACTTGTTCGCCAAAAGATTATAAGGATCGATCTTTAAGGCTTTTTGAATGGTCTTTTTAGCGGGTACCAGATTCCCAAGCTCGAAATAGCATTTCGCAAGCCGGATCAAAGCCTCAACATCATCGGGGTTGTTGGCTAGTATTTGGATGTTAATTCCAGAAGCTTTTTTCCAATCACCTGAAATTGCATTGTCGATAGCTTGTTGGGCAAGGTTTGAATTCATTTAGATTAAATCTTAAGTGTAAGTATATTTATGATAATTTCCTTGTCAATAACCTATATAACGTTTCCTTCTTTAAGTCTTTCATTAATACTTGTATAATTTCCCCTTGAATATATCTTATTATGTCCGGTCATTCTCATTTTGCAACAATTAAGAGAGCTAAGGAAGCTAAGGATCTGCAAAAGGGCAAAGTGTTCTCCAAACACGCGAGGGCAATATCGATTGCTGTCAAAACGGGTGGCGGTATCGATCCTGACTCAAATTATAAATTACGTATGGCAATTGAAGCCGCCAGGGGCGATAACACCCCAAAGGAAAACATTGAAAGAGCGATCGCAAAAGCCGGATCCGAAGCGGCAAATCTGGAAGAATATTCTTATGAAGGTTTTGGACCTTTCGGTGTTGCCATTATTGTAGAGGCAGCTGCCGATAATAAAAATAGAACAGCCCAGGAAATTAAGAATCTTTTTGAGAGGGGAGGGGGGACAATGGGCGGGCTCGGTTCTGTTTCATACAACTTTGACAACAAGGGAATGATACAAGTTGAAAAGAACCAAGATCCCGATGCACAAATATTGAGTTTGATAGATCTTGGGGTGGATGATTATGAAGAAGACGATAGTATGTTTTTTTTGTATGTACCATACGAAAAAACAGGGGAATTGAGAGACACCATCTCTTCTAAAGGTTTTGTTGTTGTTTCTGCAAAACCTATAAAGAAGGCAAAAAATGTTGTGGAGATCGATGATACTGATAAGGCAGAGAAAATATTCTCGTTTATTGAGAAAATGGAAGAACATGACGATGTTCAAAATGTGTACTCAAATATTTCCGTAAGTGAAGAATTGATACAAAAAATGAACAGATAAAGACTGTCTTCAGAAAGAAGATATGCTACTTAATAAACGAAAACGTTTCTTTTTAAGCTCCATCATACTTACAGCTTTAAGTATTTGGATACAAAATACGGGTGATGTAAAGACTAAATTTATCGGAATAGGAATTCTTGGTATTGCAACGATAATTGCTATTTGGTTCTCTTTAAGAGAAGGGCTTAAAAGTAGAACTTCAATTTTGATTTTTATATTACCCGTTTATTTTTCAATAGGCTCCGCATTATTTTGGTTTTTGCTTCCAAGTTCAATATTAACAAGGATCGTAACTCCATTAATATATGCGGTAGTTATGTATTTTTTACTTCTGACGCAAAATGTTTTCTCCGTGTCTTATATAAAAACAATAGCGTTATTCCGGGCTGCAAAAGGGGTTGGTTTTTTGCTTACTCTATTTACATATTTTCTCGCTATGGATGCCATTATATCCTTAAGGCTACCATATCTATTTTTAGGTTTGCTGGTTTTTATATTTACTTTTCCGTTAACTGTTCAGGGGTTATGGACTGTAACGTTGGACAAGAAGTTTAATCGTTATTTGTTGGTGATGGCAACAATAATTTCATATATACAATCTCAGGTAGCGATGATACTATTTTTTTGGCCGGTTGGCGTCGTGGTGGGGTCGTTGTTTTTGACAATTATGTATTACATTGTTCTGGGGCTTGGACACAATGAACTTGATGGAAGACTTTTTCCTCAAACCGTCAGGGAATACCTTACTATCGGGGTTGTAGTATTTTTAGTAATGTTGTTTTCCACAACCTGGAACGGGGCGTAAAAATATAACATAAATATCTTCATATACTTATATTATTTTAGATATATGTGGACGAAAAGGGGGAGTAGGGGGAGCAATGATTATTATAAATAATATTATAGGCTATATCTAGCGGTACATTTTTCACATCAATTATAGGATATTTTCACGGAAGTAAACCCAATGACATAAAAGAAATTAACCCGAACATTCGTAACTGACAAATATGAATCGAGTTGAGTTTGTTTGTATAAAACAGTGATATATATTGATATAGTTGTCAATTCCCTCGATATTCGCACAAATAAATACAATTGTGGATAAGTATTAATTTTATTTTGCATAGATTCCTTAAACACACACTCCCGGGGGAAATGGTATACGCGGCATAAATGTATTGAATCAGAATAATGTAAAGGGATCTTATAGGGAACAACTCTCGCTTTGGTTGCAGTAAGGTTATAACTACTTTAGTGGAAGGAGTATAGGAATATCTAATGTGGATAAATAGGAGTGAAGAAGGAATATGTATTATGTCGCACAATATAACTTTTACGACTAAGAATAAGATCATCGGGAGTAGAGGGTCTATTTTGCCTATTTTCTTATGAATGATATCTTTAATATATTTTTATTGTTTTTATTATTTGTTTTTCTTCTCTACCGGGGATGTCTGTCAAATATCTATAACCAAACAATAGCCGAAGAAAATTTCAAATTTGCAGGACTCCCCCGTTACTTTCCCTTCATACGGAAATACTGCGGATTATCCCGTAAATACGGATGAATATTATATAATGCGTGACGATTAACTGTTCATCTTTTAATCAAAACCCCCTTTAAAATCGATTTGGTGAAGCCGATCATTTATTGAATATTGTAGTAATTATAGTATACTCCATCTATGGTAAAGAAAGTATATCAGAGGAATATTTGCGATTAATTGAAAAATTTAATCGAATAAACGACCACTTAAAAAAAGTTGGAATATCTACGGATATCGACAGTACCGAATTTGCGTCAGAAGTCGCGGCTCTAAGGCTTTATAACAATATAACTCAGGAAAGAAGAACAATGGATGAATTAAAAGACAGATATATTATGGTTAAGTAGTTACAAGTATGACTTTCAGTACACTCCAAAACTGATTCAAGCATATTTTATATTATCGGATTATATTTTGAAGAAAGTTCAAACTCAATCGAGTTGATTAAGTTCTACGTGGTCGCACAATGATATTGACACTTCTCTGTGCTCAGTGTAAACTTTTTTATAGTATATCTTTATGTCTTTATATCTTTATAACTTTGTATCACATTATCGTAATATCCTAATATCTTAGTATCGTTATTTTATTATGCCGCCTGCCAAGGAACAATTGTCTGAAATAACTTTAGAAATTGAAAAATATCTCGAGTATCTTGAAGTCGAGAAAGGTTCCTCTCCCCTAACCGTCAGAAACTACAAACACTATCTTAATAGATTTTCAGAGTGGCTAAAAAGTGAAGGAATTCGAATGGAACTAAAAGATATTAATCCGGAAATTGTCAGACAATTTAGATTATACCTTTCGAGACTCCCCGGGTATAGGGGTCAAGGAACAATGAGCAGAAAAACCCAGGGGTATCATGCTATTGCCATCAGATCATTTTTACGCTGGCTTACAAAAAATGACTTTGAAGTTATGTCAGCCGATAAGATCGAGCTTCCAAAGATCACCGAAAGACAGGTGAAATTTTTAACAGGGGAACAAGTTGAAAGACTCTTAAATGCCCCCACTCTATCGAATTTAGGGGGGAAGCGCGATAAGGCGATTTTGGAATTATTTTATTCTACAGGGCTTCGCGTATCGGAATTATGTAAACTTGACCGTGATATGGTCAATCTGGAACGGAGGGAGTTCGGGATAGTTGGTAAAGGAGGAAAAGGAAGGGTTGTCTTTTTATCAAAAAGGGCGGCTGACTGGATATCCGGCTATTTAGCCGAAAGACCTGACCATTATAAACCTCTATTTATACAACATCGTGGTGAACCTGATCCAACTACACCTGACGAAAAAATGAGACTCTCATGCCGAACCATACAGCGAATGATCAAAAAATATGCACGTAAGGTAAAATTACCCGTCGATGCAACACCACACGTTATGAGGCATAGTTTCGCGACAGATCTTCTTATGGCAGGGGCGGATATTCCTGAAGGATCGGTCATAACTTCTTCTGTTCTTTATCTTCGTAGGCCTTAAATACATCGCCAATTTAGCTTTATGGGCAGAAAAGTTTAAGAAAGAGACTGACGTAACCATAAATGACAAGACCCCTCCGGCCCCCCCAAGGCTGGACACCAAAATTCCTAAATATACAAACAAAGAAATTGTCGACCTTGAGGGATATGCCGAATCTGGATCGCTCGTCAAAATTTACTTAAACGGAGAGGTTGTCAAAGAAATTACAGCAAGCGAGGAAAGCAGGTATTCAACACAGATTAAATTTAAAAAGGGTGAAAATCAGATCTGGGCAACCGCAACAGATAGTGCAGGAAATGAGGGGGAACAGTCACCAAACAGATATGTAGTTTTTGATTCAGAAGCGCCAATAATTGAAGTCTTGGAACCAAAAAATGGCGAGACTGTGTCGGACAAGGATATTTCTATCAAAGGCAAAACAGAAGCAGGAAGTCAAATTACAGCAAATGAACGGCTGGGAACAGTAAACTCGGAGGGTAATTTTTCTGTCAAATACACTCTCTCCGAAGGAGAAAACACGATAATTTTTGTTCTAAGTGTTCTAGATGTTCTAAGTGTTCTAGATGATTTTGCTTTTTCCCCAATTAGAACATTTATATCATTTAGAACAGCTAGAACAGCTCTGACAATCGGTTCAATTTTCATCACCATTCCCGGCCCTCCGCCAAAAGATTTATCATCCGTTTTTTTATGTCTATCATCGGCGAAATCTCTTAAGTTATGCAAATTTATTTCTATTTTTTTATCTTTTTGGGCGCGCCCCAAAATAGAGGAATT
>LBVJ01000044.1 GCA_000993025.1 Candidatus Woesebacteria bacterium GW2011_GWA1_38_8
GATCTGACCAGAAAAAACATAAATTTACCTTTGTGTATCTGTCCTATCGCCGCTGCCGTAATAAGGACCACATTTTTGAACATAATACGCGTATTATATCAGGTTTTTAGGATAAATTTACGGGTGAAAGCAAACATTGTCCTCCTTAAGTCATAGCGAGCTTTGCGAGCGGAGACGAGAGGATTCGCCGCGCATTGCATTAATTCCACCGCGCCATCGACATCCTTAAGTCATAGCGAGCTTTGCGAGCGGAGACGAGAGGATTCGAACCTCTGGTAGCTTTTACAAACCACACTCGTTTTCGAAACGAGCCCATTCGTCCACTCTGGCACGTCTCCATTTAACAATTAACCATTAACAAATTAACATATCACTGTGCACCTGGAAGGAATCGAACCTTCAGTCTCATGGTCCGCAACCACGTGTTTTATCCATTAAACTACAGGTGCAAGTATGGGTATTTTACTACAGATCTATTAGAGCACCAAATAATTAAACGACAGAAATTGGCTTTTGGATAATGGAAAACGGAAGTCGCAGTTTTCTACTTCCCAATTTCTAAATTCTATTACAATTTTCAATTTTCTTATAACTAATTTCCTTTCCCGGTAAAATCACTTCATTCCCGGGAGCGTTTTTGAAGCCCAATTTGTGGCCTTGTCAATATATGAAGGAGGTGCCTCTTCTTGTAAAAGATACTTTGACAAAATTTTCTTTATCTTTTCTTTATCGGATTTTTTAATAACCAGATCTAACCTTCCGCCGATCGTATATGCTTCAAGAACCAGAAGTTCATCATCAAATCTCTTAGTAAACCAGAACCGACCTAAATTATTCCAGGGGTTTAACTTATCCGCCATTTTTATTCCCCAAGTGGTAATTTTATATTCAATACTCTCAGGTTCAACTGTGCTTAGTATGTAGTACAAAAATATTACGGATATTATAAGAATGACGGGCATGAACCCTTCGGCAAAAAAAAGTATCAACCCAACAATTACTGTGATAACAATTATCGTTTTCCAAAAATCTTTATCCCTTCTTTTGAACGGTCTCGCGGGTGCTGTCCAGGAAAAAAGCAGTTTTTCCAGCTCGATCTTTTGAGATTCCTGCTTGGACTCTGATGTTTGAGGTTCTTTCTTAATTTCTTCAGTACTTTCTTTCTTTATTTTTTCCATACAAGTGCGTTGAATTTCATTATAACAAAAAATTAAACACCGAAAATAGAGGATGTTTGTTATAATACCATCATTGGAGGAGTCGCATAGGAACCTCGCTTACGGCGAGAACCTTGTCCTCGTCCTCCTTATGTATTTCATATATTCGGAGGAGTCGGATAGCGGTCAATTCCAAGGGTTTGCTAAACCCTGACGCGCAAGCGTCCCGTGGGTTCGAATCCCACCTCCTCCGCTCACTTACGTTCGCAGATGTCGGTGGCGTTCGATATCGCCCCAGGGTCGCCGAATCCCACCTCCTCCGCCACCCTTCGCTAAAGCTACGGAGTGGCAAGCTCACAAATTGAAGATTGTGCATGAATCCTTGGTCTTCCGAAGTATTGACGAAGGAGACCCTCCCTCACCGCCAGATACCATTCGGTACCTGGTTGGCAAGCATCGAGTGGTCTTGCCGCCCTACGCAGCAATTGTTAATCCCCACACATTTTTTACTCCTTTTCGCTTTAACACTTTACATGCTTCTTTCAAAGTTGAACCGGTTGTAAGTACATCGTCGAAGAGAATAACACACGAATTATGAATAGTGGAAAATGAATTATGGGGATCGTTTTTTAATTTGTTTGCTTCAAACCCCTTACCACATACTCCATACTCACGTAATTCGTACCCCTTTTTAATTGAGAAAGCTCCAAGAAGATTTGAGGACCGTTCTTTTCCCTTCAGTTCTGTTTGCGGAGTCGTTTTTTTGTTCCTTATCAAAAGATCGGGTTCGTACACCCATCCCATTTTTTTTGCGGTCATCTTTCCCAATTCCTCTGCCTGATTAAATCCTCTCCAATTCTCCCGTAACTTATAAAGAGGAATTGGAACAAGAATCGCTTCTTTCGGAAGTATGGGTACGTCACGTTTTACCTTCTCAACAAATTTTTCCGCCAACTCTTCTGCAATTTTATATGCAAAGTTATATTTAAGTTTAAGAATTGCTTTCCTCACGACCCCCGAGTAATCCCAAGAAGAATAGGCAAAGTCTATAGATCGAACTTTCCTGCATTTTGTATGTGTTGCCCCGTCAATTGAAGACCTGTGGCACTCGACACAAAAAAGCTTTGCTTTCGGGATCTTTGAAAGACAATCGTTGCATATGTACCCCTCTCCTTTCCCGCATTCAAGACACGAAATTGGAAATAATAAGTCAATAACTCCCATAAAAAAAAGCCAGCTTCCGCTGTCTAATTTTATCAAATTTGGTGGAGATGGAGGGAATTGAACCCTCGTCCGAAAAGCATTATTTACAATCATCTACAAGCTTATCCAATCTTTTTATTTCCTTTACTCCTTACCTATTGGAAGGATGGAATAAAGTAAGATTAGTAAATTTTTCGATCATTGATCACTAATCACAGATCACTGACGTATCTCTATGGGTTTATGCCGAATCCGTCCGATAGAGAAGCAGACAGAACGACACCAGTTTAAGCTAGTGCAAAATTCGGTTGAACGGAGTTTCCGTCACCAAACATTGCTCTAAAAGCTACTGCTGGGCTGTAACTTTCGTCATCAGCTTTTGTTTTTTGATAGTTTTGAAAAGTATCTATCAAACTTTGCTTGCAGATTGTAAAGGTGCTATCCGTCGAAACCGATCATCCCCGCGCCCCGATGAAATCGGGAATATCTAAATTCTAATATCGAAATTCGAATTAAATTCTGAATTCAAAATTACAATGTTTTAAACATTAATAATTAAATATTGTTTCGGATTTAGTGCTTAGGATTTAGGATTTGAGAGACTCTTTAATCTCTCTTTCTATATCTCTCTTTTTAATGCTTTCTTTCTTTTCAAACTTTCTTTTTGACTTAGCCAGTGCAAGTTCGATCTTATAAAGACGCTTATGATTATACAGCTTCACAGGTACCAAAATCAAACCCTGCGACTTCATTTTTGTCGTTAGTGAAATAATTTCGTTCCTGTGAAGAAGAAGCTTTCTTGAGCGGGTTGAGTCGTAATCTTTTTTTCCTGCGATCGGAATATTGAAATTTATAAGATATGCTTCGTTGTTGATTATTTTTGCATAGGAGTTTGAAAGGTCGCCTCCGTGTAAACGTATTGTTTTTGCCTCCGATCCGGACAAGACGATCCCTGCCTCGATCTTTTCCAGAAGCGAATAATTAAAATTCGCCTTTTTGTTTATGATTTGCATGATCCACTAATTTTACCCCATTTATCCTAAAATATATGCTGTTGATTGATCTGTCTGAGGTCTGCGCGGGCAATTGTTCTTAAGATTTAATAAATAATTATTAAATCTTCACCTCATACAACTTCTCTCCGGTCAGAAGAATAATTTTTCCTTCGCTTTCCGAAACAACAAAATCTACCGCTTCCCCGAAGACATCGGAGATAAGGTTGTATTTATAGATTCCTTCTTTATCAAATACTGAAATAATTTTTCCTTCGTTGTCCAATAGATACAGGTCGGCTGAATTTTCATCCGTATAAAGTCTGTCATATCCGGGAACTTCGTATGGGTAACTTGAAAGCTCAAAACGTAAGTCGTTTCCATAGCTGTATTTGTTTACCCCGCCAGAGGTCAAGACCCACGCAAAACCATCGACCGCAAAAGACCTGACCTCCGAAAAATCTTCACTTTCCGAAGTCGTCCACTTCTTTGTTTCGGAAAACCCCTCTTCGACTCCGGACGATTTTAATATCTCACCTCTACTTTCATCCAAAAGATATAAATTTGATGCAAAAGCTACAAGAAATTCGGAATCTGCCCAGTTTTTCTCAACCACCTTCTTCTTACCCGTCAATGTAAATATTCCGTCACCTGTCAAAAGAAAAACCTCATCCGGATTAACCACAACTTTTTTAACATTTTCAATCTCCTCGGGGATCTTTATTGTTTCCGATTTTTTCGTATCGGTTTGAACAGGAATAATTATCCTTTGCGACAGATCTGCCGCATAAACAACATCTTCAAAAATGGTCAGTGTCTTGGAATTAAATCCGTCTTTGATCAGGGTTAGGTCAAGCCACATAACCGGCTCCGTTTTCTTTTCTCCCAACACTTCTTTCTCGTTCTCCGAAATTAAGATTGCTAATTTGTCGATACTCTCATCTTTAATTTCCCTTTTCTGCAATTCAAGAACCAATTGTCTCCCGATCAAAAATTGATCTCTGGCTCTCTTAACATCAACATCTTTCAAATTTATTGCATCCGAAAGAGCGGATGTTGCGCGGTTGAGTTCATTTTCGTAAGACTTTTTGTATTCTTCATCCTTGTTCTTCATCACACCGAACACGACGCTAACAGCTAAAATAAAGACCAGAAATATTCCTACATAAAAAGTATTCTTGTTTTTTACCTCCCTAAATACAGGTTCTTCATTACTTTTAATATAGATCCTCTTTTTCGGAAGACTCTGAAGCCTGTCCCGAAACCTGTTTAAAATGTCTTTTGGTAATATGAAGCTTAGTTTGGGTTTTTTTACTTTCTGAAAAATTTCACCCCTGTACTCTCCAACTGCTTTTTCTTCGGAAGGTGTCTCGTCTTTTTCAGAAAAACTCATTAGCGCCATTGAGGCGGTGGGTACGTTGTGTACCTTGCTCGAAACATAATCCTCCGCATCGGACAAACCTTTTGAAAACGTATCTTTGATATCTCTAAAAGCGAGGTGATCGTAAGCATTACTTGTAGCCAAAATTACAATATCTCCAATTTTAGGATAACCGGAAGCGGATATTAATTGCGGGGATCTACTGTCAAGAATTTTAACCAAAAACCTGTCTCTGAAAAGTGCGGCTTTCCCTCCGTTAATACACGAAGTAAAAAGTCGTCCGTTGTAATAACTTGCTGCTGAAATCTCCAATCCATCCATCTTTTGAAAAAATTCGTTAAAAACCTTCTTCACCGCATCCTTCAAGCTGACATCGGATGTTTTTGATGGATTGGAAAAATATTCATTTTGGAAAACCTGCAGCAGTTTTTTTCCAAGTTCTGCGTCTTCGGAACTTGTTCCGTTTTTAATAGTAGAAAAAACGACTAGAAGCGCTTGTGGTTCAGTCATTCCATTTCTTCTTACAGCACATTCATACGACTGAGACCAGCCGTTTTCGGAAGGAGTTCCTGTAATTTTTGCAGTATTTACTTGTAAAGCCACTTGATAAAAAAAGATCCTACATGATTATCGCGTACATTAACACTAATAAGGAGTATGCAAGGTGAATATATGCGAAAATCTTAAGATGTTTTTTTAATGCAACATCTAATGTTCTGGTCATTAAATTAACTTGTTTGACAATTATGTAAGCAAAAACAAAATACAAAGTCAGAAGAACTATCGACCCGATCTTCAAAAGAAAAAATCCCGATTCCCTGAGTTGTCCCGGATCGATAGGCATTATCTCACCCTCCCTTCGAGTTTTTCCACTTCTTCCTCGATCCGAAGTTCCCTTAAAACTTTTGCGACAAGGTCCGGCATCGGAACTGCCTCAAACTCAACTTCCGGAATTTCTGCGGCTGTTTGGATCAGAACGTCACCATAATTAAACATCGTCCTCATGCCTCCACCAATCTGCACCGACACATCCTGTATCTGGTCAATATTGGCATCAGTGATCTTCCGATAGATCAAATTGTAAAAATCAACGTCAAAGATCCGTTCATCCGTCACAATATTCACCGAAAAGAACCAGTTTAAAAAATTTTCCAGTATATACGCCATATTAAACATGTACCAGGACAAAAATAGAAGAATAGTAAAGTTTTCCGGAAGTGTTTCAAAAAAAGGAAATACCGACACAAAAGCGGGGGCTACGAACATTAAAAACGCCGTAATTATCCATTTAAGATTTGTTATCGGATGCTTTCTTAAAAAGAGTACTATCTTCTCCTGCGGGTCTTTGTTTATAAAATCCA
>LBVJ01000045.1 GCA_000993025.1 Candidatus Woesebacteria bacterium GW2011_GWA1_38_8
CCCTGCCGCTACCTCCTCATTTTTATATTGTTCAAGCCTCCCCTCGCTTATCACACTCATATCATATTCTATTTGGTAATTGGAAATTGGCAATTTGGAATTGGTATTTATTTTTATTTCTTCATTCTTAAGTTCATCTATTCCCATACCCCATAACCCATACCCCATTATTCCGTTATTGCTATTGCAATAACCTATAAACTCCCCCCGCATCTGAGTTATATATTGTCCATGTTTAATCAGCAACCTATCCCAGTACATCAACTGTCCTCTTGATACCCCTTCATCTCTAATTCTAAAAAGAAGTCGATTCCTTTGCCTTAAACCTTTTTCATAGATCATTAACGATCTTCGATACTCTCTATCGGTCTGCGACAAAACCGAATCAAGGAATCTCCGCCGAAGTGACGGAGATGCAGTAACCAAATCCATATCCCAAGGACCAAAGAGAACCACTTTCAAACATCCGGTGAAATCAATTAGACGCTTGCTAACTCCGTTAACCGATAATTTTTTTTTCTGCGCTCTCTGTACTCCCCCGCCATGGAGTTCTACCTCCCCGTTTGTCAAAACAATTTCTAATTCCATTCCCGTGGTACCCGTGATACTCTTACTTCTCGTGCTACCTTTTATCCGAGCAATATCCACATCATAATTTATAAGTTCACGCTCAAGCCGAGCTTTAAAACTCTTCCCCATTGCCAAAAGATAGATCGCTTCTAAAATATTAGTCTTGCCGACCGCATTATCCCCGACAATAACTGTCGCCCCATCCGATAATTCAATATCCTTTTTAATAAAATTTCTAAAATTTGACAGTTTTATACTTTTAATAACCATATACGATTTGTAAGTATATTACATTTTAAACCATATGCTCAGTTTCTTTTAACTTCCTCATAATAATGCGTGCATTACCCTCACCCACCAAACACTAAATATACTTGGTTATACTTTAGATATATACTCCTTATGATTATGAGAATACTTTTTATCACCGCAACATACCTTCCGACCGTAAATGGTGTAAGTTACCATATCAAACTTCTAAAAAAACAGTTGGAAAAATTGGGGCATCGTGTATACGTACTTGCACCCAATTTCCCCGGATATACTGACAGCGACAAAAACATCATGCGGTATTTTTCAATGCCAAATCCATTTATTAAAACATATCCTCTTGGACTGCCTTTAGTTCCGGTTGACAAGATCAAAAAGATTAGGCCGGATATCATCCATACTCACCACCCGTTAATAATTGGCAAATTCGCCGCACACGTTGCAGAAAAAATGAAAGTGCCATTAATTTTTACGGCTCATACTCAATATGAACAGTATCTGAATTATTATTTTCCTCACGGTTATCAGTTAACATCCAAACTGCTTATTAATGACCTGCAAAGCCTTTCAAGAAAATGTTCGAAAATTATCTGTCCTTCTCCTGAAACGAAGATCCGATTAAAAAAACAAGGTATTACAAACACGGATGTTGTATTTAATGGCATAGATACAGAGGTATTTTCTTCGTCAAAAAAAATATTCTCCGAGCATCCTTATATCGTTTATACAGGACGTCTGGAAAAAGAGAAAAATCCGCTATTTCTGTTAAAAATTGCAGTCGAACTCAAAAATATTTGCCCTGAGTTTAAAATGGTCATTATCGGTGATGGCAGACTGTTGCCGAAATTGTCCGAATATACTATAAAACACGATCTGGAAAACAATGTCTGCGTTGTCGGTAAGGTTGATCAGAACCTTCTTCCAAGCATCTATAAAGGTGCCAATATTTTCCTCACCCCTTCAACATCGGAAGTAATGCCGCTTTCCGTACTTGAAGCGGAAAGTTCCGGACTTCCCATAATTGCTCTTGAAAATGCCGGTCTTGAAAGTGTTGTTAAAAATGGAGAATCAGGATTTTTATTAAAACCCGATCCGAAAGTTATTGCCCAACACATTTTTGACCTTGTAAAAAATTTAAAAAGATTAAAAAGGTTCTCGAAAATGTCCCGTCGGATCTCTGAAAAATATTCGATAGAATACTGCGCTCTTTCTGTTGAAAATATATATAAGGAAGTACTGAGTTGTCGTGAGTGACATCGGAAGTCAACAAGATAAATTTTTGTGTTTCATTTTTGGCAAACGGGACAAAAATAGGTTCCCCGCCCTCCAAGTTTTACTTTTTCGATCGGAGTTTTGCAATTTTTACAGGGTTCTTTTTCTCTCCCATAAACAAGAGTAAAATCCTGATAATGTCCCTCACTGCCATCCGGCGCAACATACGCAAGCTCGCTTGCCCCACCCCTTTTTATCCCCTCTTTCAATACTTTCTCAACGGATTTTAATAGTTTAATAATTTGATAATTTAATAGTTTATTGGCTTGTTTTCTTGGGTTTATCATCGCCAGCCACAGCGCATCATTAGCATAAATATTTCCTACTCCGGCCATTTTTGTCTGGTCCATTAGAAGTATTTTTATCGGCTTTTTTGACTTTACCAAAATCTCCGAAAACTCTTCCAAAGTTAAATCCTTAAGAAATTCCTTCCCCAACTTCCCGATATAATTGTTTGGGTTTTTGGAGTTTTGGATGTTTGAAGTTTTTTCCAACCTCATCCACCCAAATCTTCTGTAATCATTAAAGTAGAGAACCCCTCCCCGGTCTAAATGAAATATCACATGAGTGTGCTTGCCCCCCAATCCCCCCACTACTTTATGCGATAAGCTTTTAACATTAAGCAGATTTGGTCCTTGGTATATAAACTGTCCCGTCATTTTGACATGGGTGACAATTGAGTAATTACTTGAAAGATCGATTACCAACACCTTCCCAAACCTTCTAACCCCTGTAATTTTAGTATTTTCTATTTTCTCTTTTTCGATTTCGTATTTCGGATTACGAATTTCGAGCTTTTTTATTATGTGTCCCCGTAAAGCTCCGCCACGGGGCGAGCCTCGTAAAGCTCCGCCACGGGGCGAGCCCACCAAAAACTTTTCCAACTGTATTCTTATCGATTCTACTTCGGGTAGTTCAGGCATGATTTTGGTATATTGTATTTAGTATTTGGTATATGGCAAATATCCTATCTGTACAACAGATATTATCTGCGTAAATCCGCTTTATTAATCCGCGGGAATCACTTTTCTTACAAATCCGCGGAAATCTCTTAGAAATCTCTCCCTTGAAAATCTTTTCGCATTTTCCTGTAATTTTTTTCTGTCCCATTTGATTTTATTGAATTTTTCTATTGCTTCTCTCAAAGTTTTTTCATCTGTATCATTAATGAGAAGGCCTGTAACACCATCAATAACACTTTCCTTAAAGCCTCCACCGTTAAAAGCTATCACCGGAGTTCCTGCCGCTTGAGCCTCAACAACCGTCATGCCAAAATCCTCATCACGCGCCAATGCCAAAAATCCCGTCGCCCCCGCATATAATTCCCACAATTTCTCATCGCCCACTCTTCCTAAAAATTCGATGTTTTTGTTTTCATTCTTAAATCCTGATTCATAGTTCATAAATCCTGTTTTTTCACCAACAATCTTAAGTTTGTATTTAGATAAGTCTTTCGTCTCAAATGCACTTATCACATCTTCTATCCCCTTTGCCCCGACAAGCCTTGAAACAATAAGGAAATAATTTTCATTTTCTTCATTTCTTAAGTTCTTCGTTTCTTCAATTATTTTTTCAACGTTCACTGGTGGGTATACTACTGTCGCTTCCCTTCTGTAAAACTTCTCAATCCTTCTTTTAACGTTTTCTGAGTTTGCAATAAAAACATCTACTCCCGCAGTAATTTTCGGATTTCGGATTTCGGATTTCGGATTTCGTTTCGGCTCCTGAGCCGAAACGTAGTCATACATCCTTAAAAAATGACCTACAATTGCGGCATAAATTTTTACCGGCCAGTATTTTGTAAAGCCAACGGATGTTTCATAACCGTAAAGCCACCTTGGTGGTGTATGGCAATATGCAATTACTTTCGTACGGGGTCCGATTTTAAATCCGCGCGTGATATACCAACTGCAGGAGGTGATCACAAAATCGTATTTCGAGAGGTCAAAACTCCCCCAAATAGCAGGAATTAAAAATCGCAAGGGGCTATATAGCTTTCCGATTTTAAGAAGCGGTGCCAACCAACTTTCATGAATTTCCGTACCCTTGAAGGCTTTTTCCGCAGTACTTCCTTTTACCGAAAATGCGGTATAAATCGGTGCTTTTGGGTACATTTCGGATAGCACTTTCAGTACCCGTTCGGCTCCCCCATACTCTTTTATATAATCATGCATCAAAGCTATTTTCATATTTAAAACAAACTTCCTTGATTATTGGGCATTTTTTCCTCTTTCGGATTTTTATTATTAACCGCAATATTATTATCCACCACTTGAAGATTCGCATTAATGCCATTCTTATTTGTTATTCTATTTAACAGAGTTCTAAAACCATAGGACATAAAAAGTTCCACCGCTTCGCGGCTTCCCAAATCCCAATCCTCCATTTTCTTTAGATCGATTTTAATTGGAACATCAGTCTTAATTGTCGCCAATTCATACGACATATCTGCCATATCTTTACCCTTTTTGAGTTTCTCTCTTGTTGTTTCCGAAATCTCTTCCAAATGTTTATAAATCTTAGACTTAGACTTGTACTTAGACAGTAAAGTTATGGCTGTTTTCGGTCCAATCCCCGGTACCCCAGGATAATTGTCGGAGGGATCTCCAACAAGCGATTTATAATCGATCATTTGGATAGGTTTAAAATCAAATTCGTGTTCTACTTCTTCCACACCATAAAGTTTTCCTTCTTTTAACCCTTTGACCGGAACATATACCTTCACTTTTTCATTTATAAGCTGAAAAATATCGCGGTCACCAGTTACTATTACCACTTCATTGATCTGTTCCTTATTTCTTAATTTCTTACTTTCCTTAGTTATCTTTTGGGAAATCGTTCCCAAAAGATCATCCGCTTCAAATCCTGCTTTCTCATAAACAGGTATTCCAAAAGATTCCAAAACATCATGCATTTTAGTGATCTGAGAAGACAGAAATTCATCCATTTCAGGCCTTTGTGCCTGATATTTTACATATTTTTTTCTTCTGAAGGTTTCTTCAGGTCTGTCAAAACAGACTGCAATATGAGACGGCTTCAGATCGTTTATAAGTCCGAGAAGCATCGAAACAAACCCATAAACCGCATTTATCGGTTCACCTTTTTTGGTAGTCAGTGGAGGCAAAGCGTGGTATGCACGGTGCATGATGGCATTTCCGTCTATAAGAACCAACTTATTCATTGAAGATATTTTAACAGAAGATCAATATTCTTTACGACGGGAAATATCACTGCTTATCCTCCATGTTCTCATAATCTCTCCGCCTTTTCCAAGAATCTCCGAGGGCAGATCGATATTTTCTGAGTAAAGAACATCTGTTAAATTTCCTTTTCTATCAAATTTCAAACCCAGCTCTATATTTCTTAAACTGTCATTCGAATAGCTTTCTCTCCGGGACGACCAATGGTTCAATGTCCGTTTCGAAGAATATTCAAACGAAATAACCTTACCCGTTTGACGATCCATCTCAGCTCCCCACACTTCCTCATCGCGTATCCACTCATTTATACGATTATTGGGGCAATAATCTTTTTCTGATCTATGGGTTGCGTCTATCCTATCCCAGGAAAAACCCCAAAGAGTGTGTATATCTTCTGACAAAATTCCGTGATCTCCATAGTCAAGAGCCACCTGAAAAGCCTTTCCCCAATTCTTGCCAATTTTCTTTTTATCTTCGGACTTAACAGCGTCAAACCACTCTTTAAACTTTTTACTAATTGTATCCAGTACAACCAATGACTGTTCCGTATTCAGTTCAGATTTGATCAATTTTTCCGTCTCCTTTAATAAACCGAGTAACGAAGAAGGTCTTTCGGGAGCTGCGACAGTTCTGCGGTCGACTTTTGGCCTTTCACTCTTTATAACTATATACTGTTCCGTTTCTCCCGTTTCTACTCTAGACATATAGGGTGTATCATACTATATACTCTTTTTTTTGTCAATTTCA
>LBVJ01000046.1 GCA_000993025.1 Candidatus Woesebacteria bacterium GW2011_GWA1_38_8
CCCCTCAAAATCAAGGATATTTTTTATTTGATTAACCCACGTTCGGGAATTTTCCAATACTTGTTCACGGGTTAATTTTTTTCTGGTAGCTTGTTTATCCGTCGGATCACCTATCATTCCTGTAAAATCACCAATTAAAAATATCACTTTATGACCCAATTTTTGAAATTGTCGAAGTTTCATCACCCCAACCAGATTTCCAAGATGCAAAGACGGCATAGAAGGATCAAAACCCTGATACAAAGTGATCTTTTTTCCCTCCATCAATTTCTTCAAACCTTCTTTAGTAGGCAGTACCTCTACGACTCCCCTTGTCAGAACTTCATCAATATTCATGTTGTATCTAGTCTACCCTTTAGGCTTCTTGTTTTCAAGCAAATCACGAAGACAAATGACAGGCAGTGGGTTTTTGGGATCATTAAAAATATTACTTAAACGACCTCTACTGATAAAAGCTTCATTGTGGATTAATATCCCTTCTGGAAATTGATGTTTTAAAGATTCTCCAACCAACCCCATCGTAATTGCCAAATTCCTGCTATGTCTGAAAGATTTGTTTTTATCCCAACCGAACATGCTCTGATGCGAATGAAAACTTTCTTCTGATGAAATTGATATTGACCTTTCGGCTTGAATTGGAACGTCTACGTCTTTTTTTAACCCCCCTCCCCATTCGATGATGTGATCCAATTGTCCGAATCGGGGATTGGTAAGTTTTGACATTCGGATTATTTGAATCTGACCAGCATTAAATGACGATATTATATTCTTAACCAACTCAATATTTCTAAGAATTGTTTCTTCAATGTTGCATACTGTCTGAATGTTATCAAAGTTATCTATTGCGAGGTCTGCAAATATAAGTACTCCATTTGTAGGTAAAAATTGTTGCGATTGATGAATTAATCGACCTAACTTTTCAATTGAAGATCTTGATCTTGGCAATGTTGGGTCCCCCTGACTGTGTATTTGGGAGTGAAGGAATTCCGGACTTCTTGCAGATATTATGTTTACGGATTTCTGATGAATCGCCGTCTCAACGCCAATTTTCATAATGCACCTTTGCTCCTCTTTGGTTATTGTGTTTTCAATAAACAAATTGCGGATACATAACCACCAGTGTCCGACCTTGAAAATATCATTTTCACTTCCTCCGTTTGCATTTGCCAATAGTATAATATTTTGAAGTTCCCCCTGAGTTGGAGGTTTAAAATGGTTGGGAAATAATTTTTTGCACAACGAGCTAGCCTCTTGGTTGAGAGTTTTTGACTTAATTGACGGTTCATTTATTGACATATTAAATTCTCTTTCCATATGTGCACGGGACAGGATTCGAACCTGTGATTTTTCGGTTCTACAGACCGATGCATTTGGCCACTCTGCCACCCGTGCAAACAAAAAGCCCCTTCAACCTACTAGTTTTTGTATAGATTCCGAAATTAATCCGGAATGATAACGTAACTAATAAATTAAAGGGGCTTCTCACTTTCGTTCGATGTAAACTTTCGGATCTTTTTTTTAGTTTACCTCGAGCACCGCGAGATGCGGTACCACCCTTTTTCGGTTATCTTTTATTCACTAAAAAATCCGCCAAAAGCGGATTCTAAACTCTAAAGGATAACCCTTATTGTTTAAGCACTCCGTTTCTTTTGTGACATGCTCTAGCGCTTTTACGGGCGCACACGTATCGGATTTTGTCCGATCGGCTCCGCAGGGTAATTCATTTTATTAAGTTCGTCAGGTCTTTCATCAACCGCCTGATTTCTTATGTCACCTTGATAAAATTACTTCACTGCCTCTAAGCCTTTATTTTTAAACTGAGAGTAGTTTACAAAAATTATAAAAATATGTCAAGAAATGTTCATGATCATTAATAATTTGCACACCCGTCGGGTGAACAAGCTTCACACCTCATCATATATGTAAATATTGTCTCTTTAGGGCAGGGTGTTTGCTTATGTTTATTGCTTATTTTTTTCATCTAACAAGTAATAGTGTTAAAATTATTTAGATTGATGATCAATGTCAGCAGAGTAAAAATATTATCACTTGATGATAGCGAGGGAAATCTGGTAAATTATTCGGATTCGGGTTATGCTTTAAAAATGTGGAAAGACAGACTTAAAAGAAGAAGTAGCCTCAGAAGCAGAAAAGTAAACAGACGCAAGAATATAAATTACTCCGGTCATTTTTACAGTTTATCAAAACTTGCTTTTATTGGTGTAATTATTGCAATTATCGGAGGAATTGCAGTATTAAGCTATATTGCCTACGATCTCCCCTCACCCGATAAGATAATCAGGCGCGAAGGATTTTCGACCAAGATACTCGACCGGAACGGTGAGGTTTTATACGATATATATCAGGATGAAAAACGGGAACCGGTAAAATATGAGGATGTTCCGGATTATTTGAAGGAGGCAACAGTTTCAATCGAGGACAAAAATTTCTACACTCACGAGGGTTTTGATGTTTTTGGAATGTTTAGGGGGTTCACAAGATTATTTACAAGGGGGCGGGCTCAGGGTGGTTCTACACTTACACAGCAGCTTGTAAAGAATGTGCTATTAACGTCTGAGCGATCCATACTTCGAAAATTAAAGGAATTTGTGCTTGCTGTACAGATCGAAAGGAAATATTCAAAAGATGAGATATTGTTAATGTATCTCAACGAGGCACCGTATGGGGGAACTGCTTGGGGGGTTCAGGCGGCTTCAGAAGCATATTTTGATAAAGATGTATCGGATCTAAACCTTGTCGAATCGGCAATATTGGCAGGTCTTCCCCAGCGACCGTCTTATTACTCTCCGTATTCAACTAACTCTGACGCTTACAAATCCCGAACAAAGGAAGTGTTAAGACGGATGCGGGAGGATGGCAAGATAACTCAGGAACAGGAAGATGGAGCTGTCGAGATGCTGGAAAAATATGAATTTTCCGGAAAAGGAGGAGATTTTAAAGCACCGCATTTCGTTGAATATGTAAAAGAAATATTGGAAGAAAGATATGGAGCAGCGATTATAGAGCAGGGAGGATATAAAGTAACGACCACCCTTGATTGGGAATTGCAGGAGGAGGCTCAAAGTATTGTATCGGAGGAGATCGAGAAGGTTGAAAATTTGCAGATTACGAATGGAGCAGTGGTGGCTCTTGACTCACAAACGGGGGAAATATTGGCAATGGTCGGATCAAAAGATTTCAATGCGGAAGATTATGATGGTCAGGTAAACGTGACACTATCTTTGAGACAGCCGGGTTCTGCCATCAAACCTATTACGTATGTTACTGCTTTTAAAAAATATTATACCCCCTCGACTCTTATAATGGATGTCCCGACCGAATTTCCGGGAGGTGCAGGACAACCGAACTATAAACCGGTTAATTATGATGGCAAATACAGAGGTCCTATACAGCTTCGTTACGCGCTTGCTAATTCAATAAATGTCCCTGCCGTAAAAGTTTTGGCAATGGTGGGTATTAGGAATGTATTGGAAACTGCATATGATCTTGGAATTTCATCTCTGGAACCCACAAGTCAAACTCTTTCAAGGGTTGGGTTGTCTTTGACTTTGGGTGGTGGTGAAGTCAGATTATTGGAACTAACAGGTGCCTATGGAGCATTTTTAAATAAAGGTTATAAGATAGAACCAATAGCAATTCTTAAGGTTGAGGATTCAGACGGGAGGGTGTTGGAGGAGTATAAAAGCGAAAGAAGAAAACAAGTTTTGTCGGAGGAACAAGCTTTCTTGATAGCCGACATTCTGTCTGACAACAAAGCGAGATCTTTAATCTTTGGTGAAAACTCGCTTCTTAATATCAAAGATCATCAAATTGCAGTAAAAACCGGAACCACCAATGACAAGAGGGATAATTGGGCAATTGGAGGAAACTCTCAAGTGGTAGTCGGATCATGGGTGGGCAACAACGATAACTCTCCTATGAAAGAAGTCGCCTCAGGTGTTTCGGGAGCTTCACCGATTTGGAGGAGAATATTGTTAAAATCATTGGAGGGAAAGGTTAATACAGCATTTGAAATACCCAGTGGAATTGTTACAAAAGAAGTAGATGTTGTATCCGGATATTCTGCCCACGACGGATTTCCATCCCGCCTTGAATATTTTATAAAAGGTACAGAACCTGGTGAGGACCCCGTTCATGTAAAGTTAAAAATTTGTAAAAGTCAGGGAAAACTGGCTACCCCATCCGATATATCATCCGGAAATTATGAAGATAAGGAGTACTTTGCATTTAAGGAGGAAGATGCAACTGGGGGTATTGATGGAGTAAACAAATGGCAGGAGGGAATACTCGCGTGGATCGCTACACAAAATGATGGAAGGTACAACCCGCCCACAGATTATTGTGAAGGGTCAAATCCTTTATATGTAGAATTTGTTTCACCGCGTGATCATGATTCAAATTTGCCGGGTAAATTTAATTTACAAGTCAAAGTAGATTCCATTAGTGATATCTCGGAGGTGGTTATCGAAATTGATGGTGTCAAGCTCCGTACTTTTACGGGAAAACCGTATTCACAGGATATAGAGCTTTCATCCGGTGTCCATGAATTAAGAGCGGTTGCAAGGGATGTTAACGGAAAAGAATCCGATAGACGGATTACAATTGGTGTTGGTGTTCCTTGGGATTATTCTCCTTCCCCCATTCCCACGATTGTTCCAACTCCCACTACTGGGTCAGTTAACACACCCACTCCTTGAGAGTATGATATAATATGTGAGTTAAAAGTACTCTGCCCCTTAAATTGTATATGGCAGAACGTTTGCAGAAAACTAAAAGTTGTTATATAAAGTCTTGGTCCGAAATATCTTCAAAACTACCCGATTCTATCGATGCGGATTACGGAAATTTTATAAGGGATTATTTTCGCGCACAGTTACGATTGGCTCAGGGTAAAAGAGTTAAAGCTGGTAGAATATTTCATAGTTTGGATAAAAGAACGGGTTTTGCCGAGTTTGAAGCAAGTAACGAACCACTTTTAGCAGCGATAGATATTGCTGTAAGAGGTGAAACAAAAAGGACTGAAGTGATTCCAAAATTTGAGATAAATAAACCGGATGGGTCCAAACTGACAGATATTGAATGAATTCACTTCCACAGAGTTTAATATTTAACCTCAAATATAATGCATCAGATTCAAAAGTTTGGATTTATGCATCAAGGGTTAGATTTAGATCATTCTTCAATTTTATAGAAATACTATTCCTTGCTTTCTCAACCTCTTTGTTCGTTAGAGTTTTTTCAGGATGTTGGTAAGAAATCCTGAAAGTGTATGAAATGTTATAAGTATCTTTAAGTTCTACTTCAGACACAAGTGTGCTTGATGATTTGATCTTTTGCATTACTTCCCCTGCCATCACTCCTCTTGGAATTTTAATAGTCATATCCTCGATTTGAGGGGGATGTTTTGGCCAAAGGTTTACCTTTGTTATGCGGCTTTTGCCCAAGAGATTATCAAGATAAATTTCTGCAAAATATGCGCCTTTGTAATTTCCTCCTATTCCTACAATGTTGTTTTCAAGAAGAATTTTAAACGACTCGGTTAATATTTGGCATTCGGACTCTTCATATTTAACATCGGCTATGTTAAGAATGGTGAAAAAAGCTTCGAGTTTCCCCTTGAATTTGCGGTAAGACATTCCGTCTTTTTCCCAATAAAGTATTCCTGCGGCTCTATATTCCGTGTACTTTTCCGACGGGAGCATATTCATTCTCATTTCCTCAATTTCGGGTGACGGGCGGTTGGCAACAATAACGGGATTGGTGCGCTGTGACAATGAACTGTTTAGTGGTTGGTATTTGGGTGCGGTAAAAGGAATACTTATGACTTCTTCAAACCCAAGTGAAATAAGGATGTTTTTAACGCTTCTTTCCTGTTCTATATATTCGGGCATCTTGTCGGGTGGAATTTCCAGAGACAGAACATTGTTTGGGATTTTATCGTACCCCACTATTCTAAGAATTTCCTCGACGAGATCTTCCTTGGACTCAATATCCGTTCTATATGAGGGTGGTATAACTTGAATACTGTCTTTCGTATTGCCTACTATCTTCATATTTAAACGCCTGAGTACGTCTACCGATATTTTTTTGTCAATTTCAAAACCGGAGAGTCTGTTGATGTAATCGTAATAAAGTGTTATTCTTTTGGAAGTAATTGGAGAAGGATAGAAATCAAATAATTCCCCGCCCATCTCACCCCAGCCCTCATTTTTTATAAGATATAAATATCTTCTTATTCCTTCTTCCACCAATGTAGGATCAAGTTTTTTTTCGTGCCTAATACCTGCATCTGTTAAAAGATTGTGGCGGTATATCGTTCTTCTTATGTTCGCCTGTTCGTATGATGCTGCTTCAAGAATAATATTTTGAGTATTATCCGTTATAGAAAATTCTTTACTACCGATAGCTCCGGCAACTGACAGAATGTTCTTGTTGTTCGACCATACTAGATCATCATCTGTAAGAACTATGGTCTTGTTTTGAAAAGTGATAATCTTCTCTCCTTTTTTAGCGATGCGGATAAAAACATCCCCTCCTATTCTGTCTGCGTCAAAAGCGTGCATTGGTTCACCCGTTTCCAGCATGACATAATTGGTTAGATCCACGATATTGTTAAGCGGTTCGATTCCATAAGCGGACAGACGGTTTTTTAACCAATCAGGTGACTTTGTAATTTTTACGTTGTTAATTTTTACCATCATCACACGCTTTACATAATTGGAATCAGCTTTGAGAAAAAGTCCGGATATTTTTTTAATAGTCTTATGAAGAGTGTCTGTTTTGGGATGTGTCAAAGGGGTCTTAAAAATGGCAGAAACCTCCCTTGCAATTCCCAGTATGGAGTAACAATCGGCTCTATTCCCTCTAAGTTCAAGGTCAATAACTGTTCCGTATTTTGTATTATCAATTTTATCAAGCATGTGTCCCGCCATGGTCAGACCATCTGTTAATACAGAAATGTTCTTGGGAATTTTTACATACTCATTTAGCCATTCAATCGGTATTCTCATAATTAATATTTAATATCGCCGTTATACAAACTTCTAATATCGGGAATCCCAAACCTGTCCATCACAATTCTGTCCAATCCCATTCCAAAGGCAAAACCAGACATCTCTTCTGTTTTGTAACCGAGATTTTTCAGGATGTTGGGATGTATCATTCCGCTTCCTAGCATTTCAATCCAACCTCTGCCTTTGCAGACACTGCACCCTTTCTTTTTGCAAAAACGGCAGTCAATATCAACCCCCATTCCCGGCTCGACTTCGGGGTAATACTTGCAGCGCGCACGGATTTCCCTATCTTCACCGAAAAATTTTTTTACAAAATAAATGAGAGTTCCCTTCAGATCAGCCATTGATAACCCCTCTTGCAAAGCAAATCCCTGGAATTGGTAAAACATAGCATTGTTGCTTGCATTAACATTCTCATAGCGGTAGCACTTTCCTGCCACAACAAATCTAAAAGGAGGTTTATATTCAGTAAGAGCTCTTGATTCAACAGATGATGTATGCGTCCGCAGTACAACTTCCGGTTCTTGGATAAATAAGGCATCCTGCAAACTTCTCGCAGGATGGTCCTTGGGAAGATTCAGTATTTCAAAATTAAATTTGTCTGACTCAATTTCAGGTCCTTCAATATTGGAAAAACCAAGGTGTTTGAAAATATCAAACATTTCGTTTATCACAATTGTGGTTGGGTGAAGGTGTCCGATTTTATATTTTTCACCCGGAATTGACGGGTCAAAATATTTATCCCCCTTTGATAATGTCTGCGTAAGTTTTTGTTCTTTATCGCCAATCGCTTCCTCTATTGTTTTTTTTGTTTCATTTAAAAGTATTCCGAAATCTTTTCTATCATCAGAGTCAAGTTTCCCCAATTCCTTAAAGAATTTATTGACCGATCCGTTTCGGCCAAGGTAGGATATACGCAGTTCCTCCAAGGTGTTTATACCCCCTGCCTCAATTATCTGCGCCAGCGCGTTATTTTTTAGATTATTCAATTCTTCCTTCACAATATTTTTCTAAGTAACCAAGCAGCCAATGTTATTATATGTGATTTTGATTGTTTCCTCTATCATTATCTTCGGTTTGTTTGCTTATTTTTCTTGCCGCTATCGCATTTTGAATGGTTCTTCGGTTTTCCTTTGTTTGGCCATGGGAACGATGAATCCATCCTGCGATAATTCTTGCATGACGCCTTGTCGGACTGTTTTTAACTTCTTCCAAATATTCCTTCGGTATTGTATGTTCTGTTTCTTTCATAATACTTCACCTCCTTTTTTCCCATCAAAAAACCCCGCCTTAGCGGGGTTATCCACACAAAGCTTCAACCCCGCGTCAGGTGAGGTTAAAGCTGAAAAACTTTACTGTATTTATCAATTCCATATTATTTAAACCTTGAGAATTGTCATTCCCGCGAAAGCGGGAATCCATATAGATCCCCGATCAGGTCGAGGATGACAAAGTTGCCAGTATTATATACTACTTTTTCACTTCTGCAACAATTTTGTCAAAAGTATCAGGATCATTAATTGCAATATCGGACAATATTTTGCGATCCAGCTCGATATTTTCCTTTTTTAGTCCTGCAATGAATTTACTATATGAAAGTCCTCTTTGCTTGACGGCGGCGGAAAGCCTTGTAATCCATAGAGATCTCATATTACCTTTACGGTCTTTCCTTCCGATATATGCATACTGCCCCGCATGCATTAAAGCCTCTTTACCGGCCTTTATACGGCGTCTACGGGCTTGTCTGAACCCTTTTGTCGCCTCCTTAATTTTTCTGTGCCTTCTTTGTGCAATTGATTTAACTCTTGTCATAATTTTAGTAAACTGCCTAGTGCTTTTTTATTCCTAATATTTTTCTTACCTTCTTAGCGTGTATTTCGTTTAACTTCACAATTCTTCCAAGTGCTCTTTTCCTACTACTGCTTTTTTTGGCGTTCAGATGTCTTTTAAACCCTTGAGCACGCAAAACTTTTCCATTTTTGGTGATCCTCAAACGTTTCGTAAAAATATTTTTTGACTTTATTTTTGTTTTCATAACAATTTTGCTATTAAGCTATTTAACAATTGAATAGTGTATTTTATCCCTCTTTTGGAGATTC
>LBVJ01000047.1 GCA_000993025.1 Candidatus Woesebacteria bacterium GW2011_GWA1_38_8
TATTTGATGACGCTAAAGTCAACATCTTTATTTTTAATATCCAAAAGATATTCAACGAAAGAACTGATGTTCAATTTAAGTTCCATAAATACAAAGAAACATTAGAGGACAGCTTTGCAGGAATCCTGCAAAAGAAAAAAGACCTAGTTGTTTTTATGGATGAGAGCCACCGTTATAGGGGCGAGAAGTCTCTAAAAGCGATTGAATACTTAAATCCTGTGTTGGGTTTAGAGTTCACCGCCACTCCTGGTAGCCAGCCGAATGTTGTTTATCGTTTCAGTCTAGGCGAAGCTATTGGAAAGTATGTTAAAACGCCTGTGGTTATTACCCGAAAAGATGATGACAGTTACAAGGGAGATTTAGAGGATATTAAGCTATTAGATGGTATCAAAAGACATAGGAGAAAGAAGGTATTGCTTGAAGAATACTGTAAAACTAACAATCTTCCCTTGGTGTTACCGCTGACTTTGATAACGACAAAGGACATTGAACACAGCAAAGTGGTCAAAGCAAAAATTACTTCCGACAGCTTCTTTAATGGCGAATACAAGAATAAAACATTGCTGGTACATAGCAAAAGCGAGGAGTCAGAATTAGCTCAACTGTTAGGATTGGAGAACGAATATAACCGCAATGAGATTGTCATTCATGTAAACAAACTTAAAGAGGGTTGGGATGTTAAAAACATTTATACCATTATCCCAATCAGAGCTTCAGTTTCTGAAATTCTTACCGAACAAACCATTGGGCGTGGGTTACGATTGCCATTTGGGGAGTTAACAGGTAACGAAGAATTAGATACTTTAGAAATAATCTCCCATGACCAGTACCAAAGAGTTATTGAAGCGGCTAAGAAATGGATTAAAGAAATACAAATTAGGACTTATGACCAAGAACCAGATGAAGAATTAGAACCAATAACGATTGAGCCTTTGAGTGGAAGTAAATACGAGATAGATATACCTCAGGTGCAGGTTAATGTACAAACAACCGCAGAATTGAAGCCATTCAAGCCAAAGATTGGAATAGAAAGTTTTGAGGAGCTTAAAACACAGATAATCGGTACTGAAATAGCCGAAGGACACACGAAGGTATTAGAAGATGTTGAACACAAACTTGACCTTCCACCTGTAGCTTATTTATCCCGACTTATTATTAAAGAATCAGATGAGCTGGATATTTCTGATAAAGAGATTGTGATGGCGATAGCGAAAGATTATTTACAAGCTATAGATAAAGACGAAAGTATTCAGGCGAAAGTGTTAGCTATGCATACCCAAAAGATATTGAGTGATGTTTTGTCTCAAATTAGAGGCAAGTTTGACAGTTCAACAAAGATTGATTTCACAACAAGTACCGATAAGATTAGCTTTACATCATTTACCAAAGCGGTTGTGAAAGGGTTTAAGGTAAAGGACAGGAAGGCTGTAAGTGATGACGATTGTGTTGACATCCTTATTGCTGGTTATACTAAGACTGTATTTCCACAAAACACCTTTGACTCAAAACAAGAGAAATGGTTTGCTGATGTATTAGAAGCGGATAACGAGGTTATTAGGTGGGTGCGACCTCCGATGAACCAGTTTCCTGTTTACTACAAAGGCGGAAGATACAATCCAGATTTTATAGCTGAAACAAAAGATGGCTATTTTGTTATTGAAATAAAAGAAGCAGATAAAATTGAGAATAAAGATAAAGAGGTGTATGAAAAGGCAGAACAAGCAATAAAATGGTGCGAGACAGTAACCAAAGGTACAAAAAAGGAGTGGAAATACAAGTTGATACCACATACTGCAGTAAATAGGACTGATAGTTTCAAGGCTATTATTTCCAGAGCAGTAGTAGTAGAAAGGTAATATATGGCATCAGAACAGCATCAGCAACTTGTTAAGGCTCTAATGAATGCGCTAATCAATCAAAATAGAATTAGCATTGATAATGTGGCCTTAGAAGGGTACGCGACACCTCCAAACTTAAATGGCTATATACCTGATATTTACGGACACGACCCTGTAACTGGATTAGTTGTTTTCATCCAGGATTATGTCATCGGGACCTCAACAGGGTAAGGTCGTACCCCTTCATGTTATTGTACCTAAAGACGGAGAGTCTCAATTAAAGGCGACACTTTATAAGTTAGGTTTGTCAAACAAAATTGGATTATCTATCTATATTTGGACAATGTAATATGCCAGAACCAACGGTACAGCCAAACATAGCAGTAGAAAAAGTTGCTACACAAAGCCAACCCTTATTGCAAAGCATTCTTAATGAAGTTGGTGATGCTGGAAAACAAGCGGAAAAGACCCGAGCAGAGGGAATTTTGAAGTATTCTTCCTTAATACCTAGAATTGAAGCATACAAAGATGGGGTTAAAAGAAACCTGATTGTTTATATTTCAAGATTCGGAAGTCCGCAATCCAGTATTTCTCAAGACGATATTGCTCCAATTGGAAGCATGTTGGCTTCAATGGGAGAAGAGGAAAACCTAGACTTAATGATTAACAGTCCAGGGGGTTCAGGTGTTGTTGCAGAAAAAATTGTAGAGATGTGTAGGCGATATTGTACTAAGGAATTTAGAGTCATTGTTCCTAATATGGCAAAAAGTGCTGCAACGATGATTTCTTTGGGGGCAGATAAAATAATAATGGGTTATTGTTCCGAATTGGGTCCAATAGACGCACAAAAGTTTATAAACATTGGAGGAATGGTTCAGCAAGTATCAGCTCAATCATTTATTGATGCTAGAGATAAACTAATTGATAAGTTGCATGAGGCAAAAAAGAATAATGAGGAGTACATGGGGTATCTACAATTACTTAGTTCTTCTACTGTAGAACCAGCCTTTATTGTAGAGTGTGAAAGAGAAATTAGTTTCGCGAAAGACTTTGTAAAAAAGTGGTTAACAAACTACATGTTAAAAAGTAAATACCCTAGTAAAACAGACAAAGAAAGGGAAAAGATAGCCAATACAATCGCTTCTAATTTATCCTCAGCCAATGAACATTTTATGCATGGAAGAATGATAGGAATGGATGAATGTACAAAATTGGAGTTAAACATCATGCAACTGGATAAAACCGATTGTTTTGGGAGCTGTATGTAAGAGCAGAAGTATTTTTGATGGCTTCGCCTGGTACAGATAAACCAGCATCAAAGCTATTTATGGATGCCCGTTCTTATCTAGTTGCCTACTAGAACTAAAAAGAATAAGAATTTCTTAAGTCAATAATCCTAGCCTCTTGATTAGAAGAAGGAAAAAGGCTAGAGAACTTCTTTAATTCCTTAATATCCTCAATTTCTTTATTGAATTGGTTTATCTCTTTCTCTCTAAGTTTCTTGTCAATTTTTACAGTTATCTTGTTATGTTTTCTATTCATATAGAAATTGTAACATAGTCGCTAGTTCTGGATATTCAATCCAATATAACTATTTTCATAATAGTTTGGGTTTAATATCAATAAAGGATTGGCTACTTCAGCATAATGCTCAATAAAGAAGTTTCTGTATTTATATATATTAGGGAGCCAGGCACAAGTCTGCGCCTGGCTACGCAAGTAGACAGAAGCAGATTTGAGACGCAGGAAGGTGCAGTCTTGTACCTTCCAGGGTATCTTAATGAACCTTTATTACATCTACGTATTACAAAATAAGGTTAAAAACTTCATATATATTGGATACTCAACAAATTTAAGACAAAGATTAATAAGTCACAACAAAGGTAAAACAACCTTAAAAACGATGTTGAAGGAATACTTCAACAGAAATCAGATATAGACTTGTATCTGACAATGCTTAAAGAGTATTTTGGCGGTAATCAAAAGTAGACTTACTGGGGAAGCAAAATATTTTAATTTCAGTTTTTAACACTCTGGTCAATCGTTAAAAATTTTCTCTAATTTGATCTTCTACTTCTGCAAGTCTATTAAGATTTTCAATCAAATCATTTTTGCTCTGATACATCAAGGAAGATTGAGCTTCTCCGAATAAATCGGCTTGTTTAAGTTTTAATTCACTTAAAATATTATTCTTTCCTTTGAAAAAAAGTGAATAATCTAAAGCTCTTTTAACTCCTAACGGTAAAGCAAATCCGTTAAGAAAACCTATTTGATAATTTTTTAATTCATCTTCTTCTACTAAATTTACCAGGTGTTTTATTGCCCTGCCGTTTATTAGAGTGCCATCTTTTTTTTCATCCTCATCAGCCATTCCATACAGTTCTTTAAACCATTCCATAGCTTTTTGGTATATCTCTTCATCAGTTGGAGTACTTATTCTTTCAGGCTTTGCCCAATACCTGTAATGTCCTCTTTTATATTTAATTCCATCAGCTTTCCAAGCTTTAGCTAATTTTTCTTTTGAAATATAAACATGAGCAAATCCGGCGGGGTCGTTTACAAAAACTTTATCTCCTTCAATTTTATAAACCAGAATAAAGTGGTCTACTCCTTCAGATTTCGGTCTATCTGGGTTGTAATCAAGAAAACTCATATTAAGCGGTCCTATAACCGCAGGACTCTCTTTTAAAACTTCAGCTAATTCATCAAAGGGGGCTTCTCCTTCTTCTTTGTTTTTCTCCATAAACTTAAAGCCAAGAATCTCTAAGGCTTTTGTTATTCCTTTATCAGGATCTCCGGCAGCACCACTGAAAAAAGGTAATCCGGACCTTTCATGAAACATTGCGCCAAGCCCAACGCCGGTTAAAGGTTCAATTAGTTTAGAAGATATATTTTCCCCTATCGAACCAAGAAGCATAGCTGTGGAATTTGAGTAGCAATACCAGTAACCATCATAAAAAGGCGGTTTAATATTAACCATAATAAGCAATTATAACTCAACATGAACGATATAAATATCAAATAATATTATAAGGCTTTTGATATACTGCTGACATGTGCAGTAAAAACGA
Organism: Candidatus Woesebacteria bacterium GW2011_GWA1_38_8; assembly: GCA_000993025.1. Taxonomy (GTDB): domain Bacteria; phylum Patescibacteriota; class Microgenomatia; order UBA8517; family UBA8517; genus GWB1-38-13. The sequence continues at coordinate 4,910 of LBVJ01000047.1, forward strand.
GTTGGAAAGAGAGCTAAACAAACTTCCTCCTTCTCCATACAAACCGACGGCTGATTTGAGGGAGGTTCATAGATTGTTCCACATGACATCTGTGATAGACGAGGGAGTACCTCACTCTGTTAAAATTGAAACGAAAGAAGACGCAAGAGGGTTTGCAGAGTCTGTCAAACCAACCAATCTTAGTCAAGCACTTCAATTGACAGACAACCTCTGTCGTGAAGTCTTTGAAAACGGTGTTCCTGAAGGATCCGGATTGGTTTTGAAACTCGGGTTAAAAATTTATACGGACCATTATCCTCCCGAGAGAGTTGACCACAGTTATTAATATATTAGAACACAACCTTTGTTCTAAATTCTTCCCAGTAAGCGAGCAGACGTTTTTAGCTTCATTATTTTATTACCCCAGTGGGACAGTTAGAACCTTTGGTATAATCACTTTATGGATGTAACCAAGTTTTCTCAAAAAACAAAACTTGAAGCAGAAGATCTTTTAAAGTATGGAGATGTGATAAAAGTTCTTTCAAAATACGGCAACTTACTTATTACAGGAAGCTATAAATATGACCTCATGTATGGTCCGGATATTGATTTGGTTGTTTTAACTGATAACCCGGAGAAAAGTTCCTTCGGGGCTTTTTTTGATTTTATAAAACAAAGAAAATTCCAGAAGTATCAACTAGGAGACTTTGCAAAATTTCCACGCAAAGATAGACCTAAAAATATTATCGTTGTCCTGATTCATGAATACAAAGGCAGAAGATGGGAAATAGAAATATGGTTTAAAGAATCACTATCTAATAATGACATCTGTTTTGAAGGATTAATATCAAAAGCAACCGAGAAACAAAAAGGGGTTATGTTGGAATTAAAACACCAAAGAGATGTGGGTGGCATATCTAAACATAAACTTGATAGTGCGGCAATTTATAAAGGAGTTCTTTCGGAGGGAAAAACCAAGCTAAAAGACTTCAAATTATAAGTTTCTGGCCACTCTTCCTAAAAAAGACCGGTTGGAGATAGGGTTCTCACCGTACCGAAAACTTAATACTCCCCGATTAAAAATAAGCGTACCTGTTTCAGCTAAAGCAATAAAAAATTGCATCGATATATATAAAAGAAGAGATCGATAACGAACTTATCGGCTGGTTAAAAGAGATTTATTTCCTAAAAGATTGATTTTCTACTTTTGTTAAATGGATCACTTCAAATACTGTAGCCTGCAATATACTTTGAATATGAATACAGTAAACAGTGTAGATGAACATATCGAAAATTCTCCACAGGAAGCCAGAGAGAAATTAAGGCAGATTCGAAAAATTATAAAAAAAGTATCCCCAAATTCCGAGGAAAAGATAAGTTACGGAATGCCATATTACGGCTATTGTGGACGCTTGGTTTACTTTATTGTCCGCTATCCAATCTCCATTTGACAAAAAACTTCCCATTGCTTTAATTAAAAAACTTGTCAAAGCGCGTATTAGGAAGAATGAACACCTTATACACAATTAAAGAGAATACCGTATCTATCCTTTAATACTGCAGATCGCAGGGTTTGTGACTTAAATTACATACCACTTTACTTATCAGTATAAAATATGAATAGTAGCCCTTGATCTCGCAGGGGATTCGGTTCCCGATTCGTTGGGATTGTTTTGGAAGTATTTGATCAATATGAAAAAAAATGTTTTTGTTATTATCGGATCGGTGTTTTTGAGCTTATTAATATTTTATTTAATTTTTTTTAAAGGTAACTTTATTGCAAAAAATGTAAAACCCCTTCCTCCGGACTCAATAACCGCTCCGGACACAACCTCCGACGGAATAAAAATTATAGAAAAAGATCTGGGTTATACTTTAACAATCCCGAAAAACTACATCGGTGAAACAAACGGTGATTTTAGCAGAACTTACCGTCCCGATGTTCAAAATACAGGTCAGGGACCGATAAATTTTTTATATATTTCTGTTGTTCCTAAAGGTAAAGAAGGCGAGGAAGGAACGATCTACAACTACTCTCAAAACAATATTCAGACTCTCCGCAATATGGCGATCGGCGAGACAAGATCGTTTGGAGGAAATACCGATCCCAACCTTAATCAGTATTTCAGTTATCAAAGAGATGCTGATCTTATGCTGGGAGGGTACGGAGCAAAATCGTTTGTTAATACAAAACCTTGGGAATTTCCAAACGGAACAACCGAATACCGGTATTTGGTAGAATTTGAAGCGGTAATTTTCATAATCGGCGGTTATACAGGTGAAGATATAGATCTGCAAGGTACGATAACAAAATCAGAAATGGATAGTATTTTTGCAGATCTCAAAATCACTCCGGAAACAATAACTTCGTATTCTCCTCCCCCAACCATTAACGAGTGGAAAACATATACAAACAAAGAAGCCGGTCTGACATTTGAATACCCCGGTAATTGGCAGTTTCGGACCGACGGACAAAATTTTCCGGACAAGGATATTTTTGGGCTTTTTGTCGTCGGTCAAACGCAAAGACCCCAAACCGAACTTTATGATGGTGTTAATTTCGCAGTAATGAAACCCCAAGCAACCGATTTGGATACTCTTTCATGGATGAAAACAAGATACGAGACAAACCAACCAGAGTATCCCGACAGGCCGCCAAAATACGAAAGCGTTTCCTTTTCAGGTTTGAGATACGAAAAAATAACTATTTGCGGATTAGGTTGTTTTCCTTATTACCACATCAAGATCAACGGGAAAATTTACGGGTATTTAGGATTTGCTGTTGGTCCGAACGAAAATTATTACAACTCCATGATCGGACAAATTATCTCGAGCATAAAGTACTATTAATATTCTTCCCTGAACCTGTGTTAAAATCTCATAAAGTATAAATTATGAAAAAGCTTGTTATTTATGACTCACAATATGGAAATACACAAAAGGTCGCAGAAGCGGTTGCGAAAAGTATTTCGGGAAAATTACTTTGTGTGTCGGACACAAACACTACGGATCTTACGGGTGTTGAAATTCTCATTGTCGGCTCTCCCACCCAAGGGGGGCAATCAACACAAAATATACAAGCCTTTCTTGGTTCAATTCCGGGGGGATTTCTTAAAAATGTAAAAGTTGCCGCGTTTGATACCCGATTCTCGGAAAATAAAGTAAATTTTGCATTAAAGATCCTAATTAAAACAATCGGGTTCGCCGCTCCAAAAATTGCCAAGTCGCTGGAAGCAAAAGGGGGAAAGCTTATCCTTCATCCAGAGGGATTTATTGTCAAAGGGAAAGAGGGACCTCTTGCTAAAGGCGAATTGGAAAGAGCAAAAAAATGGATTAACTTATAATTGAAAAATTCAGTTGAATATGTAAAAAACACTCAAACCGAAATATAATATCATCTTAATGCAGACTTGGGAAAAGATCAAAAACAACCAAAACCCCCTCGGGAGATATTTTATCCGCGAAAAAGTAATCGACTCAATCCGTACCTTTTTTAAAAAGCAGGACTTCCGTGAAGTGCAGACTCCGATTCTTGTCCCAACTCCGTCGTGCGAACCCAACCTTGAAGTTTTCAAAACGGAACTTCGTACATTTAAAGGCGTAAAGAGAGATGCGTACTTAATTATGAGCCCCGAGTATTCGATCAAAAAACTAATTTCTGCGGGAATCGGAAACTGTTTTGAAATAACAAAATGTTTCAGGAACGATGAAAATGTGTCAGACCTGCACAATCACGAATTTACAATGCTTGAATGGTACCGGACACATGCAAACTATATTGATGTAATGAATGATTTCGAGAAACTTTTTATATACATTGTCAAATCCCTGACTCCGAAAGCGGATATAAAAAAATGAAAATATGCCAATGTTAATACGGATACTTTATTGTCGGAAACCAAGCTCATCAAAACTGCAAGATCAAAAGGGTATCAGATCGCAAGGAAAACAACATGGGAAGAAGTTTTTCACCAAATTTTATTTAATGAGGTCGAACCCGTGCTTAATAAATTACAAAAACCTTACTTTCTTTATGACTACCCTGCCACCCTTGCGTCTCTTTCAAAAAAGAAAAAAAACGATCCGCGATTTGCCGAAAGATTCGAGGTTTTTCTTGCCGGCATCGAATTGGGAAATTGCTTTTCGGAGTTGATTGATTCGAATGAACAGAAATCACGTTTTCAAAAAGAACTGTCCGAAAGAAAGATTAAGGGAATGACTGAATACAGTATTGATAATGAACTAATTAAGGCATTAAGCTCCGGTATGCCTGAAGTCGCAGGTATAGCCGTCGGTATCGACAGGCTTATAATGCTTGCCGGAAATTTTGAAAATATTTCGGATACTCTCTTTTTCCCTGCCAAGGAGCTATTTGACCTAAAAGAGGGTTGAGGATACAATAGTGAGGTTGTAACAACAAGTTTATTGCAAACAGACTACATTTCACAGCCATAAAAAAGCATGTTCTTCTGTAGTCTGTAAACCATAAGCTGTTTGCTGTTGTCAATAATTTAGTAATTTAATAATTTATTATATGTCCACCATTAACGCCGGAAATATTACAAAGGGAAGTTTTATTATCTATAAAAATGTTCCCCATTATGTTACAAAAACCGACTTTATGTCTCCCGGAAAGGGTTCTCCCATTATGCGTGTCAAAATGAAAAATGCCGCTACCGGAGCAGCTTGTGAATTTACCTACAAATCAAATGAACAGGTGGAGGTTGCCGACATGACCAAAAGAGATATGAACTTCCTATATTCTGATGCGTCGGAAGCGATGTTTATAGACCCAAGAACGTACGATCAGGCGTCTGTTCCATTAACGCTTATCGAAGGTAAGGTTGGATATCTTATTCCAAATCAAAAATGTATCGTTTTGTGGCATGGGGAAAAGGCTATTGGTGTTGAGGTACCGCCGAACGTGATACTTACAGTAACCGAGGCACAGGAGGCTATTGCAGGAAACCGTGTTAACGCCCCAAAAAAACCGGTAATACTGGAAACCGGAATTGAGATCCAAGCCCCGATATTTATCAAAACGGGAGATAAAATATCCGTTGACACGACAACCGGTCAATACCTGGCAAGAATAAATCAGTAATTTCCCTCAACCAATTTCTCTATCTGTTTTCTGTTTAGTGTTTCTTGCTTTTTGTTTTCTCTTTATATCTCTATATCTTTATATCCTGATATCTTTCTTCTTCCCCTACTGCTTGTTTACTGTTTATTGATTTTTATTTATAATCAGGTTGTTCGTTAATACCTTAGTTACGATAGCTTCCGGTTTTTACCCCCGTAAAATAGTTTGGGTGTAATTAAACTGACGCTTAAGAAAAAAGGTTAATAAATGCGAAAGGTGGTGAGTAAATTAATGACAACCAAATTATTTGTCGGAGGTTTGGCTTGGGAAACCCGCGATGATTCTCTGAAAAACTTCTTTTCAACCGTTGGAACTGTTGTTTCTGCAAACGTTATTATCGATAAATATACAGACAAATCCAAAGGATTCGGTTTTGTAGAAATGAGTAGTGAAAAAGAAGCAGAGGAAGCAAAAACAAAACTTAATGGTCAGGCTCTTGACGGAAGAAATATTTCCATAAGTGACGCAAGACCGCAACAGCCAAGAGAGGAAAGACCTCAACAGTAAATTACTTTTGAAAAAGTCATGTTCAAAATGCCTAAAAAAGGCGTCTTTGTTGTTATGCCGGCATACAATGCTGAAAAGACGCTTGTTAAAACATATAAAGATGTCCCAAAAGGAATTGTTGAAAAGATCATCCTCGTTGATGATGGAAGCCATGACAAAACCGTAAAGATCGCAAAAAAACTAGGGTTGGAAGTTGTCGTACATCCTCAAAACAGGGGTTATGGAGGAAATCAAAAAACCTGCTACACCGAAGCATTAAACAAAGGTGCGAAGATTGTGGTTATGCTTCATCCCGACTATCAGTATGATGCCCGACTCATTCCCGACCTCATTAAACCGATCGCCGATAAAAGATTTGATATCATGCTCGGTTCAAGGATACGGACACGGGAAGAGTCGCTTTCCGGTGGAATGCCTCTTTATAAATACTTCGGAAATAGACTCCTGACGGTGATCCAGAACATAGTCCTGGGTCAGAATTTGTCCGAATATCACACAGGACTGCGGGCATTTGACGGTAATGTTTTGAGAGAACTCCCCTTTCATAAATTTTCGGACGATTTTGTATTTGACCAGCAGATCCTAATTTCTGCAATAAGGGAAAGGTTCAGAATCGGTGAAATATCCGTACCGGTACGTTACTTTCCCGATGCTTCTTCAATAAACTTCAAAAGGTCGGTAAAATACGGTCTTTCGACATTAATGTCCCTGTTTTTATACTTATTGGATGTCTCAAAGATCTACTCAAGCCAAATCTTTTCTAAAAAGTAAATCAGGTAGGTTCTTTAATTTTAAAAACCTAAAAATTGGATCTGATCGGTTTCAAAAAACTGCGTCTGTACACACTATCATATTGATCCTGTTAACATCCATTTTTCTTTTTCTTGCATTCAAAAATATTCAATACCCGCTTCTCTGGAATGATGAGGGGGACACCGTAGTATTTGGTCAGCAAGTTCTCCGCTATGGATATCCAAAAATTCATGGAGACAAAAATGTTATATATCATTTTATCGGGGCGTTGCCGGATCTTGCCGTAAAGGAATTTAACGATGCCTACATCGCCGGCAACTGGGGTCAATATTACTTTGCAACTCCGTTCATATTGATTGCTGACATATTCAATAACATATATTTAAAAACGCTAATTCTGCGGGTACCGTTTACACTATCGGCAATTGCAGGATGTTTGCTGTTCGGGGTTACTTTCTTACCAATCTTTAAAAATAAAGGCTCAAAATATTTATTTCTGACATTGTTCCTTATCTTTGAAATACAATCTGTTTTTTTACTCCTTGAAATTAGACAGGTTCGTTATTATCCAATTTCAATTTTGCTCTCATCCTTATTTTTCTATTATTTCATCAGAGAAAACTATATACATAAAATGAAAGAAGAATATTATGTTTTGATGTTAACCCTCCTCCTTTTTCTAATATTTCTTATGTTTTATCCTGCCTATATCGTCTTCGTCGCTTTTATATCAATTTACGCACTTAAGATCAACGTGCCAAACAAAAATAATACTCATCACAAAAGCGTTTTTGCCCGCATTTTATCGGATAAATCAGTGCTCTCAACAATATTCTCACTTTTTCTGGTTATGCCGCTGTTTTTTTATTTTGAATTTCCACGCGTATCTCTTGGCCTGGATGGATACTACCAACCAGGCTTGCGGGGATATTTAATAAATCTAATATCCATAACATCTTTTTTGGTGCTTTTTGAGTTTTTTTTTCTTGCAATTTTACTACAGGCTTATCTGTTTATTCGAAAAATTTATATAAAAGACGTTCAACCATATAAAATATCCAAACTTTTATTCCTGTATATAGTGGTGTATATTTTTGTTATCTCCAAAAGCCCCTATATGTACAGCAGGTACTTAGTGATTTTCCAACCTGTAATTGCTGCGAATCTGGCTTTAAATATTTATATATTTTTACGAGCAATGAAAACCAAAAAACAACCGGGTACAGTAATTAAAACATTTTTGTTATTTGTGTTTGTTGGGGGGTTATTATATAGATCCCAATACTTGAAAGGTTATTTTTATGAAATATCACACCAGTATAAGGGTGCGATCGACTACGTTATCCCATACATCCAATCAAAATATGAAGATCCGCAGGATCTAGTAATTGCAACCAACTACGAAGAACAGGTTTTGATGTACTATTTAAACAGTAAGGTGATAGTTGGTTTTGCAGGAAAAAATATCGAAGACGATCTGAAATTGGATCCTGATATTATTATTCCAAGAAAAAACATCAAAAACTTCCAAGAGGAGATTCAATATCTGATCGACAAGGGAAACTATAAAAAAACCACTTTTGAAATCTATGACTATCCTGTAAATAACATTTCGGAACTTTTTTATATGCCCCGTCACCTTTTCAAAACTAAATATGCTTTTCCATTGATAGAAAGAGAATCTAATAAATATGAATTTCCAGAGTCATCTTCGATTGTCCAATCATTTAATACAACTTTGGAATTTCCAGTATTGTAAAGTTCTATCCAATCTTCTCCATTAACAATAAATTCATTAATTACAGAAAGACAGAGTTATCGCATTGAGCGTTACGTAACCGTAACTCTAAACAAGCTGGTGCCACTTGGCCTCCCCCTTGCAGGCTGGTCACTTATAGTTTTCGGAATTATTTTACCTTTTACAAAGATCGAAAATAATATTGATAACAAATTAAAATAATCAAATGGACCTAAATACTCTTCAAAAAGAGGTGGCTAAGTTGGGAGATACAAAAAAACGTTCCTTACCGCTGCGCACAAAGCAGGAAGGGGAGATTTTATACTGGACTGTGAAACTCAACGAGGAAGTGGGTGAGCTGTGTAATGACATTTTGTCAATATTACAACTTCAGCGAGCTTCCAAACTTGAAAGATTTGAAAAAAATAACTTTTATCAGGAGTTTGCCGATATCA
>LBVJ01000048.1 GCA_000993025.1 Candidatus Woesebacteria bacterium GW2011_GWA1_38_8
GATATATACTAATTCTTATAGATATTATTTACTTTGTCAACAGGCGATGTTTTTGGTAAACTAAGCTTTGAGTTTAGTGACTAGTGTATGGTGGGTGTACCACGTCCGCCATCGCAACCATGAGCTTGCTCAGGCGTTGCGGACGGGGCTCAATGGTGCGGTAGGCAGGAATAAAAAAATATTTGTTTATGGTGGGTGTAGCTTAACGGTTAAAGCGCTTCCCTGTGGAGGAAGAGATTGCCGGTTCGAAACCGGTCACCTACCCACTTAAATTTGTTCCAATAAATTTTTTATTAAAGCAGCTGGCAGTGAATTGTCAATGTATATTTTACCTTGATGTTCTACTATCATCGGTCTCACTTCAATAACATAATCTGTAGCGTATTTTGATTGCTTACTTGCTTCTGCCCAGATACGTTTACTTGTAACTACTTCACCAATTACACTAACAGTGTCCCCTTGCTTAATATTCTCCCAGAAATCACAAGCTCCTCCTTGATGGTCTATTTCAATAGAACTATTAACTTCATCATTTGGATACACATACAAGTGATAGCGGCAAATCCCTAGCACATCAGTATGTCCCTCAAAAAATTCGTCAGTTTTCAAAGTCCAATTTATAACATTTTCATATTTTTTGTATCTTACTTTTTCGTAAACAAACTCTTGAACATTTAAGTCCTCTGGTTTCAAATCATTTATTCTAAACTCATCGCTCTTATGATAATCTTGCACATAGTGTCCAAGTGGTCTATCTTCAAATACGTTAGTAGTTTTATAAGTAATTATTTTACGAAGAGGATTAATTAGAAATAAAGCTGTTAGTAATAATATAAAAATAAGTATTGCATTAATAAATTTGTTTTTTGTAAATAATAACTTAGCCATGATTTAAGAATAACAGAACTTGTTATGAAAGTCAGGATATGCGTCCTGAAGTTTTACAAACAAAGTTATATGTGGTTCAAAAGAAAAGTCGTTATCCACCTCAGTTGATTTGACTTCTCTACCCTAATATTATTTACTTGAGTAATGAAAAAATGTTTTATTTTCCTGCTCCCAATTCCATTAATATTTGCATCTTTATTCTATTATAATGGACTTTTTGGGATCCATTGGGGTGGTGAAATGCAAATGATTTTTCCTAAGATATTTTTACCTTTTCCAATTAAATACTGCAACACTGCTTATATTTATCAACAATGCGAAATAAATATGGGCAATGTTTTACTAAATTTCTTATATTGGTTGATGGTTAGTGCAACGTATTTATTTCTTAATATGAAATACAAATACAACATTAAATCAGCTTTAATAGCTGCTATTATAATTGCTCTATTGCCAATTTTATGGTTATTTATAAGAAATAATATTTTTTACAGACTATAAAAGTATATTAAATTCCTCAAAATATATTTTTCACTATCCTGTGAAGTTAAGTAATGAGTTCTACAATCGAACGAAGTGAGAAGGTTAAGGTTTTCCTTATCATCATTTGGCGAGTTAACCCAAATATTGAAGATTAAATAGCGGGCTGAATTTTAAATTTCTTTTCGATATTCATAATTCTGTCTTCGTGATCTGAAACATGGTGTGAAAGTATCGTACGTTCTTCCTGATTAGCTACAACTTCTTTTAGAATCGGATCAATTTTGTTGTAAAAATCATTTTTGACTTCATCTATTTTTCTTTCAAACTTTACTTCTTGACTCTCCAGTGCATCTTGCAACACACCTATCACCCATTTCTTGTCGCTTTTTGTTAATGTCATACCTCATTAAATATCGAAAAGCGGTAATTATCAACTACTAAATAATGTTAAATATTCGGTACTTATGTGTTGAATGGTAATGTATTTAAAAGATATAAGACTGTCGGATTAAGTCCAATCCATGTTAGAACCCCTCGACTATGCCTGGGATCAGAGACATCCTCTGGCAAGCGACCCACTTTAAAATAGCCTCAAATGATATATAATCAAGATATGAATGTAAGCGAAAACGTTGCTGTTGGTTTATTCAGAAGAGCTGATGAATTTTGGAATGATGATCCTCACTCTGACCTGTATCCGGAGGAAGTTGAGGATAGGGCAAAACAATTAGAATTAGCTATATCCCGCTTCAATAAAAATAGAGACTCCGGTACTTTCAAAACAGACGAAGAGAACTCTAACAAATTAGCCAACGAAATACTGGAACCAAATGAAACACTACCTTTACTTTCGGAAATGTTATCCGGTGATAATGAAGTAACACCATTTTTTGCTGCGTTTACAAATCTCATACATCATGGTTATTACACTTTCTTAGATAAACCAGAATTAGAGGATCCGAAATTATTAATAACAGGTCTACTTGTTGATGGATATGGTGTAGCATTACGTGCAAAAAGAGCTATTGAACGCAAGCATGCCGTTGGTAAAGACGATTTAATTATTGTTAACGCAATATGCGAAATGATACAGCCCGGGACTTTGCAAAAAGAGATGTATTTGGCCAATTGGTATAAACCTGACTATGGTTTATCACCCACCTTTTGTGATCGAATTTTTAAGCAATATGGAGATTTAAAGCCCATTGTTAAGTTAAAGTTGGAGTAGTATTCAAATAACTGGCTAAAAGTTCGGTAATTTACTACCGTGCACCACTAAATTAACCACACATCATTATTGACGATTTCAAGTCACTACCAATGAATTCTACTTTTGTACGAGTAAGAAGTTTAAGGTATCCCTATCATCATTTGGTATGCCACCTAGATAAATATATGTTTTTAAGATTTGCATTTACTATAGATGTAAAGATAGAATACACCCAATATGTCAGAACGCTCTTGTGTTTCTCAACCTAAAGAACCAATTAAAAGAATAAAGGGTTCGCTTCATGATATGGCGTGTTTAAAATTTCCAGGGTATCAGTGTAATTGTGCTATGTCAGATAAGGAGTTAAGAAAAATAACACTTTATAATCTTAGACAGGAATTAGGTGCTTATTCGTTTATAAATTTACTTGATCCAGGGGTTGCAGACATGTATGAAGCAAGAAGAAAAATGTTATGCGAAGGTGAACCTCCAAAACTTACCGATAGGATTAAAGACCATCTAAGAATAAGAATTGTTTAATCTCTTAACCGATCCCTTTATATTTTCTTATTTAATATTATTAAATAATTTCTCAAAATATACTTTTCTGTAACCTGTTAAGTTACGTAGTGAGTTCTACAATCGAAAGAAGTGAGAGGATTAAGGTTTTTCTTGTCACCGTCAGGTATTTCATTTTGGAAAATGCTGAAGGCTTATATCTTCTTCATTAAAAACATCATTTCGTGTTCAACTCCATATTCTTTACTTTCACATCTTTCTCTTTCTATTCTAATAATTTCCATTCCTCTTGATTCGAAAATATCTCTGATTTCCTGTTCGGATACTCCGGTCGAATACAGTTGATGTCCTTGGACTTCCTGAATTTTACCTTCTTTAGAATCTCCTTCATTAAGGAATAACAAAAAACACCCGCCCTTTTTAAGCGCCCTATTTATTTTATTAGCCATCAAAGAAAATTCTTCCAGGGGCAAACATAATAAAGAATAACTTGAAATAATACCATCAAACTTATTTCCCCAATTAATTTCTGTCATGGGCATTCTGAAAGCAGTCGCTTTAGGAAAATTGTTTTTGAAAATTTTTATCATATTGTCCGAGACATCAACTCCAGTAACATTAAGATTTGAATCATATATAATTTTACTTATTGGAATACCTGTTCCGCATCCCAAATCTAAAACTTTTCCATTTTTTGGGATATCTTTTATAAAAAGATCCAACAATTCACTTTCATATTTACCCAAACTTGTATGAATGGTCTTCCCATCTGTAACAATTTGATTCCAAGCTTTTCTATTTATTTCAGGTATATTTATTTTCATCTGCTTAATTGTAACAAATAATGAGGTTAACAAGTAAGTTCCTTAAACATACATTTTTAGTATCCTGGGGGTTTGAATGCTATTCAAGAGTTTTGAAGGTGTCGATTATTTCATCAACTTCATCTTCGGTATTCATGTTAAAAAGGGTTATGAATTTTCCTTTAACCTCTTTTACTGTCAAACGGGGATCATCTTTATATTTGTCTACATATTCGGTTTTGAAATCCCAAACCTCTATCGGAAGATCGTAAGACTGTCCCCCGTTGTATAAAAGTACGATTGCATCAGGCCAACCGTAGAGATTTTCTTGATCATTTAAGACCTTATAAGAATCGGGGTGGAAAATTTGAAATCCGTACTGCTCATTTTTGTACAATTTCCAATCGGGGTGTGCAACACTTTGCGAGGTATCTGTTTCCGGACATGGTGCAAATTCACAATTAGGTCCGACCCTCCCAACACTTGTTTTTCCGTCAGGACATATTTTTGCTTCCAGGGTACACGCAACACTTGTTATGGTCGGTTCAGGGGAAGGCGTCGGGAAAATTTTTGATCTGGTGTTTTTCAATCCGAAAAAATATGCTATACCGGAAGTTATTATTATCAGAGTAATGACTAAGATTATAATTGGTGCAAATCCTCTGGCTTTCATATCACGATTTTATCACAATACATTTTAAATTAATAATATATTCATTAGATAATTGTTTGTTCTTATTCAATCTTCATTTTGGGTTATATAGTCATATTAAAACAAAAATGTCGCTTATGACATTTTTGTTTGGCAAGCGTAGAATTCCTATATATCAAACTCAATAAAATCAGATATATTGTTTTGAGTTTGCTATAATAACCGTAATGCTGATTGACTATGCAGAAATCACTGTTTGCGGAGGACATGGCGGGGCGGGAATGCCAAAAAAACCAAAAGGGGCAGATGGAGGAAACGGCGGAGACGGAGGCGATGTATATGTTAAAGCATCTTCAAATTTGGATCTGTTGAATCAATTCAGCCAACAGGATCATTTTACGGCAGGCGGTGGAGGAATGGGTGCAAGAAATAACAAGACAGGAAAACGCGGAGAAGATATCGAAATACTTTTACCCTTAGGGACTTCAATATATGACAAAAAAACCAATGATCTGATCTTTGATATCTACAAGATGGGAGAAAGATATCTTATATGTAAAGGAGGAAAGGGCGGATTCGGGGGTTTAACCGGTGGAAATGGAGAAAAGGGTGAAGAAAAGAAAATAATTTTAAATTTGCGGCTGATCGCCGATTTTGGAATGATCGGGCTTCCGAATGCAGGGAAAAGCAGTTTATTGAATGAATTAACAAACGCTGAGGCAAAAACTGCCGATTATCCATTTACCACGCTTGAGCCGAATTTGGGAATGTTCGGAGGTAAGTGTATTGCCGACATACCCGGACTTATCGAAGGTGCCTCAACAGGAAAAGGTTTGGGGATCGCATTTCTTAAACATATTGAGAAGGTGGGATATCTACTCCATTGCATCTCTTGTGAAACAATTGACGTCACTTCTGATTATCAAACAGTAAGACATGAATTATCAGAGTTCAAACCGGAGCTTAATAATAAGCCAGAAATGATAGTGTTAACAAAAACCGACCTTGTCGACCCCGATCATTTAAAAATATTAACCAAAGAATTAAAAAAACTGAAAAAAAAGACCGTTTCCGTTTCGATTCACGATTACCAAAGCTTGGAAGATCTTAAAAAAGTATTGAATAATATTTTTAAAACTTAGATATTACCCACTTCACAGGAGTATAATATAGCCATATATTCAAAAATAACTCAAAAATAGTTTTTATGGGGACATATCCCCCGCGTGAATGCGGTCTTGCAACTTTTAATCAAGGTTTGATCAAATCAAGCCAAAAATTTTTGACAGATCGAGTGTTCTGTAAAGTTGCGGCAATGAACATTTCTTTACTGGACACTTATATTTACCCTTCTGAGGTTGAATGGAAGATAGACCAGAATAATAAAAAGGAATATCTTGATACGGCAAAAATAATAAATGATGACAAAAATATTATCGGAGTGTTTCTGCAACACGAGTATGGTATATACGGAGGCAACGATGGAGTTAATATTCTTTCATTTATATATAGCTGTAGAAAGCCGATAATTGTTACTCTGCATACGGTTTTGCCGGAACCCACAAAACATATCAGGTATGTCACGGGAAAAATTATTAATCGCGTAAATAGTATTATAGTTTTGACGGAAAATTCAAAACGCGTTTTGGAAAATATATATCCCAATTCAATTAACAAAGTGCACGTTATTCCGCATGGAATATATGAAACAAATTTCGAAGAGTCAGCTGGTGCAAAGAAAATACTTAAGCTTGATAACAGAATTGTTTTATCAACATTCGGACTGCTTGGACGCAGTAAGGGAATCGAGTTTGCAATAAAGGCTCTGCCGAAATTAATAAAAAAACATCCTTCAGTTCTTTATCTTGTCTTAGGCGAAACCCACCCGATGGTGCGCAGGAGTGAAGGGGAAAGTTACCGGAATGAGCTTTCGGATCTTGTTAAAAAACTTCATTTAAAAAATAATGTGAAGTTTATAGATCAGTATTTGTCCCGCAAAGATTTGATCCAATTCTTAAAAGCAACCGACATATATATTTCTACGTCAATTAATCCCGATCAGGCTGTAAGCGGAACACTTTCAGATGCTTTGGGAACAGGCAGAGCCGTCGTGAGCACTGAATTTGCTCAGGCAAAAGAAATAGTAACGCCTGATTTGGGAAGACTTGTTCCGATAATGGAACCGAAAGCGATAAGTAGTGCACTTATCGAACTTTTGAATGATAACAAAATGCTTCAAATAATGAACCGTATTGCTTATGAAAAAACACGTCCGATGTTATGGAGTAATGTTTCCGAGGGTTATCTAAAATTGCTTGTTGAGAACACTCTACCCCCGATAAATCTAACCCACCTTCGCAATATGACTGATGAATTCGGGATATTTCAATTTTCAGAGTTTGGCAAACCGAATAAGGAATATGGATACACGCTTGACGACAACGCGCGGGCGCTTGTTATATGCAGTTGGCTAAAACACACCGATCCCAAAATCGATATAGATGATCTCATGATCAAATATTTGAATTTTATAAAATATTGCCAGAAGCCGGACGGAAGATTTATAAATTATCTAGACCATTTACATAAAAGCGAAACATTTCAAAATGATCAGGAGGACCTTGAAGACGCCAGTGCGCGTGCAATGTGGGCATTGAGTGAAGCTATCGGCAATCCGCTTGTAAGTGAAAATATAAAAAGTTCTGCTGAGAAGATATTTAAACGAGCACTTCCCAACATTAAGGATTCTGAACATTTGCGCTCTTCGGCATTAATTATAAAGTCTTTCTCAATTGCCCAAAAAGTATTTCCGGATTTGAGCAAGAAAATGATCGGCATTATAAGAGATAAAGCAGATCTTCTTACTGCCGAATATCATAATAACTCGGTTAAATCCTGGCGCTGGTTTGAATCGTATTTGATATATAACAATGCTATACTGCCGGAAGCTCTTCTTATTGCAGGCAAGATCACAGGTGAAAACCCGAAGATCCTGCATCCACAGTTATGGCACTTGCAACAGCATATGATATCACTCAAGATGAAAGATATCGAAAATTAGCGTCGGTATGTTTCACTTGGTTTTTAGGCAACAATAGTTTAGGTATGCCATTATATGATCACAAGAATGGCGGCTGTTACGACGGACTGCATCCCGACCGCATAAATTTGAATCAAGGTGCAGAATCTTTAATATCGTATTTGTTGGCGCGTCTGGCTCTTTCTAAAATATTGGTATAATGAAAATTCAGAAAATTAAGAACATCTTTCCAGATCAACGAATTGCCCGCTACAATCTTACTGCATGGCAGAAACACCAAAGCGATTCGATATATTTTATAGGACGTGAAGTTTTTCATCCCGGAGAAGAAGGGCAACCTGATTCAGGGATATTAAAATTATTTGAATTGGATGCCGACAGCAAGATTGTACAAGAGAGGATCATTTGGAAGCCGATGTATGACGGTATCAATTTGGAGGACCCGCGTGCACTTGAACTGCCCAATGAAAATCTATTGATTGGATTAACCGCAGTCTTTCGGGATAAAAAGGGAATACCAGTTCCCTTTCCCGCAATTATCAAAATTGACTCTCACACTTCATGGGATCAGGAATTACCCCCTTTTCTTATAATAAGCACTTTTGGCCCCGGAAAGAATCTTACTCCTATAGATAATCATACATACCTTTTCAGACCTGAAAGGCGTGAATATAATCATAAAATACTGGTATTTTCACTTCATCGTCAAGTACCCGAAAAACTTGACGATATCGAATTTCCGAAAGATCTTTCTTGGGCAAAATGGAGGATCGGAACTACAATGCCGCCAATATGGATGAATGATGAAGAAGCGTTGTTCATAATCCACGGTATATCCATTCAGAATGTGCGTGGGGTAAATAAATATGTGTATAGCATTGGAAGAGCTAAACTAACCCGCAAAAATAACAAGTTTAATATAACTGTTGCACCTGACCCAATTCTTACTCCGGATAATTTTATTTCGGAAAGCGGTACGCCGTTGGTTCAGGAACTCCATCCCAACATAAGGCGAGTGGTGTATTCGTGCGGAGGGATAATAAAGAAAAATAAAAACGACACACTTTCTTTGTATGTCAATGTTGGAGATATGACAACTTTCGAAGTGGAATTTTCCATAAAAGAATTGAAAGAAGGATTATTCTGAAATTAGTGCGGTAATTCTTATAAAGAATATATCATATAACCGATGCGGAAAACCCTGCTAGATATCCGGTAGAAAATGCTTTTTGCATATTGAATCCTCCGGTTGGTCCGTCCAGGCATATCACTTCACCTGCAAAATAAAGATTTGGCACGATGTTTGACATCATACTTGATGAATTGATCTCATCGATCGGTACTCCACCGTGTGTAACTATAGCTTTTTTGATCGATTCAACCCCCGTGATTTCAAAACAAAAATATTTAAGAAAACTTATCAGTGCTGAAATTTCCTGCTTATTCAAGGTTGAACTTTGTTTGTGTTTGTCAACACCCGTAATTTTAATAGCATAAAGTATAAGTAGTTTTGGAAGGAGGGTTTTTAGTAAACTCTGATATTCTTTCTTTGGAGTTTCAACAAGTTCATTATGGATTCTTTGTCTCAGCATTTTTTCATCAAGTTTTGGTTTTAGATCAATATTTGCCCAAACTTTATTTCCCATCGCCAGTTGTTCATATACTCCTCTAGATAATTTTAAGACGATCGGTCCCGATATGCCTTTGTGGGTAAATAGCATTTCACCAAACTCACTGGAAAATGTTTTGCCGTTTACAGAAAAAGAAAGAGCGACGTTTTTGAGAGATAACCCCGACAAAGACCAAAGGTCTTTGTCCCCGCCGATCAAAGGTGTAAGGGCAGGAATGGGTTTGACTATAGAATGTCCGAGCGACTTTGCAAAGACATAACCATCTCCTGTGGAACCTGTTTCCGGATAACTTTTACCGCCCGTTGCGATAATTAATTTATTACAAAATATAGTATTGCTTTTAAATGAAACCTGAAACCCGTTTTCTGTTTTTTTGACCGTATCTGCTGGAAAATTGTATATTACTTCAACGCCATTTTTATTTAATTCCGCCAGTAAACAATTGAGGATCGTTTCAGACTTATCGCTTACCGGAAACATTCTCATCCCCCTTTCTTCTTTGAGCTTCACGCCTCTTGATTCAAAAAAATTCATTAGGTCGCTGTTGGAAAATCTGGTTAGAGCACCATATAAAAATTTACCATTTTTCCCGAAAGCATTGACAATTTCGCGAATATCTTTCGAGGTGGTGACATTGCACCTCCC
>LBVJ01000049.1:0-4687 GCA_000993025.1 Candidatus Woesebacteria bacterium GW2011_GWA1_38_8
CTCGGCGGTCAGAAGCTGGGCAACTTAATTTTTGTGGCTCTTGCTGATATTTACAAAGGAGATCTAAACCGCGCCTTGGAGGAATTTTCAAAAATCATTTCAACAAAAGGCAGAGTTTTGCCTGCAACTCTGGGCGACGTCAATATCTGGGCAAAAACAAAAAAAGGCAAAAAAATCTACGGCGAAGAAAATATCGATCTTGGCAGATACAACGGAGGCGGAATTCTTACCGAAGTCCATCTTAATCCTCCCAACGTTAAAACCTATCAACATACACTTGATAGCCTTTTAAAGGCGGATTTTATCATAGTCGGGCCAGGGGATTTGTTCAGTACGGTTTTGCCTGTTATTATTGTGCCTAAAATTAAAAATATTTTAAAAAGCGCAAAAGTCCCCAAAATTTTTATCGTCAACATTGCCAATAAACCGTTTGAGACCCCGAACTTTGCAGTTTTAGACTATCTTCAGGTTATAAAAAAACACCTTGGAGCGGATGTCTTTGATAAAATTTTGGTAAACGTAAACCAAAAGTATAAAATTCCCAAAGGTTTAAAATACAAATATGTTCCGGTAACCCAAAAAACCCTATATTACACAATGCTTCACCGCGCAGATTCGGGGGAAAGTATAGGATTTTTCGAAAGTCAGTGGTTTGAATATGCTAAGGCATATAAAAAACTGACCTTGAAAAGAGAAAAAGAAGTTATATCTATTGCCAACAAAACACTGAAGGAATGGCGGAAAAGGCGTAGAGGAAGGGCAAAGAAAATTAATATAGAAGAATAGGTCTTCAGCAAATAAAATTCATTTGTAATTGGTGAGGTGCGAGAGTGGTTTAATCGGCTCGCTTGGAAAGCGTGTATGGCGGCAACGTCATCGAGGGTTCGAATCCCTCCCTCACCGCCACCCTTCGCTAAAGCTAGGAGTGGCAAGTTGCCAAAGATAAGAGGTGAACTGGAAAATCGAAAAGCGTAAAATGTAGTGATGTTAAAGATCTTCGATCCGAAGAAATTTTTACTTTTCTTCATACTTTCTGCATACTTTTTTCTTTTTGTTTGGTCATATTCCGGAAATTTTGAAGAGCAGCATTTTGGATATCTTTCCCTATCGTTATTGGAAGGGAAATTCGATCTTAATAATTATCCTCAAGTTTGGGATGATACGGCTCTTTTTTCCGGCAAACATTATTGGCCGTTAGGTCCTTTTCCTGCGATCCTGCTTTTACCCTTCACATTTATTGCCAAAAATCTTGGTTATGTTGTGTATGAAAGAAATCTTTTATGGGTGTTAATGCTTGCCGTAATGTATTTGATATTCAAGATCGCGAGAAAATTTAAATATTCAGAAGAGCTGAGCATTATATGGGCGCTTTCATTTTGTATGGGAAGCGTTTTTATTTCAACTTTAATTATGCCTTATAGTTGGTATTTTTCTCATACGGTTACAGTACTTTTGATTTTTATTGCCTTTTATGAGTATTTGGAGCAAAGAAGATATTTTTTAATTGGGATAATTTACGGAGCAATATATTTAACCCGCGCATCGGCATTGTTGGGCATCGTTTTTTATTTATTATCACTATTTTTTACTGAAGATCTTTCTATATGGAGACGCCGGAAAAAACTTTTTCAGTTATTGGTTCCGGTGGGTTTTTCCTTCTTAATCATGGGATCATATAATATTTTGAGATTTAACAATTTTTTTGACCAAGGTTATTCTTACCAACTGTTGGCAGAAGCTTTGATAAAAGCAAGAAATTATAGTTTGTTCAGTCTTATACACCTGCCGGGAAATTTGTATTATTTGCTGTTTGCGTCTCCTGTTCCTGTACTTAGAGACGGGGTTTCAAAAGTACTGAAATTCCCCTATATTACATACGATCTTTGGGGTCTCGGGATGTTTTACACTTCGCCGTATTTTTTAAAACTTTTCATTCTTCCCTATAAAGACAAGCTGACAAAATTTCTTCTGACAACATCTTTTTTAACGGCTATTCCAATACTTTTTTACTACGGAATCGGTGTAAAGCAGTATGGGTACCGCTATTCTCTTGATTTTCTTCCATATCTTTTAATGATCCTGATGATCGCGCATAAAAATTCAGGAGTTTCAAGAAGGTTTATCTTTCTTATATATTTTTCCATACTTTTTAATCTATACATGATCCTTCAGATTGTTTTTTAATTGGATTATGTTTTTTTCTTTTTGGCCGGGTGATTGTACATGAAAAACATATTACAAAAGGTGTTCAGGAATAGGGGAAATGGCCGAAACTGGTTTTTGTATTTTATCCTCGTGATGTATGCATCTTCTATCATAATTGTTACCTTTCAGTCGTTCGGCGAACAGCATTTTACCTATCTTTCACTTTCTTTTTTAAAGGGGCATTTGGACTTAAATGGGTATCCTCTTGCTTGGAATGATACAGCGCTCTTTGGTGGAAACCGTTACTTTCCACCCGGTCCTTTTCCTGCACTGGCAATCAGCCCTCTTGTGTTTGTTGGTAATTTATTTGGCTATACCCTGTTCCATCACTATCTCCATTGGGTTTTGGTGTTGGGGGTATTTCTTTCCATATATAAATTAGCACGCGTTCTGAATTACAACCCCCGCGATAGTTTTTTTTGGGCTTTTGCATTTAATATGGGAAGCCCTTTTATCCTAACCTCACTTTTAGCTTGGAGCTGGCACTTTTCGCAGGCGTTAACGGTATTTTTGACACTTCTTTCTCTTTATGAGTTTTTGACCCGAAGAAGATTATTGATCATTGGGTTGCTGTACGCCGGCATATTTGCAACAAGGACTACTGCTGTCCTTGGAATTATATATTTTTTAATGGAAATTCTTTTCTCCAAAGAAAAAAGGGTGATAAAACTGCAAAATATCGGAAAGATTTTAATTCCGGTGATTGTTGCGGGAGTATTCCTTTCTTTTTACAACTTTCAAAGATTTAGCTCTCTGTTTGAGTCAGGATACTCATACCAGCAGATAGATCCTGTACTGGAAAAAGCGAGATCCTTTGGCCTTTTGAGTTTTACCCACATTCCGGGAAATTTGTATTACTTATTTTTGGCATCGCCTGTACAAGTCTTTTTAGACAGCACAACAAAGGTGTTAAGATTTCCGTTTATAACTTATGATGAGTGGGGTTTGGGAATTTTTTACACTTCCCCCTTTTTGTTAACGCTGTTTACATATAATTTTAAGAAAGTAGGTTCAAAACTACTGCTGCTGACCGCTTTTATTATTCTTGTTCCGATACTAATGTATTACGGAATTGGAGTTAGGCAGTTTGGTTACCGCTACGTACTGGATCTTTTGCCTTATGTTTTTTTGCTGATGATGAAAGAACGCCAAAAACCGGTTTTGTCTTCGGGTTTTAGGTTGGTTGTTTTGGCTTCAATAATGTTTAATGTTTATCTGCTCTCGTCGATAAATTTTATGTGAGTTGTGGAAAAAGAGCCATTAAAGTATCTTGCAAATATTTGTATAATGAATGTTGACCGCATAGGTGTTTATGAAATATTCGTTCTTTACAGGAGCAGTTTTAAATTTTTTAAACAGGAACAAACTCTTTTTTTTATTTCTTGTTGTATTTTTGGCCTTTATTACTTATTTTTTTCGTGGAGTATACATACTTGACCCCGATTTTGGGTGGAGGATCAGGTTTGGTCAGATTATTTATAAAAACGGGATCCCGAGGTCCGACCCTTTTTCGTACACAATGCCAAGTTTCTATTTTGTTGACCACTCCTGGCTTTTTAGTTTATTGATAGGGCTGACTTACCCCATATTCAAAAACAATTTGCTATCGCTTTTTCTTTCGTTTTTGGTATTTTTGAGCGTGTATTTTTCGGGAAGACGGCTTTGCGACGGGGATTTTGAACATACGGACCTTGCAGTTAAGTATGAAAGATGGCTGCACCCGATGGTTATAACTTCGATGGCGTTTTTAATTATATATTTTTCCGTGAGGGCTCAGGTTATTTCATGGTTTTTATTCTCCGTTCTTAATCTTCTTCTTTTTTCCAGAGATTATTATTCGCGTTACAAATATTTTGTACCTATCCTGTTTTTTATCTGGGCAAACCTCCATGGAGGGTATTCTTTAGGTTTAATAGTATTAATTTACTTTACATGCATTCTAAATAATCGGAACTTGGGTAGCCAAACAAAGACTGCATTCTGGAAAAGTCGACTGTAAATGAGGCATTTAAGGGAATTGTTACTGCCTGATTAAGTTTGAAGGCTGGAGAGAGGTGGCTTCATCGATATTTGACTCAAGGCTTCGTCTTACCATAAGCGAATGGATGCCAACAATAACGACCTTCGATATATCAATGGCGTTCTATATCGCAATGTCAACCTTTTTTATAATCCACAAGAGAAAAGATATTCCGAAGATACAATATTTTTTATTTTTGGGAATGCTTGTTTTTGGCTTAACAAGCAGGAGAAATATGCCTTTTTATGTTCTTTATACACTTCCTTTGACAATTTTTTCTCTTAACAAGCTGTATTTGAGTATAAAGGGATCGTCGGTTTCGAGAGAGAGATATGAGATAGCCTTTCAGTTTGTCAGGATATTTTCTGTGGTGCTTATACTTTTCCAATTGTATTTTGCATACTGGAAAAGTTATTTTGTTAAAGATTGGATGACGGAAAAAGCGGGTTTTTATCCAGCGGG
>LBVJ01000049.1:4722-10327 GCA_000993025.1 Candidatus Woesebacteria bacterium GW2011_GWA1_38_8
AAGGTATTTATTGACGGAAGGATGCCAAGCTGGAGGTTTGTTCCGGAAGACGGAAGTGCGGAACTGCCCTCGGCAATGGATGAATACTTGAAAATTGAAAATGGAGACGTAATTTTTAATGATATTGCCGGCAGGTTCGATATCCGGTATGTTTTGTGGCCAAAGGAAAAAGAAGGTTTTTTTGCGGAGTTGGAGAAAAGAGTCAGGAACACCGGAATATTTAAAGATAAAAACGACTTTTCATTTACCGAGTATTTAAAAGAAAATGATTGGAAGATCGTATATTCGGATGAGACCTCAGATATTTATAGGTATTTTGGCGGGCAAAGATTGTAAAGTAGGGTATACTTAGCTTTAATGGCGGGTGATATTGAAGAAATAAAGTCCAAAGCCGATATTGTTCAGATCATTTCGGAACGGATAGCAACTAAAAAAGCCGGGAAACATTATAGAGCGCTTTGTCCTTTCCATGGAGAGAAAACACCTTCATTCATGATCTCTCCCGAACTTCAGATATATAAATGTTTTGGTTGCGGCGAGGGCGGCGATGTAATAACTTTTTTGGAAAAATATGAGGGTATGGATTTCAATGAAGCCATATTATATCTTTCCGAAAGAACAGGTGTAAAACTGGAACGCGGAGCCTTTCAGCCAAAAAAGGAAAAGGAGAAGATCGTCGAGATAAACGCTTTGGCTGAAAAATACTATCATTACATTCTTCAAAATCACAGTCTCGGTAAAGACGCACTTCTTTATTTGAAAGAAAAAAGGAAGATAACGGTAAACTCGATCGATAAGTTTGGGATAGGATATTCTCCCCAAAACCAGTCGTTATTTGAAAATTTTTTTATTAAAAAGAAGGGTATAAAGCAGGACGATCTGGTCAGATCGGGGATCTGCTACGAGAGATATGGAAAATGCTTTGATAGATTTGCAGGAAGAATTATTTTTCCTTTGTATGACCACAGAGGGAACCCAGTCGGATTTTCGGGGAGATTGATGCCGGGGGTAGATAGGGATGCCGGTAAATATATCAACACTCCCGACACACCGGCTTATCATAAGTCGGAACTCCTTTTTGGCCTTAACTTTGTTAAAGACGATATTAAAAAGGAAGGTTATGCGATTATAACCGAGGGAGAGCTTGATATGATATCGCCATGGCAAAGGGGTGTAAGAAATGTAATCGCGATCAAGGGATCTGCTCTTACGGATGCACACGCCAGACTGTTGTCAAGGTTTACGCAAAATTTAACTCTTGCTTTAGACTCTGACTTTGCCGGCAACACCGCGGCAAAACGGGGGATCGAAACAGTACAAAGTATGGGTTTTAAAGTTAAAGTTGCACGGCTTGGTAAATACAAAGATCCTGACGAAATGGCGGTTGATGATATAAAAAAATTCAGTAAAAGCCTATCCGATGCAGTACCTGTTTATGATTTTATTATTGATTCCGCCTTTGAAAAATATGATTCCGAAAAGATCGACGGTAAGGTCGACATTTCAAAAGAGGTTGTTCCGTTCTTATCAAAGATAAATGACGAAATATTAAAAGCATATTATGTAGGTCTTTTGTCAAAAAAACTTCAGGTTCCATATGATTCCGTCTATGCGGAAGTCGAAAAAAGTAAGATAGGCAGAATTACAAGAGAAGACATTAAGGAGGAGAGGGTTCGCACCGACGGAAAAAGAGAGTTGATCGAAGAAACACTGCTGCTTCTGACGATCCTCAGATCCGCTCAAGAAGCGGGAGAGTTGAAACGGTATATAAAATCTATATTTGCAAAGAGGGTTTTGGAAGAACTTATCTCATATATAAAAGTGAAAGAATTCAATGTAAAACTCTTTGCCGACAATCTTCCTACCGAGCTAAAAGAGAAATTCAGGGAAAAATATATTGCCAACTCGATAGCCTATGAAAGGTCGGGAGATGAAAAGATGGCAAACGAGACAGAAGACCTCAAAAGAAAGCTTGAACTTATCGATATTTCCGAAAGTCAGAAAGGTTTGATAGCAAAGATCAAGGAGAGCGAATCCCGGGGGGACAAAAAGGACGTTAAGACACTGCAAAAGAAACTTAATGAATTAGTAGACGTCAAGTCAAAGTATTTTAAGCCCGATTAAAAGCAGTAAAAACTATTGTCATTGAATAATCGATCAATTTGAGTATAATACAAACAGGTTTTTGTTTCTCTTCAATAGATATATTATGGTCAGACGCGAAGTTGCAGAATTAATTAAGCACGCCCGTGATCAGGGGTTTTTGACCCAAGATGAAATTCTTGAGGTCTTTTTTGATGCCGAGACCAGAATTGCAGAGTTGGACGAGCTTTACGACAGTCTGCTTTCTGAAGAAATAGATGTTTTTGAATCTGTCGAAGCGGAGGAAACAGAGAGTGAGGAGAAAGCTAAAGAAAAACTTGAAAGGGAAATCGAGATCCTGACAAAATTAACGGGAGCCGAATCAACAGATCCTGTCAGGCAATATCTAAGAGAGATAGGAAAAGTATCTTTATTAACAGCAGAAGATGAAGTGGAACTGGCAAAAAGATACGAAAAGGCCGACAAACATGCAAAAGACAAATTAACGGAGTCAAATCTTCGACTGGTCGTCTCAATAGCAAAAAAATATATCGGAAGAGGGTTGTCTCTTCTTGATCTTATACAGGAAGGGAATCAAGGACTTATCCGCGCTGTTGAGAAATACAATTGGAGGAAGGGTTTCAAGTTTTCGACTTATGCAACGTGGTGGATAAGGCAGGCAATCACAAGAGCTATCGCCGACCAAGCAAGAACAATTCGTATCCCCGTCCATATGGTTGAAACAATAAATAAACTTTATAGGACATCAAGAAGGCTGATGCAAACTTTGGGACGCGAGCCGACACCTGAGGAGATCGGGGATGAAGTGGGGATAGAACCCGACCGAGTGCGTGAGATCTTTAAGATTGCGCAGGAGGTAACATCTCTTGAAGCGCCTGTCGGGGAAGATAAAGAAAGCTTCTTGGGTGATTTTATCCCCGACGAGTCACAGCTTTCACCTGTAGATGCAGCTTCAAAACAGCTTTTGAAAGACCACCTCGAAGAAGTTCTTAAAACTCTCTCCGAAAGAGAAGCAAAAGTACTCCGTCTCCGGTTTGGTTTGGAGGGAACAAAATCAATGACCTTGGAAGAAGTGGGAAAGGTGTTTGGAGTGACAAGGGAGAGGATAAGACAGATCGAAGCAAAAGCCCTTCGGAAACTCAAGCACCCCTCAAGGAGAAAGAAGTTGCAGGATTATCTGGAATAAAACCGCACACATCGTGATATAAAACTTCAAATCCGTGTAAAATAAGAAGTGCGTGATCCTAAGAGTATGAATCGGAAGCAGAATTGTGTTTTAATCAGAACATTTTTTTATATTTTTGGCATTTCTTATGTGGCTTTTATTTTTCTTGTCTCTTATAGATACCTTCACACACCGTATTTTCTTCTGAAAACAGATGTTATTAGTTTTTTGACAGGAGCAAAAATAATTAAGGAGGGAAATATAGGACTTCTGTATGATATTGAAACTCAGTTCAAATATCAAAACAAAGTTGTAACACCTTACCAAAAGGTGCTTTTGCCGTTTAGAAACTTTCCCGTAACTGCAATATTTTATACGCCATTATTAAATATGAACCTGAAAGATTCTTATGGAGTGGTTTTTGCTGTAAATATTCTTCTTGTAGTGGTGTTTACGATATTAACTTTCAGAGTGTTTCCGGATCTGAAGAAGAACAAGATCATGTACTTTGTACCATTTCTTTTTTGGCCGAGCGTGAACAATATGATCGTTGGGCAATATACACCGGTAATACTGCTTATTTTTTTATGGATATATGTTTCAAGCAAAGAAAAGAAAGATTTTTTAAGCGGACTTGCGACTTCTCTTTTGGTGGTGAAACCCCAATACCTTTTGTTTACCCCATTTGCTCTTAAGCTATCGGTCAATAAGAAAAATTACCTTCAAGGTTTTATTGCCGGTATAATTATCTTTATTCTGATAAACACCATTATTTCAAAAGGAAATATAAGACTTTTTATGGACTACCCAAAATTTATTTTTTCCACCGAGTCTTCAATGTTTGGAAGCCGTCCGAACCAAATGTATACGTTTTATGGGCTTGGAAATTTTTATCTTCCCCGTATTGACAATAGTATTCTGCTGGGTGCAAATTTATTTTTTTATGCTCTTGTCGTGGGATATGTTCACATAAAAAAGAAGATCAACTGGAATATAAATAAAATATTTACTCTTGGAATCGCCGCAACAATACTCTTTTCTGTTCATGTGTTAACCCACGACCTTATGATTTTGCTTCTTCCCGTATTTATCATTATTTCCTCTGAAACAAAACCCTGTTTATCCAAATCATGGTTAATATTATTGCTCACAGGTGTTCTACCTTTAATACAGACCAGATTTTTAATATTACTAATAATGTTTTATGGAATTGCCGTTTTATATTATGAGAACCCCCACGCTCCAAAACACCATAAAAACAAACTGCAAAACACCTGAAACTACCGGAATTATATTTCTCATAACACGGTTATCCGAAACCATTGCCAACGAAATATAAAGCGGGAAAACAGCACACGACATTCGGGGGATCCCCAGAGCGCTTTCAGGCCCGTTTAAAAGGGCTATCAATATTATTGAAAGTGAAAACAATGCATAACTTATATATCGTTTTCTGAAAAGAAATACTATTAAGGCTAGCGTTAATACAATAAATACACCAATAACTGCGGTATTAAATGAATATGTTAGGAAATTTATTATTACCGAAAATGGATCAGAAACAACAAATCCCCAATAATTTGTTTTCGAATGGAAGTAGGCAAAGAAATCGCCGAGAATCAGGTATAAATACACGGAAAATAGCATCAAACCGAGAGGATAAAACAAAAAATACAACACACTTTTTTTTATTTTAAACCTATTTTGTACAAGGTAGAGATAGACTATCGGGACGAGAATTAATACCCCTGTCGGTCTCGTGGTCGTCAGAAGCAGTCCGAGAATTCCCGATTGGAACCACATATTTTTTTTGGCAGTATAAAAAATTAAAATTGATAGAAGCAAAAATACGGATTCGGAAAATATTCCTGATAATACGAAGGAAGTGGGAAATAGAAATAAAAAAATCACACTCCTTTTTGCCAAATCTTTCTTGAAATCAAGAGAGACCACCTGGTACAAAAAATATCCTGAAACCAGAAGCGAAATGTTTGATATTAAAATGCCGGATGTATGAAAATCTCCGGTCAGATAACTGGTTAGTTTTATCAGGATCGGGTAGAACGGAAAGAAACCAATGTTTGACTGCCCCGACACGGTTTTTTTTGGCAGATCTGAATTTAATACAGGAGAATATCCGTTTTCCGCAATATCCAGATACCACCCCGAATCCCAAACGGACCAAATATCCAGCCACTGGCGGTCGTCGTAGCGCCATTCATACCAATTGTTGTATGTATCACTAAAAATATATCTGGAGAATATTCCTGAAAAAGTAAGAACCGATCGGGTTATCAGAAATAAGCAAACAATAAACCAGAACTCACGGGGTATTTT
>LBVJ01000050.1 GCA_000993025.1 Candidatus Woesebacteria bacterium GW2011_GWA1_38_8
AGTATGTAAAAAAAATCAGTCTTATTTGATAGATTAACTAATTTTTCAGTGAAAATCTCATATCCACTATAAATAATCTGATATCCTCTAATTCCAAAAATCGCTATTTTTTTCATAATACTTTTATTAAATGCATCATACCTTTTAAAAAAAGAACAGAATCGTATTTCAAGGATTTGTTTTTTACATATTTTAGATCTTCTTCGAGCCATAAATTTGTAGTGAGAGATTCACTTCCGACGCGTAGCCAAGGAGGTATTATTCCAGGTAAGACCTTAAATCTTTTAATATATCTTTTAGGTACTTTTTTTCCCTCCGAAATAGGAAGCGGTCTTGGGCCGACAATTGTCATATCGCCCTTGAGGATATTTATTAATTGGGGAATTTCGTCGAGACCTGCTTTTGCTAAAAATTTCCCTACAGTTGTATAACGAGGATCTTCGTGGATTTTAAAAATGGGATCATTATACTGATTTAGTTCTTTGTATTTATTTTGTATAGAACCTAGACTTAAACTTAAACCTTCTGCCACTGTTTCCTTAAATTTCCCATACCCCATATCCCTTAATTCATTCTCGCACTCTTCAATGTCTTTACTATTTAGAACCGAATAAATTTCCAATAAATTGGAAATACCCGGTTTTTCCTTCAGATTATATTTAATTTCCGATTCGCTATCGGTGGTTGCCGATTTTATTTTTCGAAATATTGTCTCTTTATCGTCCAACAGGTTGATTCGAGAATCCGGATTAGGATCGCTTTTACTCATTTTCTTTGTTGGATCAATAAGATTCATAATTCTTGCTCCCGTATCCGAGATTACCGGTTCCGGTAGTGTAAAAGTATCCCCATGCTTGGAATTAAAACGTCCCGCCACATCACGGGTCAACTCAACATGCTGTTTCTGATCCTCCCCCACCGGAACTTCAGTTGTGTCATATAGCAAAATGTCCG
The DNA here is from genome assembly GCA_000993025.1 of Candidatus Woesebacteria bacterium GW2011_GWA1_38_8. Taxonomy (GTDB): domain Bacteria; phylum Patescibacteriota; class Microgenomatia; order UBA8517; family UBA8517; genus GWB1-38-13. The sequence continues at coordinate 955 of LBVJ01000050.1, forward strand.
CCGCCATAAGTGCCGGATAATCAAAAAGTCCGACCGACACAAAATCTTTGTTCTCTGCTTTTTCTTTATACTGCGTCATTCTGGACATTTGTCCCATGGATAAGTAACAGTTGAGGATCCAAGCCAAATTTGCATGATCGGGATTTTGCGACTGGATGAATAATAGTGATTTTTCAGGATCAATACCGCAGGCAAGCAATAGTCCCGCAGTTTCCAATGTTTTTTCTCTTAAAACCAACGGTTCCTGCGGTACAGTTATTGCATGCAGATCTACCACGCAAAAAATGTTTAAACCGTCCGATTGTCCTTCCACCCATCGGCGAAAAGCACCTAAGTAATTTCCCAAATGCAAATCTCCCGACGGTTGTACTCCCGAAAATACCCGTTTTTCCATATTTCTATTATTGTACCACCTTAACGGGATCTTTTAGTTTAGTTAAAAATACAGCTCTTGAAGTTGGTGTAATCCCTCCAATTAATTTATTTTCTTCACCCCTATCATCAATAAACACAATCGGACGGTTCCTAAATTTCGAAAATACAACAGATAGTGCCATATTGTTCGCGATCATATTAAGAGCGGTGTCTCTTGCCTGGCTCCGGGAATAAATTTCTCCAAACATATCGTGGTAATGTTCAAACTGGTGATTAACTCGTTCTTCTACAACAGCTTCTTTTAAAGGACCTCTCCCATTTCTCAAACTAGACACAACTTTATCTTTTTCCTGTAAATAGAGATTTTTTAATTTAAATTCTTTTAGATAATCTGTTAAGAGATATACGTTTTGTGTTACAAATCTTAAGGTATTGCCTAAATATACGACATATTTATTTGCAGATTTCCTGGCTTCAACTATCTCAATTCTATCAACCAATCCATTCCTCTCCGGAAACAAACACTCCAAATCATTATCTGCTATTATTACTGTCAAATTCGTTCTGACCCGATATGTATCGAATAATAATTTCATATTAGCAAGTCTTTTTACAATAACTTCTTCACTTGGATATAATCTTCTTTCCCCCTTTATGCCTTTGGTTTCAAAGCCATCTGTATTTTCAAGTATTTGAAGACGCTTGCCGTTGGGATATGTATACCTCAAACTTTTTATATGAATCATTTCCAAACAGTTTCCACTTTTTATCGATCCGGCAACTTCCGTTTTTAGAATATCAGATTGTTCGATAGGGGCTTGTTTCAATTTGTCTAATTCATACATTAAACATGTATACCTTAATAAATCATTATTGTTTAAGTTAAACCTGTTTGTTGCATAAAACATTTCATGGGCTAAACTACGCAATTTTGATTCCATAATTTTTTCCATAAGAAATTCCATTTTTACCTTGTTATTCAGTCCGTCTTTGATTTTTGCCTCAATTATTCCAACCGCTTTATTATGTATTCCCGGATATTTATTTGGTAGGTCCTTATAAGCCATCTTCGCGTTGTCCAGTTTCGTATGAATAATTTTAAAATCATCGTCCAAATACTCAATCACTCCACGCAATAAAGATTCATAAACCGATGTTTGACCCTGCTTTGTTTTCTTCAGTTTACCAATCGCAAAATCTTGCAGGACCTGTTTTGTAATGTCCGTTCTGTTTAATGCAATAGTTGCATCCTTCTCAGATTCCAATTTAATATCCTCTTTGATTGTTTTTCCTTCTATTAATTTTGTATTTAACACTTCGTTAAATATTTTTCTCTCATCGTTTCTTTTGACAATTTCGGACACAAAATCTTCCACCACGTCAGGCTTTACCAAATTATTCATATTTATTGATAAATTAATTCCAAATATATCCATGCCAAACTAACCCCTTTTTTAGGGGTTCCTTTCCAACTAGTGATACAGGATTTATTCTTTCAGACATAAGTAGGTGTGGAGGGACTTGAACCCACAGTCTTCCGTTTTGGAGACGGACACTTTGCCCTTAAGCTACACACCCAAAAAAAAGCCCTTGTAAAACCACCAATAAAGATGATGATCTTACAAGGGCCTCATTGCTTTTCGTTTAGAGTAAACCTATTTAATTAGTTTACCCCGAGTGTAACGAGGGGTGCCACCCTTCTTCGTTAACTCACTAAAAAATCCAGCTAAGCTGGATTATCGTCATGAGTTAACCTCATTTTGACAATCTCCGCTAGTTTACGCTGAGCGTAGCCGAAGCGACAATTGCTGCTGGCTTTTACGGTTTCGCCTCCGTGCTTGACATCCCTTTCGGGTAGCCTTACCTGCTATTTGGAAGTCCCAATCAACTCCCTCAAAGCTTTTCTAAATTATGAAGATATACTACCAAAATTGTGCAGCAATTGCAAACAAACTGAAGTTAAAAGGAAGATTTTTCCTATCGTTAAAAAACACCACCGATGCCTCTGACTTATTCCCTTTCACTTATTCCGGGAAATCCTGTCTCCTTAAATAATTTGTATTTTCTTTCAAGCTCTTTTAATCTTAACCCTGCTTTGTTTTTTTCTTCGGAAGTTAAAAGGTCCTCTTTTATAACATGAGAGATCAGATTCATATGGTGTCGAATATTTCCGGTAGATTGTTCAAATATATAATTTTCTACTGCTTCGGATCCGATCGATAATAAGTACGCATCAACGTATTGTTGGCTTTTACCCTCCTTAAACAATCTCGAGGCTAAAACCGCTTCACCTCCAGAAACATTTTGGCTTTTTATATAACTCTTAACCATTGTTCCTATAGTTGATTAATATAAATTATTATGTATATCTCACCAGTAAAATGTCCTGCCGCAGATTAATGGAAACTAAGTGCCAACGACAGGGTTCGACAAATTCAATAAAATCGAAATTAGGATATTCCAAAGACCTGTCGCTTATGGCAGAAACATTCTGACATGTCGGCTAAAGCCGTCATAACAAATCTTTGATTTGATATGTCGCAAAAAAAATTATTGTGCCAAGGGAGAGGATCGAACTCTCGACATCGCGCTTATGAAACGCGCGCTCTACCACTGAGCTACCTTGGCAAATTTTGTCATGAATCCTGTACACAAACCGACTGCCTGCCCCGTAAAAGCGATACTTCGAGACCGAGTCGGACTCGGCGAGAAGAAAGACTTATGCGGGGAGCTACCCTAGCATATCCCCTATTCTACTAAAGCATTGCGGTAACTTCAATCTTGAAGTGGTGTAGTCATTGGGTAAAATTTATGTTGCGGGGTCAGGAGTTGAACCTGATCTGGAAGATTATGAGCCTTCCGTGCAGCCGTACACTACCCCGCACATCGTCTGCGAGAGTTGATTATACCATTTATATCCAGCTTTTATGAAGCAACAAAAACAATTTCAAGTTAAAATAACTTATGTGGTTTGTTTATATCCTTCTCTGTTCTGATAAAAGCTTCTACACCGGAATTTCCAATGATCCCAAGAGACGCTTTATTGAACATAAAAATGGCACTGGCGGAGCATATACCAGAAGTCATAAACCTGTAAAGATAATATACCTTGAAAAACTTCCGAACAGATCGGCTGCCTTAAAACGGGAATTTCAAATTAAAAGTTGGCGGAAATATAAGAAAATTCAAATGTTGAATTTGTAACTTCTTACAGTCCCCACAACATAGTATTTAAGAAGTGTTAGAAATATGGTCAATTAGAAATTACCCTTCCGAAACAAGAGTCCTCCAATCAGAACAATCTTACCACTCACTAATTTCCCGCAAGGTGATATCTTGCTCCGCAAGACAATATCATTCATAAAGTCCGAATAATGTTGCCCATTTCTGCCAATTTGGTTTAATTTCAACAACCTCCTCTTCGACCACAGGTAAAAGTTTTATCAATATTTCATCAGGCGGCAAAACTAAAACTATTTCGTTCTCTTTAGTCAGACCAAGCTCATTTCTAAGCTGTCTTTCGATATACTCCTGACTTGTTATCTCTTCAAGTTTAATTTTTAATTCATCTTGTTCCTCTTTGAGTTTCTTCAGCTCTTCTTCACGAAAGGCAACTTCCAGATTAACCTTTTGTATTTTTTTAGAGGTCTGTGACAATGAACTTATAAACAGCATAAAAAAAATAATTAGAAGAAGTGTAACAATTCGGTTTTGAGCTTTAGATACTCCTTTTTTACCCCCTTGATTAAATCTGTAGTTATGTCTCATAATATATTGACCGCAGACTATAAGTTGTGTTAATATTACATCCAATAACCCATTATTATCATATATTGGCTGGTATATTAACCTAAAAATAACATATCTATATGTCGCAAGACTCTTTAAAAGATCTTTTACCGAGATTCGTCCTGCATTTACAGGATAAGAAAAGGTCCCCTTCCACAATTCTAGCTTATCGTGCCGATCTTGACCAACTAGTGATATTCTTGGTTGATAAAAATAAACCTACGGCAGATTTGGTTGAACCTGATGATATCGAAACTTTCAGGGATCAGCTTTTATCACAAAAATACACTCCGAAATCCGTATCGAGAAAACTTAATGCCGTAAAAACATTTTTCCGTTTTTTGATGGATGAAAAACTTGTCTCACGAGACCCTTATCGGGCTTTAAGGGATATTGTAAGAAGTGATACAAGGATTACAGCTATTGTAGAAATTATTCTCCAAACAGGACTTCGGATCTCGGAAGTTGCCGGATTGAAAATGGAGAATATTAAAAATGGCACTCTTCATGTTGACGCATACGCCACCCAATCGGCAAGGGATATACCTTTGAATACCCCTGCAAAAATGACTCTTGAAAAATTAGCAACGCTTACTCAAAGAGGGTTTTTAGAATTGGATGAAAAATTCGCCACCAAGGATGATTTAGAAAAATTTGTCACTAAAGAGGAATTAAAAAAAGAATTAAAGAAATTCGCCACCAAAGAAGAATTATATTTTGCCTTAGATAAAACCAAAGACGAAATCAAGCAAGAAATTAAAGAAGAAACAAGAGGCAGTATGAATAAATTTTTAACAGAAGCGGATAAGATTTCTAAAAAAATA
>LBVJ01000051.1 GCA_000993025.1 Candidatus Woesebacteria bacterium GW2011_GWA1_38_8
CTTGCTCATAACACCTTTTTTTACTCGTGAGTCATAGATAGAACCCTTAGTTTCGATTCTTCCATAATGAGCTACATATCCATCATTGAATAAAGATATATGATAAAATTTAAAATGGTTGTGGACAGCATCAATTAATTGAAATTTTCTAATCTCAATAGGATTTTCTTTCATGGCTAAAGAATCAAGACTAATGAGTTTATCAAGTAATTTTTGATAATTCTCATTATCAGGATCAGTTGCCCCTTCAAATGGATTGAAAATTGAGATCATTTAATTTATTCCTAAAAGATATATCCCCCTAAGCTTAAGGGGGATATGTTTCTGAAATCGAAGTGCCCGATCAGGCGGGGATGAGAAGGGGATTTTTTATTTGACTCCCGTTTTTATCCACAAAGTCCTCATAAAGCATGGCATCGGGGCCATGAGGGATGACCTTCTTAATGATTTTGATCCCATTGACTTCAACGGTAGCTTCGTACGTTTGCCATTTGTGGCATTGGGGGCATCTTGTCGCTTTGAGTCCGACGTTGATGTTAGGTCCTGCAACAGAAGGACGTTCGTACCATCCTTTAGAGTGTCCACATTCAGAGCAGACAGCCTTGACCTTGAACATATCTTCCTGAACTTCTTGGATTTCAGAAGTAGTATTCTCTTTCCCCGGTTTAATTTTCTTCTGCTTAAACCAACGGGGAAAGTCAGACTCAGAGATTTTGGCTCCGTTAAATTCTTCTCCCTTTTCAACGGCGCGTCTGATGGTATTGAGGACAGAAGCATAGTTAACGCCAAGGGCTTTAGCCGTATCTTCCTTGGTCATTGTTTTGTAAGGAGCGATGATATCCCAGAAAGATTTACCCTTCTTTTTCTCCAGAATTTCACGAATGGAGATTTTCCCACGGTGACCCGTTTTCGCAGGGACATCGACATAGGCGAAAGGGAAATCATCAGGGCTTATCAGCTTGTTTGCATGAGCCAGATAAACCATTTTCTGAATTGTCACATGAGAGACTTTGACGGCTCCCTTTGTGATTTTATGCATTTTCTCAACTGCATCGGCATTTGTCTTAACGCCTTTGAAGTGTTTCAGAAGAATATTTTCAATTTTATCTTTGAAAAGTTCTTCAAGGATTGCGCTCGTGGATAGCTTACCCATGGAATTCCCTCATTTCTTTTTGATTTTCCGACTTACCTTAACCTTGGCCATAACGTTTCTCCAATGTTTGTTATCTCACGAGACCAGCTCGTTAAGAGTTTCTACCTCATTACTACCATAATCCACGAGTGGATTCAAGATGATTTTTCCGAATTCATCTACAAAACATTCGGAAAGAATCCCCGATTCTGAAGCAATTGCTTTCCTTACCAGAACATCACCATAAGTGAACTCTGCACTGCAAAGACCTTTCTCACCGCAGGATTCGCACTTATGAATCCGCAACAGCAAGTTGGCATTTTCTGGAGTGATCTTCCTTTCTTCAGTGTGTTTTTCCCCACATTCACACGAGAATGTAATAGTCGTGATTTGATCATTGACGGTGATCGGGATATCTTTTTGCTTTATACAAATCGATTTCTTTTTATTGCTGCCTTTTGACTTTCGTCCATGAAAATCGAAATCAGTTATTTCTCCATTTTTAATTCCCTGTTTGATATAATTCCAAACAGTAGAAGTTTTTGGAGAAACCTTCCCCCCTGACAGTTGGTTGATCATTTCGCAACAATCAACCCTTGTCATTCCAACCTTGAAGTGTTTAGTAACGAATTCTGCAAAAGGCATTTTGAAAAACACTTCAATTTGATTTTTAAATTTCTCTCGGCGTATCATTCCCGTCTTGACTGGCATCGTAAATATTTTCCTTTCTTATGACTAAAATAAGTCCAACACACACAGTGTATCATTTTACGACCGCCATTGCAAGCGCCAATTTATTGTTTTTCCATCATTGCCTTGTTCTTATGGAAAGAGATATGGCAATTATGGCAATGGTCGCATGCGCCATGCGCGGCGACAGGTTGTCCGTCAGGTCCGATAACGGCACAGGTACGATTCTCTGTGACCTTCTCGAACTTCTCAATTCCCAGCCGTTTGTAGTTATTCTTAAAATGCAAGACAGAGAAGATATTGAAGAAAGGATCATCAGGATTTTCTTCTTTGTAGTTCATGGTGTAATTGAGCTGAATGTTTTTGGGTGCTTGTTCTTTGAGATACTTAACGATTCTTGGGAGATTGGCCTTAAAATCCTTGTTAAAGGAAAGGGAAACCCAAACGTTAGGCATATTGGTCAGGCTCACGAGACTATCCATATTTCGCGGAAGAGTAAGAATCTTCGAGATAATATCAACAACGAAGTACTTACTGGCAACTTCAATATAGGGTAGATCCCCCTGATGGAAATCGCTCAAGGAATAGAAACGAAGCTTTTTGACAGAGGGGAAAAGATCATTGACAATCTTGCATGACTTTTCGAAGAGAGCCAATTCCGTATCGTCTTGAGCTGGCAAGGCAACAACTTTTTTGGCAAGGTTAGGATAAACGTTCAGGATGTTGGCCGAATAACAGCCCTTGCACTTTGCGCTCGTGAAGGTACCATCAACCCGTTTCATGAACGGGCATACCCGAAAGTCTACAGAGATACCACTGGTCTTTGAATTGGAGAAGAAATAGGGGCTAAGGATTTTAGACCCCACAAGTTTACTGATTCTTTCGCGTTCCGATTTGGTGATGATTAGCATCTTTACTCCCTTTCTTTTCGCTCTAATCATCATCCTCTTGAGTTTTTAAAATCGAAGTGCCCAAGGATTCATCATAGAAATGATTCAAGAGAGAAGACTTCCTGTTTATCAACTCATCGAGAGAGATAGACCCTAATGTCTTAATCTTGCCATAGATAGCCTCGTAATCATAGCCAAGGACATCACAATAGAAATGGAGAGTAAGCCCTTGATTGAGTATCCGATCCAAAGCCCAGTTTTCATCACGTTCAAGTTGTTTGTATTCCATTGAGTTTATATTGGTTTCTTCGGACATAAGAATGTTTATATAAGGAAAGTATTTCCTGTTTTTTTCAATACATTCTCTTTGTAATTCTGAATAGTCTAGTAGTTCATTTTCTCTCAATGAAGAAATATCAATATCACTATTTTCCAGATTTTCCATAATGATAGAGAGAGTTTCATGTCTAAGGATATTAAGGGTAAGGATATTCTTCATAGCATGAAGAAAGCTTTGCCTGATGATTTCTTCTTGGTTAATTGGAAGATCGATTAGGAAATGGTTAATTATTTCATGACGGCATGATTGAGCTTTTTCATGGAATCGATAAAATCTTTCTGATGATTTTCTAATTGAATATTCTTTTTCTGCTTCAAGAAGACTTTTTTTAAGTACTTGAAAAGTTTCGGAGATATTGTAAGATTTTTCGGCGGAATCAGAATCAACCAAGGCAGAAATTTTAGCAGAAGTTTTGATTCTATGGGGAGTTCTAAGGGAAACCATTTCTAGACCTTTTTGACAGATATTTTAGTAGAGTTTCCATCATTCTCTATTAGATATCTTTTTTCAAAGAAATTAACAAATTTATCAATACATTCTCCGTCAAGTATATCGTTCATTTCCTCGACACTAAATGTACAGGTTGGATGATCCTCATTCACAAATCTTTCAACAAAAGACAACCAATCCTTTTCTAAGTCAGACAGGATATCTTCCTGTTGAGATTCTTGGATTGTATCCGTGTCATTGTCGTTTGTCAATGCAGGAATGATCTTTTTCTCATTCTCATGAAACCCCTCAGAAACCCTATCAGAAACATCCTGAGGGATATCCATAACTGTCATGACTCGATTGATAACGTCCTCTGCTATTCCTATCCTATCGGCTGGGAGAAGTCTTTTTACTTGCTCTAAACAGGAAATTAAGCTATCTACTGGAGATAGCTTAAGAACCGTTTCCTTTCCGATGATAATGCTCAGGGTACCGTTATGATCTACATGGTGTTGAGTATCGCTAAACCTTACTAATTTCATATATTATATTACCTTTTGTTCTTGAATTTAAGAGAATTTTCAAGGAATTTAAGGGCCTCATGATTCAGTTCATCAAGGCTATTAATAATTTTGTATTTGGAATAATAGTGCCTTACCTCTTCACACTGTATCCCAAAACAGAACTGTTCGATTCCATGAGATTCAATTTTTTTGTTCGTTTCACTGAGCATACGGGGCAAAAAACCACCATAAGAATGCATGTAACCTGAAGGGAGTCCATCACTGATCACGATTTGGATTTTACGATCAACATTTTCCATCCATAACCTGTTTGCTCCCCACAGAATAACCTCATGGTCAATATTACAACCGCCGATAGCTCCACAATTAGTTTTCGTGGTAGATTCGTCCATGCTATGACCGCATGATCCAAGACGGTCTTTAACGTTGTTGAAGTTCTCCCGAAATTCCTTGAAGATCCATCGGTTGATAATATCTCCCGTACGATCATATCCGCTTCTTTCCGCTAATTCTGATTCATCCCTTGACATCGAATTAGTATTAAACCCAATGATTTCGAAAGGAACATTCAAGGTGTTCAGTGTTTCGCCAAACAAGGTAGCAACCTGAGCGGCAAGTTTAGCCCTTGACCCAGACATAGACCCGCTTAGATCGATTACCAGTTGGACAGCCGATTTAATGTTGATCCCTTCAGTTTTCTTGAAGAAGACTCGATCAGAGCCAACCACAACTTGAGCCAGACGGCGACGATCAAGCCGTCCACTCTTAAGGCAATTCGCCTTTTCATCGCGGCTCAATGAGATAAGTAATTTTGTCAAGGCATTTTTAGCCTGATTAATTTTGTTTGAGATACTTTCCTTGAATCCACGGTATGTTTCGGGATATTTCTTTGCAAAAACAGTACGATCATGAGGGTCATACGGAACGTAAGCCTCACTGTGATCAATGTCTTTCATTTGTGAGTTCATCGTATTGCCCTCTTCACCGTCTTTGCCTTCTTTCTCTCCGCGAGAAAGATCCGCAAGCTCATGACCAAGGGCATCAGGATCAAGGGCGAATTCACCATCATTTTTTCCCTGATCCTCATTGAATTTTTTGATCATCTCACGAATAGCTTCTTTCGTTTCTTCGCTAAGATCATCCCATTTGACTCGTTTCCCTGAGCCATTACCACCTACACCATTCTGACCCTTACCATCTCCACATTCACTTATTGGTGGACTTCCCCAAGCGGCGATGATATCCTCTGCGATTTCATAGCAAACTTGAGTACCATCTTTTTTCATTTTGACAGCTTTTGCAAAACGACCATCATTGAGAATTT
>LBVJ01000052.1 GCA_000993025.1 Candidatus Woesebacteria bacterium GW2011_GWA1_38_8
TAACTCGTTACACCATTCATGCAGGTCGGAACTTACCCGACAAGGGGCTTCGCTACCGTAGAACAGTTATAGTTACTGCTGCCGTTTACCGGAGCTTAATTTCATCGCATCCCGCTTGCGCAGGGACGAATCCACTTAACTTACCGGCACTGGGCAGGTGTCAGCCCGTATACTTTGCATTTCTGCTTTGCACGGACCTGTGTTTTTGATAAACAGTCGGTTAGCAATCATTTGTTGTAGCCTCGCGCGACTTGCGCCGCACAAGGCAGGACATCTCCCGAAGTTACGTCCAGCTTTTTTGCCGAGTTCCTTAAGCCTCTTTCTCTCGCTCACCTTAGTCTTCTCGACCAACCCACCTGTGTCGGTTTGCGGTACGGCTTGATCTGGATCTCGCTGCGAACCTTTTCTTGTAGACAAAATGAGTTAAAATTGCCCAAATTGCTTTAGGCTCTGCATAACATCTCAATTTATCATGTCGGCGGATTTTCCAACCAACACTATCTAAATGCTTGCACCCCACTTCACGAAGGGGCTTCAATCATCTCGTCCAGTCAATCCCCAGCTACTCGCGCGCTGCTCGAGAGAATGAAGATTCATGATTCAGGATTCACGATAAAGTATTCATAAGCATAGCTTGTGACTTCGTCATAAATCATAAATCGATATTCTTAAATCTCTTGTGCAACGCACAAGGCTTTCGATCCAAAACAAATACAGGAATTTTAACCTGTTGTACATCCATTACCCCCGATTAAAATCGGGGCTCATGTTAGTAACCGATTAACCCCCACACGACGAACGTCTGCGGGGAAACCTTGGGTATTCGGCGGCACTGATTCTCACAGTGCTAGTGCGCTACTCATACCGGCATTCTCACTTCCAACCGCTCCACCAAGCCTTACAGCTTAATTTCACCGCTGTTGGAACGCTCCCCTACCACTTCGCGCGCAGCGCGAGTACGCTAATAAACACAAATATACTTCTTGTTCGTGTTAATTTGTGTGTATCTTGTAAGTTCTTATAAAAAACATTGCTCTTACAAATACAAACACTAATATACACAGAAAAAGATAATTCGCGTGAATTCGTGTACTTGTGCTACGCACAAAATCTTTAGCTTCGGCACATAGCTTGATCCTCGATAAATTTTCGGCGCCCACTTCCATCGACCAGTGAGCTGTTACGCTATCTTTAAAGGATGGCTGCTTCTAAGCCAACCTCCTGGCTGTTTATGGAAATGAACTTCCTTTGAAACTTAGCTATGATTTAGAGGCCTTAGCTGAAAGTCTGGGATGTTTCCCTTTCGCCGCATCAGCTTAGCCCGATGCGACTGTCTAGCACGATAATGTACACCGCTATTCGGAGTTTGGTTGAGTTTACTCGGTTGCCCTTGCAAACCCATTCAGTAGCTCTACCATCGGTAACACCTGACGTGCCACGGTCCCTATAGACCTTTCGGGGAGAACCAGCTATCTCCAGGTTCGTTTGGCATATTACCCCTATCCACAAGTCATCCCAAGATATTGCAACATCAACGGGTTCGGGCTTCCTTCCGATCTTCATCGGAACTCACCCTGCTCATGGCTAGATCACCTGGTTTCGGGTCTGATGTGTGGTACTAATGCACTATTAGTACTCGCTTTCGCTCTGCATATTTCCATTAAAGGACTTATGCTGCACCACACAACAACTCGCCGGTTCATTCTTCAATAGGCACGGTATCACTCGCTCGCAGAACGAGCGAAACGATTATCACAGATAAAGAGCGGATCATCACTGATAATATCAGCGTAAATCCATTTCTAAAATCCGCGTAAATCTTTACGTTCGTTCTACGAACAAGCTCTACCGGTTTGTCCGCAAACAGTTTCAGGTTCTATTTCACTGGGTGTTCCACCCTTCTTTTCGCCTTTCCCTCTCGGTACTAGTTCACTATCGGTCTTTGCTTATATTTAGCCTTGGAAGATGGTTCTCCCGGATTCCCACGGTATATTTGTACCGTGGTACTTAGGAAATTCCTAGGGTCATCTATCATTTCGTATACAAGACTTTCACTTTCTATGGTCGGCAATTCCACACCGTTCTACTATGATAAATGAATCCCATATTGGACTCCTGCAACCCCTCATCCACAGGATGAGAAAATCCGAAATTCTAAATCCGAAATCCTAAACAATAAATAAATCATAAATAATAATGTTCCAAACAGTTTGAAATTTAATATTTTTGAAATTGTAATTTGTTTCGAATTTCGATATTCGTGCTTCGAATTTCCTTGTCCTGCGGACAAGGTTTAGGCTTTTTCGTTTTCGCTCTCCGCTACTTGCGAAATCTCATTTGATTTATACTCCTCGCCCTACTTAGATGTTTCAGTTCGGACGGTACCCTCTTGAGAAGCTATATACCCTGCATGATATGCAGGAACAAATAAATCCGAAATTCTAAATCCGAAATCCGAAATAATAACTAAATCACAAATATTAATGTTCCAAACAGTTTGGAATTTAATATTTTTAAAATTGTAATTTGTTTCGAATTTCGATATTCGTGCTTCGAATTTGAAATGTATTTCATGCACATAATGCAAGGTATTTTCACTCCCCAGTCCCTCGCTATAACGCGAGGGGGATTACTCCATTCGGACACCGACGGATCACAGGATCGTGGCTCCTACCCGTCGATTATCGCAGCCTTGCGCGTCCTTCATCGGTAAGCAAAACCAAGGCATTCACTGTCTGCGTTAGTATAAAGACATATACCTCGCGCATAGCGCGAAAGAATCAAGATTTACGATTTACTATTTATGAATTCAAACTTTAACTATATACAAAACTATCTGCAGTTTTCTTATTCTTAAATCTTAAATCAATATTCTTAAATCTTTTGAGCTATGCACAAGGATTTTGGCCTTTCTCCCTAAATTATTAAGGTGCAAATTTATTTATGAATTCTCGGTTTTCTTTTAATAAATATCTTTAATAAGGCGTGAATTTTGTTCCTTAGCCTTATGACAACTTACAAAGAAAGGGAAGGATCCTGCAAAGCAGAAACATTCCCAACCCCAAATTCAAAATATTCCTCTCATTTAGTCTCTGTTGACAAGTGACTCGTAGTTCGCCCTAATGCTCACTACCAATCACCCGACAACAAATACTAAAACTATTCAAAAGTGGACCTGGAGGGAGTCGAACCCTCTGCCTCCTCATTGCAAATGAGGTGTTCAAACCGGGTAAACTTCAGGCCCTCTATAGCCCACTAAAAGTATTTCAAAGTTCTTGAGGTAAATTCCAATGAAGAAAGCCGCTCTGCCCCCTAACTACACACAGGCAGAACACTAACACTTAAGTATTTGAAATTTGGCTATTCATCAAAAAGGTAATTTTCCTCAATATGCGCGTCCGAAAATTGGAGAGCGCATTGTGTATTATATATTGAAGGTCAACCCCCCGTCAACACGTATTTAATATATCTCTAAATCAAATCGCTCCTGATTTACCCTAATATCATTTGAGAATATTTTAAGATTTCTCCATATACTCGGATATATTACTTTTAAAATGTTCAATGTCATCAGCTCTAACTAATACATATTTCATCCCCTTAGCATGTCCACCTTTAACTACCCCATCCCAACCCATTCGTCTTCCGTCTATGCCATATCTTGCACTATTACCCATTTCCCGAGTACATACATGAATAGGTATCCAACTACCACTCTTCCGAACTTCTATCGCACTCGTATCTACATATTGAGACATATTACTTCCGAGTGGTAATTCAAACTGGACTTTTGTTCCATTGGGTACTTCAGACCTTCTTCTTGAAAGTAAATATCCACCTTCACTATTGTATATTTTAGTCTCCCAGTCGATCTTTTCTCTCCACGCAGGATCGATTATTGTTTTTCCGTCCCGGACAATCCTCCTGCAAAACCTCGCATTCTTTAAGATCGGATTATCAAAATTTATTTCGGATTCATTTTTTGACATGGGTATTCGGAGCAGGGCTCAATACTATTATTGTATTAATTAATAGTCAACCGCTTTTTTATAATTCCATTTGATCCGAAATCCGATTAGGTCAACGGTCCGGGATGCAGCCGAGTTTGACCCGGTAAAGAAGTTTTCAACTGCCATAACAAATATTTTGCTTTTCTGTGGTGGGCGAGCAAGGGATCCTCCTTCGCCAAGGTTTCGGATGGACAAGTCGAACCTTGACTCTTGCCCTTCCGAAACCCCGCTTAGCGGGGTGTAGGAGGGTCTTTCTTTTGACAAGATTCATCTTGTCTTAAGAATTCTTTCTTATAACGAAAATTGAGAACTCTGTGGGCGCGCTTGGGATCGAACCAAGGACCTCCTTCTTATCAGGAAGGCGCTCTACCACTGAGCCACGCGCCCCCATTTTCAATTTTCGATATGTCGCAAACAAGGTTTGCGTCATCAATAAAGCGTTCTACCAATGAACAACGCACCCTAAAACTTTATCCCGTATAAATGCTCCCCGATCAAATATCGGGGTAAATTCTGTGCAGGACAATCCCAAATTTATCATAAAACTTTCCTTTTAACAATTAACTTAATTATGATAATTTTGCAGCACCTTTCCAAAAAATAAATTTTTCGTAATCATTTCTTTCATTTAGACTTTTAACATTTATGCCCGTTGTCGCCATAAAATATGTGGTGCTATATTGACCGTATGAACGGATATTATACTATATATAGTATATATATTATATCCTAATATAATCAAATTTTTATATTTCCCCCCATACCTTATTTTACCCGAATATATTTTATTTCCTCTGTCCCGATTTTGTAATTTTCATTACATCATCTTGCAATAATTCTCTTTATCATTAATCCCAAAAGAATTAAGATCAAACAATATCGATACAAAAAATTACATCGGTATCGGGTTGACAATATAATCATTATAAGATAGAATTCGCAATTAATTCGTTATATCCGAAAATTATTATGACAAACGAAAATAAATCTTTTACACAAATTACACGGAGAGATGCTCTTAAAGTTATTGGGACAACTATTGGAGGAATGATTGTAGCCAATATCCCTACCTTGGTATCTGCGGAAAGCAATAGTCCTGATTGCACCGGGACATTACCTAGCATCACAAAAACATCTGATATCACGAAAACATTTCCACCTACAGAGACATCAGTTCCGAATACAGAGACATCAGTTCCAACAAATACACCTGATTCATCAGTTACACCTTCATCTGAACCATCAGTAACACCTGATTCATCAGTTACACCTTCATCTGAACCATCAGTAACACCTGATTCATCAGAAATTATTACAGTTGCAAAGAGATCTTATGATTGGACGAAAAGTATGATCGGCGCAGGAGTTGGAGCTATTTTCGGTTCTGTATGGGTAGCTGCTGAAAAAAACAAATAAGGCTCTTTAATTGTCACCGAAAAGCTTCACTTCTAAAATACAAACAAGATAATACTGATACCATTTTCGCGGTTTCTTCATTTGTTTCCCAATATTTAAGTATGTGGTAGAATATCGTATTATACTATTATAGGTTAATATAATATGAAAGAAAATGAACTCACAATAGACCGGTTAAGAAATATGCCGGCTTGGGAGAATAACCATTTTCCCCCTCAATTATTCTTTCATTTAGAGGAGCACAATCTGTAACTAATGTTGGCCTTCCCAGTGCCAAACTTTCCTGTTGGGGTAAGCAATTACCTTCAAAACGAGAAGGTAGTACAACCACATCTGCTTCTATATAATAATTAAAACGGTTGAGGTAATGAACGATCGGTTTTACAAAAATAAGGAGCGTGCTATAAACGGAAGCTATGGAGCACGCGCCGTAATGAATTGGACAATAAAAATCGAAAAGAAAGTCGATAAGCTTGTTCAAAAAGGCAAAGTAAATGAGGAAGACAGATCCTATCTTACCGATACTCTATTAATAGAGGCTTCAAACAAGATCTATAAGGAAGTTACTGACGCAAATCCCGAAAAACTTGATGAATGGAGGAAAAAGGGTGCCGGAAAGCTGTTAAGAAATGTTCTTGCCGAAGACTCACAATATAATCCGGAGACCAAAAGACAGGATCCTGTCAAGAGGTTTGTGGAAGAAAAAGTTCCTTCAATATTGGAATCAAAACCCGAAATCTCTCACTTAGACCCCCCCAACAAAGATAAGGAAGCCGATTACCGGATCGGACAGCCATTGACCACCGAGGAAAAAGTACAAACTGCGGTGATTCTTTTTTTGGCAGTATACATTCCAACTATTACAGTACTAGCATCTTGGATATACGACTCCAATTCAAAAGACCAAGCCGAAATAGATAAATGGATCGCTGCCTATAAAACCGCACAATCGGAACAAGTCTCCGGAATTGTGATCGAAAAACTACCGCCTGTTGTAACTCCCGACGGTTTTTCACCGCTTACTCCTCCGGCTACTCCGGAACCAATCAGTATTATTCCCGAACAAGTAACACATTC
Source organism: Candidatus Woesebacteria bacterium GW2011_GWA1_38_8 (assembly GCA_000993025.1). Lineage (GTDB taxonomy): Bacteria > Patescibacteriota > Microgenomatia > UBA8517 > UBA8517 > GWB1-38-13. The sequence continues at coordinate 6,504 of LBVJ01000052.1, forward strand.
AACTCAAAATCAAACAGTTAAGGTTTTTTATTCTTCGGACAAAATACCCGAATCGGAAGTAAAAAAAACTGTTCCCGCAACTCCGGAACCGGACTATTATCACGCAGGAATTGATTTTTCAAACGGCGAAAAAACAAATATTAATATTGCAGGTGTGCAAATATCTTCCATTCCTGTCGTATTTAAAGATTCATTTACTCCTATGGAGGCAGCGGGTTATACTCAACAAACCGCCTCTGGCACAGACAGGTCTCAGGTCTATATAGATAAATACGGCAATACAATTTGGAGTATTCACAGCGGTACAGACGGAGGTAAACCAAATCCAGGTGAAGAATTCAGAGAAATAATTCAAAAAGGGAGTTTGAAAAAACCAAATTCGTACTTAGATTCTACAAAGACACGCACAAATATTGATAAACTCTTAAAACTCGGAGATATTGTATCTATCGGACAGGATAATAGTATAAAAAGAGATTTTCAAATAGTTGCCGTTCATATTATTCCTGATGGGAATATCAACGACGAGTATTATTCGGATAAAAAAAACGTAACCGATAATGCGATCGAGGCAACTGGAGGAATCGACTCGGACTTCTATATCTTAAAAGAAAAAAGAGGGATCATGTTTTATACCTGTCTTCATAATGTTTCAGACGCACCAAACGATCCTGGCCAAATATTGATCGACCAAACGGGAGACACTTTGGTGATAGGACTTGTTCCTACCGATGAGTCATATGTTAAAAACGAAGCGGAGACCTCCGTCATTAATCAAGAAGCAGAAGTTAAAATGCATCCTTTGGAGGAGTCTGCCAGAACACTTACCCAAATATTAAATAGCGCATCGTCAAGGGCACAAGATTCGGGAGAAATATTCAAAACATTTTTGACCGACCAGTTCGGTTTACATGGAATTCCCCTAACCGAAGAGGCAAAAAAGGTGATAGAAGATATTAAAAGGGAAACTGAGGATGGAGATAAGATCCAATGCACCATGGGGGCAGATCTTCTCGGTGCTATGCCGGGATCGAAAAATATAGTTATGGACACTTACGGCTGGCAGGATAAAGAAGGTACTGAAATTATAAAAGATTATAACGAAGCTGTGGATTTTATAACAAGGGCGGACGGATCAATGGATCCAAACCTTGCAAACGGCGGCAGGATCGATAGATATGGAGCCGATATTTTCAAAGTAGACTCGTTCGGGGATTTAAATATCGGGGACAAAATAACAGTTCCCAGATCCCCTGCTCTTCCCAACGGGCATATAGTTGTAGTTATCGGCAAACGGCTAGATGAAAATGGAAAAATTCATCTGAAAATTTTTGATGTAAATTACGAACGGAGTTTTGGTTTGGCAAGGATACTTGAGGATGTTACGGAAGATAATATTTACGACCAGATCGCAAAAGGACAAAAGACAAACCTCTATGCAATAAGACCTCAGGGAAAATTTAACAGAGCAATATCAGACAATAATTAATTTCTTTTATCGAAACCAGACACACCGGAAATGTACGTGTGCATGATGCTTAGTCAACTGGAGAATAAAGACACTCACTGTGTGTCCATTGTGCTATCTAATTTCCACCCTGATACTTTGGGTCGTTATCCGGATTTTCATCTATACCATTCTCGACTTCTTCCGGATAATAATCCTTATCAGGTGTTTCTTTACCCTTGTTTTGTTCGCGGTTAGATCCCCTTACTTTATCGTTTGGATTGTCATCCCCGGGACCATCCCCAGGACCATCATCGGGACCATCACCAGGTTTCCGATCTTCACTTCCCGCAGGAACAACCTCTTCCCCCGGGGGTACAAAACGTCCTCCGTTTATTCCGGTCTCTCTGTCCTTAGAAGCG
>LBVJ01000053.1 GCA_000993025.1 Candidatus Woesebacteria bacterium GW2011_GWA1_38_8
GTCAAAGGTGACATTATCCTTCATAGTTATATCTCCTCCTGCATCTATCGAGAAATTGGAAGCTGTTGAAGTAAGGTTACCATCCAGTGTCACATTACCTGTTGCCGCTTCAACCGCAAATGTTGCTCCTGAGGTTGACGTTCCTCCGACAAACAGGTCAAGTGTTGTATTGTATGGAGCAAGGCCTTCACTTCCTAATTGCCAGTAGTTACCGCTTGTAATGTCAGATAAAGTTGCCAGAGTTCCCGAAGAGTCGGGAAGTGTCCATGTTCTAGTATCGGTAAGGTTTGCTGTTGTCAGTGTTCCGATATTTGTTGATCCTGAATCAACATTAAATGGTGAAATGATAAGGATATCGGCATTGGTTACGGATGAATCCAAAGTAAAGAGAGAATCGCCATCAACATTGAATGTGATGTCGGATGTTCCTTGCGGAGTAAATGCCATTGCCCCGTCGCTGTCAAAACTGGCAAATGTAGTTCCTCCATCGGTCAGGACGAAGTCTCCCGTTCCGTCAAGGTCGATGGTGTAATTGTAATTTCCAAGATTGACCTCAGTTGAAGCATCAAGAGACATTGTATCTGCAAATTCAGTGAAATCCAAAATATCATCGGCTATGGAAATATTTACTTCACCTGTGGGTGATTCGTTTAATGTAAAGTTAGATGAAAAATCGATTGTTGATATGCCTGTATACAGTGTAGTATCGTTTGATTCGACGTTAATAATTCCTACCGTTCCGCCGTCATCGTTTCCACAGTCCCAAGTGTTTGTTGTATTGTTCCACTTCAGGACCTGACTATTTGAGCATCCCTGAAGAAGTCCCAAGCGATCACTATCTGTTTCAAGACCGGAGGCTGAACTTGTCAGACCAGTTCCATCAGAAGATATCAAACCAATTGCATCTGCATCAATGTATCCTACTGCCGTTGTAATTGCGATACTGCCAGAACCTGCTGTGATCTGATTGGCAATTTCAAGATCGCCTGTTATTGAGAGATCTCCTTCGGAAACATCAAAAAAATACGCAGCTGCCGAATCCGTGCCTCCGATAGCAAGGTCATCTGTTGTTGAAGTCAGATAAGTTATGGTTCCGGAATCCGTCCAAAGGTCGCTTGCCGCGGACAACCAGGCAAATCCTCCGGTTGAAGAGTCATAACTTAGTATGTATCCGGCAATGGGGGAGTTTGATATGTTAAGATCTACTTCCGCTATAGTTCCGTCAGTAATTTCACCTGTCTCTATTGCTGTTCCGAGAGTGGTTTGCAGAGCTCCTCCTGACACAGATAAGCCTGAACCTGTAAAATCTGTGATCGTGTCTCCTCCTGTAACAACAGTCGGCAAATATGCGCTTCCATCAACTTCAAGATCTCCTGTAATAAAAAAATCATCGCCTGCAAGATCGATGTTTCCGGCGGTTCCCGTGCCGATCGAGACTCCTCCTCCACCCGGATCTATCAAAAGATCGGCGGTAGAGGTCAGAGTATTTCCGGAAAGATTTAAAGTTCCTGCTATATCGTTTGCTGTCCCGTCAATGTTAAGGTTGTTATTGATTGTTGTACTACCCGTTCCTGCACCAATCGATATTGCCGTTCCTGCGCCTCCAATATTTAAAGTTTCTACATTTTCGTTTAAAAGATTGAAAATGGTTGATGAAGAAGTGAGGTCGCCACCCGATATTTCCAAGTCTTTGCCTATATTTACATTTTCGGAAATATTTGTCTCGACATATATATTAAATGTTTGGGTAGAAACAGACCCGAATATCTGCGCAATTCTGTTGTTTCTTGAAGATAGAAATGCAGTACCCTTACCAATTATATTGTTTTTAAATCCCGCAAAAATTCCGACTAGAAGAAAGATCTCAAGAACATAATATGCAAATATCCTTCTTGTACTTGGAAGAGTAAATTTATATAGATTTGTTAAGGTATTATATGTATCGTCTTCTGTTTTTTGTTTTTCGCGTAGCGTTAATCTTTGCTTATTGTTTATTGTTTCACCCAATATTTTATCGTTAATGATCTCTTTTTTAGCTTCCTCTCTTGCTATTTCCGCAATTGTAGCAGTTAATTGATCCTTTGACGGAAAGGGAGAAATAAATACCTCTTTGGGTTTTGGCTTTTTTATATCGTCGATTTGAGTAACGGTATAACGTCTGTGACCCCCGGCAGTTCTAACGGGAATTAATCTTCCCGATGTCTCCCAACGTCTTAAGGTTTTGGTGCTTACACGGAGAAGTTTTGAGGCTTCTTTGATGCTTAGTAAGTTATTTTGGGGCAGGCTGTTCATGGCAATTATTAATGGTTAATTATTGATGGTCAATTATTAATAATAAATTAACAAGTAAAATCTTGGACAATTTGTATTTAAATGTCCAAGATTATTTGAACATTTTATATATAGTGCTGTCAATGGGGAATATATGCGGAAAATAAGGGAAAGGGGGGGTGATATTAAGATATAAAGATATAAAGATATTAGGATATTGGGAAATTAAGATACTATCTCCCATTTGTCATTCTGAGGGAGTGTCAGCGACCGAAGAATATACTGTGACAATGCGATGAGATTCTTCGTCGTTTTATTGAATTACACTCGATATCACTCCTCAGAATGACCAACAATCATGACCCATTGATCTAATTTCGAATGGGGGGCAGTGTTATTACAGGAATGCATGATCACGCTAATGCTCAATGTTATTGATATTTGTATCCCGCATTTGTATTACGCGTGTTACCACACTTGCTTTTGAGGACTTAGCGAATTACGATTAAATGGATGAAAAAGTACATTTTACCGGTAATATTTTTGATTGTGGTGTTTTATTTGTTTAGTTTAAAAGATTCATTCGCTCAGGTTTCATCGTCCGGTATTGCGATAACTGTTGAGGTTAAGGGGGATAACATTAACGAAGGAGACATTGTTTGTAAAAATGAGGAAATCTATGCACTTTGCAGCGTAGAGTATAATACTGAGATCTTGGGGGTTATAATAGAAAAGCCGGCCGCAGCTTTCGAAGAAGAAGAAAAAAACAATTCCCATTTAGTAATATCGAATGGTAAGACAGTGGTCAGGGTTTCTTCGCAAAACGGAAATATCAAAAAGGGAGATCTGATCACCACATCTTCCCGGCCCGGAGTGGGAGTTCTGGCTTTGAAAAACGGATATGTGATAGGTTCGGCATTAGAAGATTTCAGTTCGGACAACCCTGACAATGTTGATACGATCATGGTTCTTATGAATATTCATCCCGCCGCAGGACTTTCAGGTTCAAGGTCAAATCTGATGACGGCTCTTCGTGAGGGCATGTCAGCCCCCATTTTTGAACCTCTGGATTCTCTCCGTTATCTACTGGCAGCCTTAATACTCCTTTTATCGTTTGTTTTGGGCTTCGCATATTTTGGGCGTGTATCAAGGACAGGTATAGAAGCGATTGGAAGATACAGATATCAATATTAATGCATATTTTGATAACGATTGTTATAATTATATTGGGTTTTGGTATGGCATACATTATACTCATACTTTAATATAGTTATTAATATGCAAAAAGTCACTTAATTATATGCAAATAGGGAAATAAGTCGTTTATGACTTATAAGACCTATGCGACTTATATTATGCTATTTGATCTTTTCAAACCGAAACCCATCCGTCTTACTCCGGCAGAGAATTCAAAACTGGAAAGGGCAACTATTAAACCCCATGTGCTTTTGATTTTGGATGGATTCGGCATTGCTCCGCAATCACCCGGAAATGCGATAATGTCTGCGAGGACCCCGAACCTTACCTATTTTCAGGAGAATTATCCATATTCAAAATTGATAGCTTCCGGGGAATCCGCAGGACTTCCTGCCAATGAAGCGGGAAATTCCGAGGTGGGCCACTTAACGATCGGAGTGGGTAGGATCGTTTATCAAAGTCTTCCCAAGATCAATATGTCCATCAAGGACGGATCGTTTTTTGAAAACAAGGCTTTTCATGCCGCGCTTTCGCATGTACGTAAATATAATTCAAAACTGCATTTGATGGGACTTATCGGTTCGGGGGGAGTGCATTCGTCGACAGCTCATCTTATGGCTTTAATTGAGTTGACGAGACGGAACAATTTCCGAAATACATTTCTTCATCTTTTTACAGATGGAAGAGATGCACCCCCGACGGATGCGGTAAATATTGTTAAAAAAATTGCGGAATATGTAAATGAGGTAAAGATTGCCCGTATTGCATCAATATCGGGAAGGTATTGGGCAATGGATAGGGATGCAAGATGGGATAGGACAAAAAAAGCATATGATGTAATAGTGAACGGGGTCGGTGCAAGGGCAGCGGATCCGATAGCCGCGATAAACACATCTTATCAATCAAACATAACCGACGAATTTATTGAACCGACGGTAATTGAAGACAATGGTCAGCCTGTCGGGACGGTGGATGATAACGATGCCGTGATCTTCTTTAACTTCAGGATCGACAGGCCGCGTCAGCTTACGATGGCATTTACCTATGCCGATTTTGAACAGTTAAAAGCAGTTGAATTTGGTTATACACCGGGTGGTAAAGTAAAACATCATAAGGAAGTTGAGAAAGCGAAAGGTCCGACATTCCAAAGGAGCAAGGTCCTCAAAAATCTATTCTTTGTTACAATGACGGAATATCAAAAAAACCTTCCTGTTTCGGCTGTTGCCTTTCCCCCTGATACAATTACCGACTCCATGCCTGAAGTATTAAGTAAGATGGGGCTTCATCAATTCCATCTGGCAGAAAGCGAAAAAGAGAGAATGGTGATCTTTTATATGGATGGATTTAAGGATAAGAGATTTCCAAATGAGGATGCCGTGATCGTACCGTCTCCGAACGTTTCAACCTACGATAAGAAACCGGAGATGTCGGTCTATAAACTCGTTTCCGAATTTAAGAAAGCTATCCTTAAAGACAAATATCACTTTTTTGTCATGAACTTTGCTAATCCCGATATGGTTGCACATACGGGGAACACCAAAGCAACCATTAAAGCGGTCGAACATGTCGATTCGGCGGTTGGCAGTGTTGCCGCAATGACCCTTAAGGCGGGTGGAATTTTATATATTACTGCCGATCATGGAAACGCGGAAGAGCTTCTGACCTTTCCTTTGGGATCTTTCTTTTACACAACTTCTCAGGGAAGCGTAAACACCGAGCATTCAAATTCTCCCGTGCCTTTTTACATGATAGGGAACAAATATAAGGGAATGAAGGGAGTTCTCAGGGATGGAAATCTGTCGGATGTTGCACCGACAATAATGGAATTGATGGGGGTTCCGAGACCTCCTGTGATGACAGGTAAAAGCCTCATAGTGACAGGGAAATAAGATATTAGGATATTAAGATATTAGGATATAAAGGGAATAGGAAATTAAGATACTATCTCCCATCTGTTTCGTTCTGAGGGAGCGTCAGCGACCGAAGAATCTACTGCGATAATTCGATGAGATTCTTCGTTGTTTCATTGAGTTACACCCGATTTTACTTTTCAGGATGACAATCAACCGTTTACCACTAACAATTGAATTGTCTATTTCTCCAAACTCTTCTTGACAGGATTGAGCAATTTTATATATAGTATTACTATAGATCGTTTTGTTAAATACTTGTAATAATACGCATAATATCTCTAAAATATTGTAAATATTGATTAATATTTAAACTCAATTCTGCCTAATGGATAAATTAATTTCAGATAATCGGATACTACCAAGGTATTGCAGTGTCAAAGATGCTTCAAGGCTGATGGGAGTTTCAACAAATACCCTTTATAAATATATTCATTCCGGCGACGTCTCCTTTAAGAGAATTGGCAGAGGGAAAATAAAAATTCTTTACAGAACTATTCTTCCGTATGTAACAGATTTAGATGATAGCAATTTTATCCAAACTGAAAAAAAATCCGATAAGTTCCAAAATGCACGAAGCGTTTTCAATTTCGAAAAAGGTGGGGAAAACAATTCAGAAAAAAAAAGTTTTGAAAACAATGACCTGGAATATATTTCGATAAACTCGGGTGATGTATTTTTTTTCAGGCTTTTTAAGGTTTCTTTTATAATTGGTCTGGGATTAATTTATTTTTATATTCATAAAATTCAATTACTGCAGGATAGTTTATCAGGAAGTTTTCCTGAGAAACTACTTCCGATTTTAATCCCTTTTTTACTGCTGATATCCGGTATAACCAGTTTGGTCAGGTTTATCAGACACCCAATTCTTGAAAAATGGAATCTCGGGGTTCATGTGTTTCAGGCAATAGTGCTTGGAATTCTCTGTTATTGGGCAATTATTTCAAAAAATTACGGACTTGTGGTTTACACCGTCGCTTTTTCGATCGTAGTAATTGAGCACATAGTCCGCGGTTTTAAGGTTGGAGACCTTGAAAATACTTTCAGAACAGGAATTGTTAAATATACACTTTTTATAGTGGTAATTTGGGGGGTGTTTTCCCTTTTGGGATTGGGGGAATTTTCACCTCAGTCTTTTCAAAGGTTAAGTTTTGATCAAAATATTATTTATGGTGTTTTGTTTGCAATTATTACTCCTTTTTTGGTTTATTTATTAAATCCCAATTGGAAAAAGAACAAGCTTGTCTATCTTCTTCTTATCCCCGGAGGGTTATTTTTATTTTATGCCGGATATATCCTTACAATTAATTCAAATTGCGACGTATCTTATTTGAGTTATCTGACCGGTATATATCTGATATTTTTGGCTGTTTGGCAAAATTTAACGGTAAAAATCAAATACGGAAATTCCGCTATGCTCTTTCCGGTGTTTATGTGGATCGGTCTTTCTATTGTATTGGGTTTGTACCTGATTAACCTGTACCAAAAGGGACAGGTGTTTAAAGTTGAGATGCGTCTTGAAAAAACTGCCCAGCAATTGACCCGGGATATTGAGAAATTTTTTAACAAAGACAGGCCTTTATTGACATCTGTCGCATCTGATGAAGAGACAAAAAACGGCTTGATTACAAACGACAGTCAGATTTTAGGGCAAACGGTGAAGGATATTTACGACAAAACTGATATCGCCGACAGAGTGGTAATTTATAACATTGACGGTATCGCGATGGGTGTTTATCCGAGAAATTCCATGATCGAAGGAACGAATTTTTCCTCACGCAATTACTTTTATAAAACAAAAAGTGATTACCGCAGATATGTATCGCCGGTTTTTCAGGGACTTACAGGAGATAATATTGTGATTCAAACGGAACCGATATTTTCGGATAACAAATTTATCGGTATGCTTGGGATATCGTACAAGGTCTCTGATATCTCCGAAAATATTAGGGATATTCTCGGAACCGACTATGAATTTAATGTGGTAGACCAAAATGGAGTATATGCCATATCTTCAAATCAGGCATTGCTGTCCCAAAAGGCAGACAAAAATATGGAATTGCGGGATGACCGTATGGTTATCAGTCAAAAAAAGACAGTTGCCCCGGATTGGGATGTCTTTGTGACAACTTCCTACGAAGCTTTTTTTAAGGAAGTTTCACAAATAAACCTTATTGTCGCTGTTGCAATAGGTTTTAACGCATTATTCGGAATCTCCTTGGGAATAATAATGACTGCAAAAGATAAAAGTGTAAATAACATTCATACATTATCGGACGATACAGTTAAAAGGCATGAAATTGCAGGTGCGATATAAACAACCCACGACCTTACCTGCCTTGCCGGCAGGCAGGCGGTCAGGGTTTTCTCAAGACTAGTCTTGAGACGAGTTTGAAATGGTTCAATTCATCCACGAGCTTACGCTCGGGGTTTCTTGAACTATTATAAAGTATGGCAAATATACGATTAGCAAAAATCAGATTTCCGAAATATTCAAAGACAGGATTTTCCGTTACGGTAATTATCTTAGCGGTTATTTTGCTTATGTCTTCGTTTCAGGCAATTAAGACTTGAAGAGCTGGTTAAAAAGGATCCCTACTACATAGACGAATCGCGTGTTTTAGGGGCTTCGGCAGGAAACAGAGTTTTTGCTGTATTTAAAACGGGAGAGGAGGATTATGTTCTCTCACCGCTTATTAATGCAAAAATTGCAGATAATAAATTTATTGGTGCCGTCACAATCCGTTATCCCAATGGGGAGTTGTTTTCCGGCGGGATAGAGACATTTATATCGGGTTATACATTACGCGACGGTACGAAGGTCGACGCTCAAGTGGTACAAAAAGCAATGACTTTTTTGGAGCTTGGTGACAAGAGTCTTGTTCCGATTGAAATTTTTAACGGTGATGTGGAAGGCGGAGTGCTGACAGATGTTTTTTCTGCAAGAGCGGTTACAACGGGATTCCAATTGGCAGGGTATATAGAAGATGGGGTTGTCAAAGAAGGTTATCTTGTAGCGGACCCGACTTACGTTTCTTCATCAACCCGGGCATTTGGTTACCTTGTACTTTTAAAAGAAAGACCGGAAATGGATGACCAAAAAGTTTTACCGGCTTATACGGAAAACATGGATGCCGGAAGTCGGGAAAATGCGGAGAATGGTGTATGGTATGGAGGCGGTAATACTGAACCAAGTGAAGGTGCCGGCGGTACATATATTCCGGAGCAGTCAGAATTGGATGGAAATAACTCAATTGAAATATCCATCAACGAAAAACAGTTGATGGAGTACGAAGGGAATCTTGTCATGCCCGATTATGACAGAGGTACATACCGTATTTCAGGACTTGAAGGGAATTCTGAAGTTGATATCAACTATATGCGGAACATCATTAATTCTTCGATAAAGAATATTTCACTGACATCTGCAGGTCAGGGCGGTTTTCTGACCTTGGATCAATTTACGGAATTACTTACTACTGCAGCATTAATTCCTGATGAAACGATTACCGGACAAAAAATTAAAAATGATTCGATCAAAAATGAAGACATCGCGGCAGGTGCAATCAATTCATCAAAAATTGAAGACGGTACAATAACTTATTCGGATTTAAAGGGAAATACCATTTCGACAGACGACCTGGCTTCGAATCTTGTTTTTATCGACGGCGATCTTTTGGACCTTTCGGAAATAGACCATTCAACTTCTTCACTAATGGGATTTGTTCTTCCGAACGTAACATCTTCTTCACCCATTTCACCTTCAAGCGGGGAGGGGTATTTGGCATATGACACGGCGGGGGATCAGGTTATATATTACAACGGTTCCGTCTGGACAACTGTCGGAAGTTCGATCTCCCTTTATGAAACACTGAGTGCTTCGTCAATGACATCTTCCGTATCGGGTATTGAGCTTATAAATTCCGATGAATTATCTCTGATCCGCGGATGTGCAAACGGACAAGTCCTGAAATGGAACAGTTTAACTTATGTCTGGTATTGTGCCGATGATTCCGGAGCTTCGGGATCGGGAATATCGACCGTCGAAGAAAATAATTCGTCCATTGTAACTTCAGCAGCGAGAATTGATTTTTTGGGGAGCGATTTTTCTATTACTGATGCAGGCGGAGGGGAAGCGGATGTTGCAATTGATTATTCCAATTCCGGGATTACACGGTCAAATCAAACACAGTCTGTATCGGGAGCTTGGACCTTCTCCAACTTAACAATATCCGATACGAATATTCCTTTAAGCGGATCGTCAATGACTTTAGATTTTAACCATGGAAGCGACAGAACATTGAGAATTGCAAATTCCGGTGTTGGTGTTGCAAATTTATCGGTTGACGGTACCATTTCGGCAAGTAATTTTTCGGGAAGTTCTTCGGGAACTAACACTGGCGATCAAACGATAACTCTTACGGGAGATGTTACAGGAAGCGGTACAGGAAGTTTTGCTACAACTATTTCCGGTGATGCAGTTGCCCTGACTGCCGACACAACAGGAAACTATGTCGCTTCTGTCACCAATGGTTCAGGGATCTCAGGCGGGAATGGAGGAAGCGAGGGGGCGGCTCTTACATTATCCCTTGGAGCACTAACCGCCGATTGGAACCAGACAGGTGCTTTTGACATTATTCTTAATAATGCCGATTCCCAGATACAGATCCTTGAAAGTGCAGGCGATACTTTCTATGGCACCCTTGATGTCGGCAATCTCTCGGAAGCGGCAATCTACACCTTTACCGGAACAACAGGGAACGTCATCACATCTTCAAATGCATCAACCCAACTGTCGACCTGGGACCAAACCGCATCCGATGATCTAACCACCAGCAACTACGCAACCACACTTGACTTGGCATATGTTGAACTTGACGATACCCCCAACGCAGCAGGCGACATCTCGGGAGACTTTACAAATGGTCTTACTATTGATGCC
>LBVJ01000054.1 GCA_000993025.1 Candidatus Woesebacteria bacterium GW2011_GWA1_38_8
CTTTGGAGAGCGGGGAATTTAAAAGATTCGCTAAGGAAGATCTTTCGGGTGACATTTTACAAACAGCAAAAAATTTATGTTATAGGATCGATGCAAGCAGAAAGGTGGAGAAAACAAAGATCTCTGATGTGGAGTGGGAGTACAGATATTTTGCAGGTATACTTTTTGATTCAAACCAAGCATTTCGCATCCGTTATTTTGATAGTGATTGGAGATTTGTGTTTTCAATTTTAAGGTAATTTGATATTAAGTGGTGATTTAGTGGTTGACGAATTTTCACATAGTGGGTATATTTTAATCCGTAATAATATGGCAACGATTTTAGTAACAGACTCTGATTTTCAGGAAAAGATAGTTTCTTCATCACTTCCTGTTTTAGTTGATTTTTATGCAGACTGGTGCGGGCCGTGCAAAATGGCAGGACCGATCCTGGAGGAGCTTTCCGAAGATTATAAAGATAAGTTGATCGTGGCAAAAGTTAATGTTGATCAAAATCAAAATAGTGCCCAGCAGTATGATGTAATGAGTATTCCAACTGTTATTTTAGTTAAAGATGGCAAGGAGGTTGGCCGGCAGATCGGCTTTGCAGGAAAACTAGGATATGAAGAACTTATTAAAAAAGTCTTGTGACTTTTTTCAAATCCGAAACTCGAAATTCGAAATCCGAAACGATTAACAAATATCAAATTATAAAAATCCGATCGATTTGGACCATTATATTTTGAGAAATTGGATTTTGTTTCGAAATTCGTGCTTCGTGCTTCGAATTTATGTGCGAAGCAAGAAGGGTCCCAGTGGGGCAGAAAAGTTATCCCACGGGACTCCATGAGATGCACAAAGTGCCATCTCATAGAGGGGGGTGATTTATTTTGGATCCTAATAATACAATAACAAATCCTTTGGGAAGCACGCCTTCAATCGCAGTGCCGACGGTTGATGAGCCGGTTGGTGCAGTAGGAACGACAGTTCCTCAGCCTATCGAACCGGTTGCAGAAGAACCAGCTGTTGCTGAACCTGTGTCAGCCACCAACCCAATGATCTCGGGAGAACCGACTGTTCCCGAACCGGTTGCAGTTGACCCGATGGCAAGTGTCACAGAACCATCAGTTGGAGTAGAAGAACCAATTGCCGAAGAGATAGTGGAACCAACAACAGGTGTGGTTGATACAACAGGACTTGGGGGAGTTACAAAACCGACAGTATAGTTGTTGATACGTAATACGTTAGACGAAAATAGTTTGTAGAAATTGGAAAATAGTAATGGAGTCTGTCTTGCAAAGCGGGATTCTGCTTTGGGGAAAGATATTGGATAATAGTGTTTACGAATTTCATTTTTTTATTACCAATTTCAGATTTCTCTCAACAAATTACTGTATTTTACTTACTGACTCATTGATCCAATGTTTCCCTCTCCTCTAACACCTGGTTTCCAGTTTCTAACACCTTTTTTGTTCTTCGCGCAGGGTTAAGCTTTGCTTGTTGTTTTCTACTCCCTTTAACTTTTGTGGTATATTAGTCATTATATGGAAAATAAAATTTATGACACGGCAATTATAGGAAGCGGACCTTCTGCGTTGACGGCTGCTATATATACAACCCGCGGAAATGCATCAACATTAATAATTGGCGGAGAGAATTGGGGAGGTCAGCTTATGTTAACCACTTTGGTTGAAAATTTTCCCGGGTTTCCCGACGGAATTCAGGGACCGGAGTTGATGGCGAATATGAGAAAGCAGGCGGAGAAATTTGGGGCGGAGTTTGCTGAGAAAAATGCGGTTAAATTTGAACTTAAAAAGTCTCCTTTTGAGATAGCCGACAGTGCGGGTTCTATTCACAAAACAAAGACGATAATAATTGCAACAGGTGCTTTAACCCAATGGCTAAACGTTCCCGGTGAAAAAGAATTGATAGGCAGGGGTGTTGCAACTTGTGCACCGTGTGATGCACCGTTTTACAGGGATAAAATTGTTGCTGTTGTCGGAGGCGGAGATTCTGCTATGGAGGAGGCAAATGTATTGACAAAATATGCAAGCAAAGTGTATCTGATGCATAGACGGGATGTATTTAAGGCATCAAAAGCAATGCAGGATAAGATATTTGCAAATCCAAAAATTGAAATTTTATGGAATACGGAAGTGAAGAGGATAATCGGAGAGAAGAAAGTGGAAAAAATAGAAATTTATAATAATAAAAAAGAAATAATCGAAAAATTACAAGTGGATGGTATTTTTGTTGCAATCGGACACAAACCGGATAGCGACCCTTTTAAAGGATTAGTTGAAATGGATGAGAACGGGTTTAGACACCTTAGCATATTTAGATGAGAGCTCTTCAAAGTAGTCGTAATTTGCATAACTGAATGAAATTTGATTTATAATTCAGGGAAATTGCATAGTGTGATCCGCATTACGATTTTTCTCCTTGACACAGAGGGTATAAATTAAGAGAATACATATTATGGTTAAAGAAGAGACTTCAAAAAAGGCTGACAAGGGAGTTTTTGAGAAACTTGTCCCCATTTTTATTCTTGCATCTGTTCTGATGGCATTTGCTGTGGGAATACTTTGGGAAAAAGTAAATAATCTTGAGGGGGGCGCGAGATCAACTACAGCAACACCAACTGTAGCACAAGCTCAACAGGCTCAACAGGCAGCCAAGCCAACAATAACTCAGGATCAAGTTAAGAGTTTATTTTCTATGGATCTTGTCAAGATCGGAGATGACAAGAGAAAAGTATTGTTTGTTGAAATTTCAGACCCTAGTTGTCCTTATTGCCATATTGCTTCCGGAAAAAATTCTGAATTAAGCAGTCAGGCGGGGGATAGGTTCAAGTATGTTTCTGATGGTGGAACATACGTTCCTCCGGTTATTGAAATGAGAAAGTTGGTCGAACAAGGCAAAGCCTCTTATGTTTACATTTATACTCCCGGTCATGGTGCGGGTGAGATGGCAACAAAAGCTCTTTATTGTGGGTTTGAACAAGGGAAATATTGGGAAGTACACGACCTTTTATATACCAATAAGGGGTATGAGTTGATAAATAACACAGTTAAGAATGATAAAGCAAAAGCCGGTCAACTCGCTGATTTTTTGAAGTCAGCAGGTGTTTCGGATTTGAAATCCTGTCTTGAAGGTACAAAATATGATGAAAGAATTAACTCTGATACCGCATTGGCCCGAACTTTGGGTGTTGGTGGAACACCTGCGTTCTTTATTAATGAAACCCTTTTCTCCGGCGCATACAGCTACAAAGATATGGAAAGTGCGGTAACAGCAGCGTTGAAGTAAAGCTTCATTCTTAAATTACTAAATAGTTAAATTGTTATTTAGTTGATTCTAATATCTTATACAGTACCACTGCTGCCGAACCCCAGACGTTGAAGGACTTGTTGATTCCGTACATTGGAAGTTCCACGATAATGTCCGATTCTTTAAGTACACCTTCGCTTACTCCATGTGTTTCGTGACCGATGACGATGGCGCAGGGAAAGCAGAGCTTAGTAGATAGTAGACAGTAGTTAGTGGATAGGGGGTGTTGTTCGACGGAGATGATTTGAACACCACTTTTTCTTAATCGCTTAATCACTTTTAATGCGCTTTCTTCCTTCTGCCATGGCACCCAATTTTCCGTTCCTACTGCTGCCTTATGGATCCGGGAAGAGGGGGGATACTCGCAATCTCCGCAGATGTACATTTTGGCAATACCTGTTGCATCTGCAAGCCTGAAGAGTGAGCCGATGTTATATGTGTCGAGTACGTTGTCCAAGACCAAATATATCGGATTTCTTTTTATATTTTGTATCTCCTCTTCGGATGGATCCGAAATCCTTAATTGTTTGGAATTTAGTTTCACATAGGAATTATAAGGCCTATATGACTTATGTGTCCAATATGATATAATGCTCTACATAGAAGCAAAATTTTGCTTTTGAACTTGTATTTCTTTTAGGTCGATATCTGGACTTCACTAAAGTCATTTATCCACTAGCAGAAGCAGGTTAAAAAATAGGGATAGTATAAGTTCATCTTGATAAGGGAATGTCCCTGCTAGATAGCGCTACGTGCATCTAACGGGACCCGGTGAGATGTTCGAGGTGCTATCTCAAGGAGGAGGTGAGTATAAATGACTAAAAGATTATTCGTAGGAGGTCTTCCTTATAGTGTGACTTCGCAACAGCTTAATGAGATGTTTGTTCCTTTTGGAGCAGTTACATCTTCCAATGTTATAACCGATAAATTTACCGGAAATAGCAAAGGTTTTGGTTTTGTTGAATTTGAAGATGACAAAGCAGCTGATGAAGCTGTTAAGAAATTGAACGAGACTGAAGTTGGCGGAAGGAAGATCACCGTAAATGTTGCCCGTCCTATGGAGGAAAGAGGTCCAAGAAACTTTGATAACGACAGAAGAGGCGGATTTGATAGAAGAGGGGGAGATAGAGGTGATAGACGAGGAGGATTTAGAGGAGGGAACAGGTAAATAAGTACAAATAATTACCAATTTCCAATAAATACAAATGTCCAATTGGAGATTTGAAGCAATCGGATTTTATTGGTAGTTATTTGGAATTTGTTTATCATAAAGTTCACGGATATCGTGGTTTTTTGCCTATTGATGAAGTGAACGGGGGACAAACTTGTTTATGGTTATTAATTGCCAAAGTATTTGTATTAAATGCGGGAAACAGAGAGTGGTTGTTAAGACTAAGAAGGAGCGACTCAATTCCTCATGGGTTTATACGACTATCACAGCCTGTCCTGATTCTGAATGTCAAAAACTTGTCGATGCAATGCTAAACAAGGAAAAAGCAGTTAGAAGCAAGATTATTGAGAATCAGGAGAGGGAGAAAGTACTGAGAGATAAAAGGAGAAGAAGGAGTCATAGGAGAAAGGTTGTAGCGGTACAGACAAAAAAGTGATTAAGTGATCGAGCCGGGAATTAAGAATAATTTTATAGTATCGGTTTTTGCAGGAGCAGACATTACAGAAATTATACAAGGGAATATTAAAGGAAGTTGGAGGATATTAAGGGAACAAAAATTAACTGATTCTAAGAGAATTTCGGAGTACCTCATCAACGGTTGTTAGTCCGGCTTCGGCTTTGAGAAGGCCGTCGCGAAGAAGAGTATCATAACCTTCACGGATAAGTTTTTCCCTGAGGTCGGTTTCTGTAACTTGATTCCGAAGCAGTTCCCTGATTTTTGAGTTGATGACAAGAACTTCATAGATTCCCATTCTTCCCTTAAAACCTAAAGATGCACAGTATTCGCACCCCTTTGACGTAAAAAGTTGTCTTGGCGGGCGTCCGACCGCTTTCTGAAAAAGATCTGCTTCGTCTTTTCCTATTGTTACACTTTCTTTACAGGATGTGCAAATCTTTCGTATGAGTCTTTGTGCGACAATTCCCATAAGAGAGGAGTTTAAAAGATAGGTTTCGATATCCAGATCAAGAAGACGAAAGAGTGCCCCGACCGAATCTTCAGCATGCAAAGTTGATAATACAAGTTGTCCAGTAAGACCTGATTCAACCGCTATATCGGCAGTTTCTTTGTCTCTTATTTCACCGACCAAAACGACATCAGGGCTCAAACGAAGTAAAGTTTTCAATCCTTGGGCAAAAGTGAAACCTGTTTCTTTTTGCACCTGCATCTGATTGACTCCATCAAGCGCAAATTCGACAGGATCCTCGATCGTCATAATATTAAAGACAGACCCCTCATTAAGTTTTGAGATCGTTGAGTAAAGCGTTGTCGTTTTTCCGCAACCTGTCGGACCGACAACTAATATGAGCCCGCTTCGCTGCGACAGCATATTAAGATAATTTTTATAAGCAACTTGCGAAAAGCCAAGCTCCTCCAAAGGCATAACGATTGTTTTCTTTTCATGAATTCTTATAACGATCAACTCTCCGTTAATTGTGTTTGCAACCTCGACGCGTAAGTTTACGATCACTCCATCCTTATCAAGATTGATCTTTCCTTCCTGAACCTTTCTTTTTTCAGACGGGTCCAATTCTGCCATAACTTTGATCCGTGATGCTACTTGCTGGTAGGAATCTAGAGTTAAACTGCCTATTTCGTATAAAACCCCATCGACTTTTGCCCTGACAAGTAAACTGTTTTTTGTCGGTTCAAAAAAGATATCAGAGGCTCTGACCTTTACAGCTTCATCAAAAAGAGTATTGAGAAATTTTATAGGGTCAATAATTCCTGAGGAAAAAAAGGGAGTAAGGTCCGGAATGTTTAGTGTCTGGATACGGGCAGCAGGCGTGGGCATACTTTAATAGTAACATGTAATAGGTAACAGATGACAAGTAACAGGCGACAAGAAACAAGTATCATGGGGTATGAATTATGCGGGTATGGGGGTGGCGAACTCAAAACCAAAAATTCAATATGTATTTACCCGATTTTTTTGATGGTAAGAATTGAAAGAAGAGTAACAAGCGCGGAAAGCGTTGCTCCCCATATCATATCGATAATTGTTACGATAATAGGCCAGTTTTTGAGAGTTGCAAGGTTGGTCAGGTCATAAGTGGCATATGTTACAAGTCCAAAAAGGGCAGCATAGAGTAAAGTTTTTCCGATAGGGTAATTTTGGGAAATTGACGGAAGGATAACAAAAACCAATAGTCCGACAACAAACAATAAATAAAAAATAAATGCCGGCAAAAGCTGTGGTTTTTCAGCCATCAGATGTCCGATTTGGGGAGAATAGACCTTTTTGGACATAATGGAAAGCCAAGAAAAGTCGATAGCGAGAAAATACGTAAGAGTGATCAGATATCCGACAACAGCATTTTTCATACAGATCGATTATATACTTTATAATACAGGTTTAGAAAATATTCCGATACGCAAAGCAATATCATTTTCAGTATATCAGGCGTTATTCAGATCACATTGAAGGATTATTGTAAACGGAAACATCTAACGGCTCCTCCTGCGTGTTTGTGGGAATAGGTGTGGGTGTATGGAATGTGGTTGGTGAGGGAATTGTTGTTGGGATCTTTTGCGGTTTGGTACTTAGAAGCTCGATATTTTCCACACTGATAATTTTTAGAAGTCTTTGGTTTTCGTTAAATAGTCCTTTGGCGAGGATGCGTTTGCCGATGTAGTTTGACAGATCCAAATTGGATGGAATATTTAAGGAAAGAGCCTCGGATTCCGAAGTTAACAGGTATATGTCGCCATTAGTTGAGCGTAGAGTACCGGAAAAAGCTGTTTCGCGCCAAGGATTTGAAGTTGGAGCCGGCAAAAGCTGTGGGATGTATTTTATGATCGGACTGTCGGCCGGTACGGATACACGCCCGACCCCGAAACTGAATATTCCGAGAGCCATTGCAATTGCAATGGCTGTCAACGGTCTGACCTTCAATCGGAATTCTACACCCTCATTTCCAACGACCCTTTTCCACCATCTTTTGATGTACGTTATCGGATTTGAAACCCGTAAAAAAAGAAGCGGGGGATCAGTTCTTTTTTTAGTTATGCTGTAAGTTGAAATTTGCTCATCGGACTCGGATTTTGTAGTGGGCGCGGTTGAATATGTTGTATCGGTTGAGGTTTTTATAAACCTTCCGGATTGGTCACGGGCGGGAGTGGTGAGCATACTTTAATAGTAACATGTAATAGGTAACAGATGACAAGTAACAGGCGACAAGAAACAAGTATCATGGGGTATGAATTATGCGGGTATGGGGGTGGAGAAGTACAAAGGGTGGATTTGAACTTAAAACCGGTCAATATATTTTGCCAATTCCGGATAGTTTAGGAAATATTTAAGGTTTTTCTTAACGAGATGTACATATAAATTCGAAACAGGTGCGAGATACTTTCTTTTATGGTTAAAACTTTTTAGTCTCTCATCCGAAATATAGTCAAAGCTATCCGCATCCTGCAGGATCTTCAAATAAATATCGCCATTTCTGTTTAATGACCTGTAGGGAATGGAATGGGGATGGTTTATTATCGCATTTGCAATTGTATGGAACTCACTTTTAGAAAGTGGAAATCTTTCCAACACTCTGCGGATATGTTTTTTATTTATAGAACTTTCAAAAAAATGAAAATACAGGGATGATATTACATTGTTGTTCTTGTCAATTACGGCAATATCATGGAGCCAGCAGGATGCGTACAGTAAATTGACATCAATACGCTTTTCAACTTTAAGGATCTTGACCATCCTTTTGGCATTATTTACCACCCTCAGTGCGTGATCCAGACCGTGCTGACAGCCTTTGTAGCAAGAGAACTTATCATAAGCATATCCTTTGATCTTTTGAAGGGTTTGTGTTTTCATTATCAATTCAGAAAATCATAAAGAAGAGCATAGTCGCTATGTGTAAAAATATCATAATGTGCCCGATTTAAAGTAATAAGTCGGCTTTGTTTAATACATCTGGCCATTTTTTCTGAGTGTGTTTGAGGCATCAATTTATCAGATCTGCCGGCAATAATAATGGTTTTATTCACCGTTTTAGTCAAAAGATCGGTGTTATCGGTTTCTGTTGCGAATTTCAAGACTTCCTTAACCTTGTTAATGGGTATTTTTTGCAAAGAATTCCAGTTCTCATTGGCTTTATTTATGTATTCTTCCATTGTAGTGGCATTATTTTTGTATTTGCTGAAGGTCTTATAAACAAGAAGATAAACACTTCTTGGAATCCTCTTAATTAACCTCCAAAGAAATAGGGAAGTATCATATTTTTCCAAACGGATCAAAAAATTGAAAACGGGAATTTTTGTTTTTAACTTTGGACCGCTCGCAATCATTATAAGTTTTGTAGTAGGGTAATCCTTTGCCAGATGCGGAGCTATGAGTCCTCCCATTGATATTCCAACAATTACATCGGGTACGGTACCATTTAATTCACAGTGAATTTTATTTTTGATCCCTTCCACATTAAAATGGTCGACATCAGCCATAAGGTCCGGCATGATTATGTTGTAATTTTCCGAAATGAAAAAAGCCAACAAGGGGGACCTGTCTTTGGACAGGGTATTGGGGAATCCGTGGAGTATAACAACAGTTTTTTGTGATTTCACAAGCAGTAATTAAACCAAATTTTTTGTACCAATGGAAGCGGGGATTTTTTTAAGTGGTATAATTAAAGATAATAGAGAGAATACACATAAACACAACAGGACCTGTTTACAAGAACCTCGAAGGTGGTGTTAAGGTCGTTGCGCATAAGATCGAAACCCCAAGACCTATACTAAGTTCTACGGCCAAGCACGAAGCTGCCCATATAGTTGCTGCGGGAGAAATTGTCGAAGCGACAATTATTCCCAGTGGTGACTCATTAGGTTCCGCGAGTCCTGTCCGGATGACAGCGGTTTCTGCAGCAGCTGCCGGTGCAATGGGCTATGGGGGGACGGGTTGGGACAGATTTATAACAGAGCACTATTTGGGTGTTGATTGGGGTTCTGCGATGAAACAAGCCAAAGCGGTTTTAGCGGGCAGAGAAGATGAAATTCATGAGGTGGCAACAATACTTCAGGAAGAAAGGACCATCAACCAATATCATGTAAACAAAGCGAAGGAGAAAGCCGTAAATAAAAAACAGGGAATATTTCCGGTGAGAGTTGATGTTTACAAAGCAGGGAACTTGGTTCACTCAACTACATCTGAATCATTTCAAAATAAAGTAGTAATCCCACAAATGTCTGAAATCTCAGAAAATTAGGCTGTTTCAAATTGTTCGACCAGATAGTCCTATTTCCCATCTTGAGGTTTCGAAAGTGAAGCCTGCACGTTCCATTTCTCGTTGATTCTAAAATTGTTATGTTAAGCTGAGCTTACGGGTCTAGGACCCTTTCATCCTTATAGTAGTGTCTCGCATCAAGACTAAAAATAAAACCAGCAAGATACATAAAAAGTATATATTATGGCGCCAACCAAGTCTCACCATCTGAAGAAGTACCAGGATCAATGCCACCAGGGTCAATTGTATTTGTGGTCGGATTTGTATTACCTCCTCCTGAAGTAGTACCAGGAGCATAATTTGGCCCATCAGGAACTGGCACTGGATCATTTACTGTACCGCCGGTTTTTATCTCCACAGTCTTAATATCCGCCCCAGGTGCATTCATAGAAGCCCCTGTTGCAAACTTCATTTCTCCACCTTCAATAACAACTCCCGATTCACCTCCTCCTGGTCCTGTTCCGGTAGCATAAACATGTTTTCCACCACCTGCATATATATGTCCCGCTTCTCCCCCAGGTCCTGTTCCAGGTGCCCAAACATGTGCCACTTCATTTAAAAAGTCAGTTGTCCCCTCTGGTCCATTTACATCAACTACCCATTTTGCAACCTGATTTACAACTTGCTCCTGAACTTGAATAACTTCCTGTTTTGTATTTTCATTCACTCTAGTCTTAATTTCCTCCATTGTTTTTTGTTGTTCTATTGTACTTTCTGCAACAGCACCCAAAACCTCTCCAACATTAACCTTACCAAGTAAATTGTTTTGTCTTTCTTTTATCTGAAGATAGTTCTGCATTAAGTTTTGTACCCTTTCATTATTTCCTTCTTCGGCATAGCCTTGCGCCATAACTAATCTTTTTTCTGCGTGTTTTTCTAAAACCTGTACTTTATTTTTAACTTTAAAGGCGAATAAATATTCTATTCCTTCATATATTTTTGTCACAATCGAATTTTCTGAAGTTAATGTTTCTTGTAAATCGATTGCTCTTGAAGTTTTTGGAGTAACTAAAACTATAGTGAAGAAAAACAATATCAATAGCAAAACTCTTGTAATAGTCATCTTTTTAAAATCATATATCAATTTTTGGTAATAAGTCAATTAAAAGATTACCGTTTTTAATAAAAGGGAATATCCAACTAAAAAGTAGTATATATAATATATGGGCATTAATTCTAGAGTTGTCAAAATTCCCTTTTTGTACTTTATTTATTACTGACATTATTGACTTCCTTTAATTTGATTAGAGTAATTTTATCCCAAAAAAATTTTGAAGTTTATCAATCCTTTTACTTATAATTTTATTAACTATGCCATCAACTTTGGGATTACATAAATTTTTTGACTACGGTTGGAAATGCTTTCTTCTGCCAGGAATTATCCTGATTAGCTTATTCTCCATACGGTCGTGGATTGATGAAAAAAACTTTAAAAACAGAAAATAAAAAGTTCAGAAATATTTTGGTTTTGAGAGTATGAATTACGAGCGTGTGGTTACATGCCTACCCGTCTTAGCTGCGGGACTTGGATTCGGACCAAGATACCAGCCTCCAAAGGGCCGTGTCCTGCCATTAGACGATCCCGCATTGTAAATTCTTTATCCTGCTTTCGCAGGATTGTCCTGCCATGTCGTCGCTTACGCTCCTTTTGCTT
>LBVJ01000055.1 GCA_000993025.1 Candidatus Woesebacteria bacterium GW2011_GWA1_38_8
AGAATACTTTGAATACGGACCCGAACAGGTTTTGGCTTTCCCTCCATTTCTTCGTCTTCGTACATCTTCGTGGAGTGAGGTGGCTCCGTAACCGCATCAGTTTGAAATCGGGATATATTAGATTGACGGAATATGTGAAATACTTACATTGTAATAGGAAATAAATATTCACACTTGATTTTTTGCATCTTATGGGATATTTTATACTTCAAATGACCTGCTTTTGTAGTTTTGTCTTTGATTGTCTTTTATCGATTTTACTAATTACAATAGTGAGATAAACCATTAGCCCTCCTTAAGAGGGTTTTTTAATTATATGGGTTATTTAGATCACCTGAGAGCTTATGCTCCGCCTGACAATAAAATTGACAGGGAAAATAATTTAACAAGATTCTCCCCGATATCAGCGTATGTTTCGGGAACGATCGGGAAAGCGGATGAATGGTCCGAAAGGGTCACGCATAATTTAAAAAACGACAGACTAAAAGGAGCGGTCAAAAAAACATTACGAATTGGAACAAGGATTTTGGCTGTTGCAGGTACGGCAGGATTTGCAGTTGCCTGTACGATGTCTCCAGTTGAGAACACTCAAGACACACCTTCGGAGGATACTCATTCTCCGAACCCTTCCTTCACTCCTGACAATTATCCAATTATTACACCAAGTCTTACGCAGGACAGTACCCATAATCTTATCCTGACAGATACTCCTGAACCATTGTTTTGCGGAATCGATATTGGTGGGAAGATGGCTTCTCTTTCAAGTACCGAAGGATTAATACAGTCTCAGATGACGGTCGTAATAACCGATCGGGGTTTTAACACTATTCCCTTTCCTGATCCCGATACAGCAAGGGGGGATTTGATTGCAAGAGTTGCAGGCGCGGTTGTAGAAATTGCCAATTCTGAAAATCCGCCATCCGAAGTTTTAGTTCCCGAATTTGTCCAGGTGAACGAAATGAAAAATGCGATCAAAGATCAGTTGGGCATGACTCTGCCTTTTGAGGTAGGAGAACAATCTGCAGATAAGGCAGTAGAAAAAGATCAATTATCAGTAAATGTCCTTGTTGGAAAGCAGTCGTCGACGGTGGAAATATTCGGACCGGACTCGAAAGTTGTACAGAGAGAGGGGTCAAACATTATTCAGGGAAACATATTCGACTTTACAGATAATGACAATGACGGACAAAAAGAAATATCACCTCTTCCCGCATCCGGAGCAGGAGGATCACAGGAAGTGGTAGCTGTGAATGGATGCAGTCCCGATGCTGTTTCAGTCTCAATGGGCAAAGTGACGGCAATTTATGATGAAACGGCAAAACAATGGATTAAGTCAACGTCCGATGAAACTCCTTCTCTCACGCCGACCCCTGAAGGCGTAGAACTTCGGGGAGACACACTGGTCAAGATTGATAAAGACAGCGGAAAGATCCTCGAATATGTCGACCCAAAAACCGGAGAGTGGACGAGCGCTTCTTTTGAATTCACAAAAACAATCACACTTGGTTTTAAGGAAAACTATGTAGCAAATGTGGAAGGGATGGAGATTCCGATTGGATTAGGGCTTGAACATTGGGTGACCAAGCGTTCCGAACAGCAGATTAAGGAGGTTCATATCGCGCCTGATATCGTCGACATTCTTGGTGATATTTTTATGCACGCCTGTTTTCTTCGCTACACCAATCTGATGGGGAACAATGTGACGTATGAAGAATATGTTGAATTGGTAAAGCAGGGAAAGGGACAGGTCGAAATTGCGGCATTCGATGAAATAACAGGCAATAACGAGGAACTTCCCAAACTGATGCAGGTCGATCCCAGAGAAGGTTTTGCACTTACGCTATCAGAACAAAAACAACCGGTTGTTTACAACAAAGACTTGTGGTCATTTTATGTGGGTGTTGATGGAAGAGGCAGATTTTTGGTTACCGACGATCTTTTTACAACGAAGTATTTGAATACATATGATCCGATGACGGAGAAATACTCCGGAGAATTGGTGGACTCGATAATTCTTAGAGACCAATTCAATAAGCCTTTAATAATAATGGCTGATAAAAAATCTTTCCTTGGGCGAAAAAGGAATGCTATCAAGTCTGGGATGTTGTTGAATGAAGTTCTCAATGTCACTTTTTTCCGGAACGATATTCTGCCCCCATTCATGGGCGGTGATGACGATGGGGTCATCCAAGTCGTTGGCCAGCAATACCTGTTGAGCCATGTTGAGGGTATCGCCTACGTGGTCAACCACCTGCATTTTTCCTTGAGTGAGAGTACCTGTTTTATCATGTATAGCATTTTATACTAGTATTAAGTAATGAAGTTTAAGTTTTGGTTGGCGGTATTTGGGTTAATGGAGACGCTTGTGTTTTTATATCTGCTTATATCTCTTTCGGTTGTTAGGATAAATATTGGAAGCGAGTATTCCGGTAAAAGCTTTAAGCCATCAAAGCTATTGACCTACCTTTATATTTATAAATTTGGTTATTCTAAGAAATTAGAGACTCTTGATATTGTTTATACCGATCAACCGCAAAGCAGAATGGTGTTGACCGAAGGACTTAGCAATGAAGTTGTCCAGAATGTCGGGATTTCTCTTAACGGCAAGAGTCTGGAAATTAAGCCTTACTATAATCCTGAAAAGATAGACCGGATATTCTCGTCAAAGGGGTGGATAGACAGAGACATCCTTGCTTATATCTGCGGTGCTTTTGACAATCAGAAACTTGGACGGGACGGCTGTTACGAACAGGCGGGTAATTTTTATGAATCGGTCCACAGTACAAAATTTCTTCCCTGGCTTGCAAGTATATTTGAAGGTATTAGTGCGGGTATAGTAAAAGACGCAAATGCGCAATGTTATGGAACGATACAATGCGGAGTGTGGACCACCAGTTGTCATTGTGACGACGGCACTTCAAGTTCTTGCAGTTATTCAGGAGAAACTTGTGGCATATATGGGCATTGTTCTTGTAGCACCGATTGCAATACAAGTCTTTATACTCCATTGAGTTGCTCCAGTGTCGGCACTGAGTCTCAATGTAACGCATCAGGTCAGGAAGATTGCGCTAACGGTGGAGAGTGCCCTAATGATCAGCCAAATTGTTCTTGGGGTGTCATTCCTGACCCTGGAGATGTACCCCCAGGAAGTATAACAGATGACGCAAATATTCCGGTGTTAGTTTATTTTGACACCAATGGCAATAACGCGATCGATACGAGCGGTTTGGATCAGTTGGTTTACAGATCGGGTGGTCCGACCTGCACGAACACAAATAGAAGACTGATAGAAGGAGTTAGTGTTCTTTCAAACACCGGGCATAATATTGCTCATCACAGCGGTTGTCAAAGTTCATCGCAAGCTTCTTGGATAGTGGATCCGGGAGAATGGGCTGGATACATACATGTGGCAGTACCATATGGATATGAAGTGTATGCGAGCAGTGGAGGCGCCGATTGCACTTCGGTGGGGGTAAATCTGGTATATTGTGGGGTATCTCGTGGATATCACGATTCAGTGAAGTTTGGTGTAAAAGTCCGTCACACTCCAACCTGCAGTGTAACAGGACCGACTTCTGCTTGTATTGGAGATAGTACTGTGGACGATGATCACGACTACTATGCAACCTGTAACGATTTGGACTCTAATCTAACCGATATGGAGATTTGGGTTTCTCCAACAGGTGATGCCAATCTTACCGAAATCGGTGCTACTGCAGCGTTTGCACCGACAAGTTCACGGAGTTTATATACGGATGTAGCACACACTTGGTCAACAGCAGGAAATTACTATATTATGGCGAACGGTTATGATAGTACGGTGGCAGGTCATCCTTACAAGTGGTGTTCGGCGAATCCGTGGTGCAATGAGTTTTCTCCGGTGACGAGTACGGGTGATGAGTTGAATTGTACCCCAATTGACGGTACATCAACATACTTTTACGATTGCGGAACAAACGATCTCTTAACTGTTAATGTTCAAGCAATTGGAACACCTTCAGCCCCAACACTTACTCCGAACGCTTCTACATCTTCAATTAGTGTGGCTTGGGGTACAGCAACATGCGCATCAAGCTACCACCTTTATAGGTGTTCGGGTGTTGGATGTACTATTTTTACCGACTTAGGCACGCAAACCTCGCCCTATAACAACACAGGTCTTACTTGCGGAACAACTTATGGGTACCGGGTCCGCGGTTATAACGGAACATCATACACTGGTAATTATTCTGCCACAAGTTATTCTTCTTTTGCCTGTCCACCGGCTGCACCAACCTTATCTAATGCACCGCAAGCTTGTTACATTGACAGCAGTTTGTCCGGAAGTAATCAATTAAATTGGACCCGTCCGACCGGAACAAATTCTTTTGAATTAAGGTATTGTACGGGTACAACTTGTACTCCCTCAACTTCCGCCAGTATTCTTGTTAACGGGACGGATGTTGTAACTTATTTACATAGACCTTTATCAAATCTGGTGACATACAGATATCAAGTCCGTGCACGAATAGGAACAGGTTCGTGGAGCGCTTGGTCGAATATCATTTCCTATATGCCAAACTGCACTCCAAGTTTAACAGCATCAGCGCAGTGTACATCAGGCGTAGCAAGTAATGTACTAAGTTGGGGAGCTCTTCGTGGGATGACTGCGTATGAGTTGTACTATTGTACCGGTTCGACGTGTACCCCAAGTACAGGAATAGAGTTATATGATGGAACGAATTTGTCATATACGCATACGCCGTTGACTCATGGTACTACATATCGGTATCAGGTTCGAGGAAGGACAACCGTAAACGGTGTTTGGTCGGCCATACAATCTGTGACAGTGAATTGTTGTTATTGTACGCTGAATTTGAGCCCCGAAACTAATTATCCTAATCCATTTTATCCCGGTCAAACAGAGACTTGGCAGGCATTTCCTGCAGATTTACCTACCAACTGTTCTGTTTCTAATGTTGTTTATTCAATTCCGAGTGCTACAGTTGCGTCGGTGTGTGACTATTCAGTTTCATCCTGTCCTGCGGGTTCACTTAGTACTTCACAAGATACAACCAGTCCTTATCTTGCACACGCGACCGCCTGGACAGCCGGAGATGTTGCTATAACTGCAAGGGCAACTCTGTCTAACGGATTTCAGTGTTCGGATACGCATAATATTAATGTTGATCCTGCCGTTGCGACGCCTACCCCAACACCTTATGTGAACTGTACGGTATCTGCCTCAAATCCTTCATCTGGGGTAGCTCCCTTAAATGACGTTGACCTAACCGGAAGTGTTGGAGGAACTGCGACAGGAAACATCAGTTATCAATTCGATTGCGTCAACGGATCGGGTTATGATTATTCACCAGCGGCGACATTAACAAATCCTTTGACCTGGGTAAATGGGTGCGACTATCCGTCATCCGGTTCATATACTCCGGGTTTGAGGGTTACCCGTGGGGGAGTTTCAAACACCTGCACTTGTTCAAATTGTGTCTCTGTCAATGTTCCAACAAATACACCGACACCAACTCCTACACAAACTCCTATTCCGTGCACTTGTTCAACACTAAATATATTGCCTTCGACTTGGTATGACCCTTTTTATGTTGGGGAAACCCAGACATGGCAATCTTCAGTTCCGGTTCTTAGCGGGAGCTGTACAGGTGTCACAGTAAGTAATGTAACCTTTACTACAGACAATGTGGGTATTATTTCGGTTTGCCAATCAGGTGCAGCATTGTGTAATTTGTCATCATATGCCGATTCGGGATCGCCTTACATTGCCGATGCACGGGGTCAGGCTTCCGGAAACACAACTTTAAGAGCGCGTGCAAATCTTTCCAACGGGGCGTTTTGTACAGGACAAGTTGCCGCAAATGTTGACCCATTACTGACAAATACACCAACACCTACACCAACTAGAACACCAACACCTACACCAACAAGAACACCAACACCGACTGCAACCAGAACACCGACACCGACACGTACACCTACGCCGACGCAGCCGTTCACCTTGTAGGATCGACATATACCCCAAATGCGACTTGGTCTATCTCTGATTCAACTTTGGCAGACTTGAATCCGAACATCTGCTCTGCTGTTGTTTCCGGGGAATCGCTTTGTTCAGTTGATATTTCAGGCAATCTCCCGGGAACAGGAACTTATGGAATCAGCGCTTCGATAGTTGACGGAGCGGCAACTGTTCAGTGTACGCCATATCCTTTAACGGCAACTATTGCTGTGACAGATATCAATCCTTGGTGGCAGGTGGCTTGGGGAAGTGTGATCACCGATGGAAGTGTATCTTCGCCGATCCCGGTAGATGCCGTTAGTCCGTATTTCATCACAGATCCTGTCGGACTTTTGATATATTCAAGCACGACAGCTCCAAGTTTCACCCCATCGGGAACAGTTTCTTCCTCAGGAGCAGTAGTGAATGCAAATGTAAGCACCCGCCCTGAAGCCAGTTTTGATCTTTTCTACAACAAAAAACTTCCAAGTGATGTAAAGGAAGCGGGGCATATCAACATAATTGATGTCAACAGCCTTGACGCAACAAGGTTAACCTCTATGGGAAACCTGGGTGCAGGTACGGGGAATGTCTGGCGGGGCTACAAAACGTATTATTATGACGGAGACGTTTATGGATCTAATTTGACACTGAACGGAAACTTAAATATTTTTAACGGCGTCAGGATCGTTGTTTTTATTGAGAACTCTTCTGTAACAATCAACGGGACAATTAGATCTAATACCTCGGGCAGGTCTTCATTCCTGCTTATCTCTGAAGGAAACATTACTGTTTCCCCGACGGTCGGCGGGACCCCTGATGGTGACCCCGAGATCGAAGGAATCCTTTATACCGACGGAACATTTTCATCGGGACACGTAACCACAGGGTATGATCAACAGCTTCATGTCCGCGGTTCCGTTGTTGCAAATCAATTCGACCTTGTCAGAAATCTGGGGACAGGTCCTTTGGGATTCACAAACAACCGGTATCCGGGAGAATACTTTGAATACGGACCCGAACAGGTTTTGGCTTTCCCTCCATTTCTTCGTCTTCGTACATCTTCGTGGAGTGAGGTGGCTCCGTAACCGCATCA
>LBVJ01000056.1 GCA_000993025.1 Candidatus Woesebacteria bacterium GW2011_GWA1_38_8
CCGCACTTGCTCCATACAACACAACATTGGACTTGTTAGTCGGCTCAAACGCAACTGCAAGTGCGACATTCGCGGTCAATGCCTTAACGGGAGTCGTCACGGCCGGAACGAACAACAATCTCACTTTCTCCCCCGCCGGAACGGGAGATACAGTCTTCACCGTTGACGGCGACACAAATTTCCAGATCACCGAATCGGCAGCACCGGCGGTTGACATGGCAGTCATCGACAACACAGGAAACGCAACCGTGACCGACGGGGTTGACTCACTTTCGGTAACAATGATACAAGGAGAAAGTTCAGGAACAAATGCCGCAATACACGCCAATGTAACCGGTTCGGGAACAGCCGGAGAAACAGCAGCAGGTCTTCAGGTAACAACGGCAGGAGTAGCCACAGGAACCTTATACGGAATCACTATCGATGCCATCACAGGAAGTACTGGTGACGAAACCGCATTAAATATCGGTACCGGCTGGGACCAGGGACTGACGATCGCTGACGCAAATACTAATGCGATCCTTCTTTCCTCGACCGATGGAGACGGAGCAAGCGGAGTAACATTCGGTTCGGCAACACCCGTTTATGTCTACCGCTCGGCTGCAGGAGAACTGACAATTTCCGACAGCGCCACGGCAGGTTCAGGAAATTACTTCCAATTCGACACCGTCAACGGCCCAACCTATGCAGGTACGGCAAGACCGTCTAAACAGCTGGCACTTTCTCCTGAATTCGGAGGGGCAGTATTGACAACTTTCTATGGAGCAGGAACGGACACCAACGTTACGGGTACCATGACGTCGGATGCGGAAACTGCAATAACAAGCAGTGCTAACTTCCGGACATACTACCAGTGGTTAAGGACTCAAAGTACCATGCATTACTACACTGTAGCTGTCAGAGTTGCCCTTCCTCAGGACTTCTCGGGCTGGACAACCGACAATGCAATAACGATCGAATACCTTACAGAAACTACAAATGCTGCAGACAACACCGTCAGTGCATACATTTATAACGAAACGAATGCTACCCAAATTTCAAGCGATACGGACAATGTCGCAGGAACAGCCAATACTTGGGGAACGCAAATCGTATTTGACGACTCGGTCCTTGACGCAGGAAGTGCTCAGGATTGGGATGCAGCCGCAGAAACAGCAATAATTTATATCAGGATGGGTTCCAATAGCGGTTATCACGCAAAGGTCGGCGACATCAAATTGAATTACTATGCAAGATTCTAACAACATGTCAGCGTCGGGAATTTTGAAATTAAAAGGTAAACTTTGAATATTTCGCAAACTTTTTACTTGTTAGTTTCAGTTTTGACTTTTAATTTTTAACTTTTTTAATTTAAACAACAAATATGTCCTATAAAAATTATATCCGAAAATTTGATTTTGCAACTGCAAAATTCGAAGAGCTTCCGAAGGAAGTTTTTCGGCTTGACAGGAAAACCCTCTCTCCCATGGAGCGGGCAATACTAGACGGGATAAAATTCCAAATGGCAGTATCAAAAGGCAACGAAATAGTACAAAAGATAAACTACGCTAACGCCGTTCGGTCGGTCACAACCGGAATAACCTTTCGTCCGTTTCAACTTGGGTTTAACAATAGTGACAGAGGTTTTTGCTCAGGATACGGCAATCGGAAAATAGGTAATTTGACAAAATGGCGGAAGATGTAAAGGCTTGAAGATATGGATCACCGGCAGAACAAGTGGAAACAGAACAAAATGCAGAGACGCGGGTGAAATTTTAAGTAACTTAAGAAATTTAAGATCCGAACATAAAAAAACCGTTGCTTTAAACCAATAATACGGATGAATCTAAAAATGATAAAAACAAATTTCTTAAAAAGAACTCAAATACTACAGGCAAATATTGCGTTCGGATGCAAATCAGTCTTGGATCGGAATATGCCGGTACACATTGAACAACTTTCATCCACTTCCCAAGGCAAAATTGAATGTGGGAAAATTACAAAATCGTAAAAAATATGAAACTGCCCAAGACAGAATACAGAAAGTCAAAAGCGAATTCCAAGTTTCTTAAAAAACTTAAGTTGCTTATCGCAACAATTTTCCTTCTCCTTCTCCCCGCCTTTCTCCCGCTTTTCAATTCCTTTTTACCCACACAAGAAGAGCCTGAAAGGCTTTCAGCTCTCCAAATTTCGGGAAAAACAATTTCGCCAAATAACTACGATCTGACCTTTAAGGTGACGGAGGATGTAAAGATACCCCTCAAAATTAACAAGGACAATTCAACTCTTGGCAGGGTGTCTTCTTTCATCGACAAAGCGGTAACGGTTTTCGGCAGTACAGACACCACCTTAAACGCAAAAGTTTTTAACGGCAAAGGCAAAATTATCGATTCATTCGACCTTGATTACAACGATCTGCCGGAGATAACTCTTAACCCCGAAAAACTCGTTCCCGGAAAATATATTTTAAGAATCTTTGACCCCGACAACCCCAATCGTTTTATTGAACAGGATTTTACTTGGGGAGTACTCGCAATAAACACCAATAAGTCTGTTTACAAAGAAGGCGAAACGGTAAAACTGGTAATTGCCGTTCTTGATGATGATGGAAATATGGTTTGTGATGCCCTCCTTCGCATAAAAATTCAAGCTTCGGAAGGGCAAGCTTATACCCTTTCAACGGAAGACGGAAACATACAAGTCAGCGAGTGGTGCACGAAAAAAGAATACACTCTCATCCCCGATTACTCAGCCACGCTCAGTGGGGTCAAGTCCGGCGTTTACGAAATGCAGTTAACTGCAGAAACAAAAAACGGGGTTTATACCATCACCGATTCGTTCGAAGTTGCAAGCACACAGGAAGAAGGTCCCCTGTCACCTGTCACCAATCGGGAATCTATTAACGGTCATTCCGGATTTAATCCGGAATCTATACAAAATATTTCTATAGATTCCCGCTTTCGCGGGAATGACAGCAGTGAGAGCGGGAATGACAACAGACAATCATTTTTCGACATTGAAAGAATCTCCGCAACAAGGATATTCCCCGAAAGCGCATACCCGATGATGTTTGATGTTACGGCAACCGAAGATTTCAAAGGCACAGTTACAGAAACAGTTCCTGCAAGTTTTAAGATATCCGGTCTTTCCCTATATGAGCTTGATGAATATTTCGGCCACAGTGATTTTGAAGACGACGGCGTAATCGTTCCCCTAAAGATCACCGAAAAAGACGATAAAAAAATACTCGAGTGGCAGGGCGACTGGAAGAAAGGACAAATTTATCATCTTCACTACAAATACCAAACCCCTAATATCAGCCCCGAATTTTACACCGTCGGACCGCTTAAACTCATAAATCATAAATCTGAAATCGTATATCAAGACATTCGCTCTTGGTCATTGGCCATCGACGTTGCAACAACGATGATCCTTCTTTGGGATACCGGAAACGGTACCATACCTGCAGGCTGGACATGTATCTCCTGTTCGGGAGGCGCATACGAAAACATCTACCCGAGAGGCGCATCTGCTTATGGTTCATCAACCGCAGGAACCGCCCAGCATACCCACACTCAAACACATGTAAGTCAAACTGTCGCCGGAGATGGTTCTAACTTTGATGCCGGATCTGGAGAAACTACTGCAGCAACCGGTCACACACACACTTATTCCGCAGGAACGGTGGAAAGCAAGGACAATGACCCCGCTTACAGGACTCTGAATTTCATCAAGTCAACAGGCCTTCCGTCAACCATCCCGCAAAATGTCATCGCAATATTTGATTCGGCTACACTTCCCAATTCCGACTGGACGGCATATTCCGCCATCGATTCGAAATTCCTAAAAGGCGGTGCCGCAACAGCAAATGCGGGAAGCGACACCCACACCCATACGGTATCGGGGTCTCTTCTTGGAAACGCAGGTTCATACTCCCTTCAAGGCGGCGATGCCGAACTCGGTCCTACACTGACACATACCCACTCATGCAGCGGTACAAACAGTTCGACGGATAACAAACCTCCTTATTACGAAGTCGTCTTTGCATATGTCAATAACGCTTCGGGGACAACCCTTCCCTCAGG
Organism: Candidatus Woesebacteria bacterium GW2011_GWA1_38_8; assembly: GCA_000993025.1. Taxonomy (GTDB): domain Bacteria; phylum Patescibacteriota; class Microgenomatia; order UBA8517; family UBA8517; genus GWB1-38-13. The sequence goes on from LBVJ01000056.1 coordinate 4,065, forward strand.
GCTCATCGCAATGTTCGACGACACCGCCCCGACAAACTGGACAAGGGTTTCGGCGTGGGACGGATATTTCATCCGCGGTAACTCGTCCGCGTACGGGGCCAATGCCAATACAAGCACACATACCCACACCAATCTGGCATTATCCTGCCCGGCAACAAGCACATCGCAAAGCTACGACACCGCTCCGAGTAACGGCGGTTCTCCCTTAAGCCACACCCACACCGACACCGTTTCTTTTGACACACCGTCTCATCTTCCTGTCTACCGCGACACTGTTTTTGCCAAGCGCGATAATATCATCACCATTTCCGGATATATAAGACTAGCCGACGAATCAACGGCCGACACGACCGAATCGGGTACCTTAATGAACATTACCGTTGAAGGAGGTTCCACCTACACCCCCGCCATTGACGCAAACGGCTTTTACACCCAAACTTTTGCCACTCCCACTTCGGGAAATGCGATCCTTGTTTTCGTCAACGACGGCGGGGATTATGAAGGCTCGGCTGTAACCGTATCAGACGGGGCAGACATTTCCCTCGACCTTTACGAAGACCGCTTCATCGCCCGCTCGGATAAATCCGCCACATCAATAGTTCTGCAGGACATCGTTGATGTCGATTCCGCCGATGCCGACGACCTTATCCCGACGGTAACAACGGGAGGGATAACAATTGCATCAGGCAAAGAACTGCATATTTATACAGGCGACACTTTCGATCCGGGAGGAACTGTCACGACGCAAACTGCAGGCAACCTTCATCTTGACGATTCATCCGTAATGTATCTTGATACCGCAACAAACACCATCGCGGGCGATATCACCATTGACACAAGCGCAAATCTTCATATCGACACAAACACAACCGTTTCCGGTGGAGACATCACGGCAACAGGTACCCTTTCTTCATCGGGGGGAACCGTAACGATGGGGGCAACGGGAACGATCGGAGGTGGAGGGTCAATAACCTTCACCGACCTGACGGTTTCCGACACTTTTACAACAACCATCAGCTCATCTATAACCGTCAGCGGAGGAGATATGAGCTCAACAGGTACAAGCGCCTATTCGTATTCGGGAACGCCGACCGTCACAATTAACGGTACGGGAAATTTAGGAGGAGGAGGAACGACATCCCTTTATAATTTAATAATCGGCGACGGCGACAACTCCCAAACAACGACGGTCGCATCAACCCTGATTATCAATAATGACCTAAACATTTATGCGACCGAAACCCTTGCAATGGGAACAAATAATGACGGGCTCCGGAACTTTGACCGCCTACAACCTGACCATCGGAAACGGCACCAATACCGTCTCTGTTGACGCGGAAACGAACGATGTCGCGATAGACATTGGAGGCACATTCACAAATACGGCCAATTCAACCTTCAAGGCAAGCTCGACTGCCTCATTTACAATTGCAGGTAGTTTTGTTAACAGCGCGACAGGAACTTTTACTGCCAATTCGGGAACGGTTACACTCGACGCGACATCGGGAACCCCGACAATAACTTCGGCAGGAGATTCTTTCAACGATCTTTCGATCGATAACGGCGGAACAACTTTAACATGGACACTCTCCGACGCGTTGGATATCAACGACGATCTTTTGATAGACACAGGTAACACACTAAGCACTGGTACAAATTACGCCGTCAACGTCGGA
>LBVJ01000057.1 GCA_000993025.1 Candidatus Woesebacteria bacterium GW2011_GWA1_38_8
GGCCATTAAATTTGTTTGAATATAACCGGAAAAATCTCCCATCACCATTTCTGCTATAGGCATACATGTTATAGATGCTTCCCCCGTCATTCCTTTTGCTCCCTGAATTATAAAGTTGCCTGCCCGCTCAAGAAGCCTTGAATGAAGGTAAAATATATCTCCCGGATATGAATTCCTACCGGGAAATCTGCCTGCCAGAAGCGATATCTCACGGTAATATTTGGCATGTGCCGTCAGGTCATCAAACGTCACGTAAACATCTTGCCCCTTGTCCCTGAAATATTCAGCTATCGTCATGGCAACATACGGTGTTAGATATATTAGTCCGGAGGGGTCATCAGGATAGGAGGCAATTGTAATGATCTTGTCAGCAATGTTCTTATCCTTTACAAATTTATTAAAAAGGATCACATCTGTTCTTTTTTTTGCTATCGCGGCATAAACACACACCGTACCTTTCTGAGCCTGGGTTAAGATACTTTGTAGAATAAATTGAGTTTTGTTGGTCTTCCTGTCCCCGATCACAAGCTCCCGCTGGCCCATACCGAGAGGGAGCATAAGATCAACGATCGCTACACCCGTTTCAAATGATCTATTGATGTTCTTTCTACGGTCGATCCCCGGGGGTTCGGATTCTATTATTCTATTTTCGATTTCATTGGTCTTCTCAAAAGTTATCATATCCTTGGGCGACATCACACTGCCAAAGAGGTGACTCCCAATATTGATTTTCAAAGTCTGCCCTGTTCTGGCAACTTTTGTGCCTACTTTGATATAACCTTTGGAAAGCACAATTATTTCGACTAAATTCCTGTCGGTTGAAAATACTTGACCCACTTCTCCATTTTCAAACACGACCACTTCGGAAAGCTTGGCTCCCGGAAGTCCGTCGCAAAAGATGATCGAGCTTGAGATACGCTTAACAAAACCTATCTCACCCGTCGTGTTCAGAAATTGTTCAAAAGTATCCATACCTTAATAAATTTCTAATTATTCTGTGTCGTAGATAAGAGAAATTGTTCGATATTGACCCAATTTCAAATTAAGTTCCAACATTAATTCCTGGTTTATTAATCCCGGTTAACGTCACATTTTCGAGTTCAGCCGAAATCCTTTTCCTCAAAGACAAGTCAAGATATTTTCCCCGGTATGAAAGTTGTACACCCCCAAGTGTTGACGTGTTTAACAAAATATCGATAACGATCCTTTCGTCAACATTTCCCTTAATCCATGTTGATACCGTTTCGACAAACGATGAACTGGGTTCAAAATTCATACTTGCGGTTAACACAGGAATTTCTTGAAGATCATTTTTCAGGTCTTTAATGTATTTCGATATATCTATATCTTTTGATTCTTGCAGTAGGATATCCGACACCCAATTTCTTATATCATTACGAATAGTATTGTCATACTTATTTGTAGTCTGATACAGTGAATTTTCTAACAAATACAGCTCTCCCCGCAAAATATCGAGGTCATCTTTGGTACGGAGTTTGGTTAACAGTTGCGACACCATACAATATAATGCAAACGATACCGATTAAGTACTAATGCATCGAATATCTACTAATCAGAAAATAACAAATTGGTAGGTATTAGTAGCATTAGTTCAAAATTCGTTGATTAGTTTTACATCTGTTGGTTTCATTCAAAAAATCCCAGCTTCTTTGCTTCTTCAAGCGATTTAATAACAAGGTCTTCCTGTTCTTTTTTGCTTAATGATTTTCCAAGAACTTTGAGACTGACCTGCTTAATGATATCTACCCCAAGTTTGTCTATTTGAGACAGTATTCCCTTCTTATATTCCGACACTTCGGCTTCATAGCCTTTGTATAAGTTCTGCAGGGAGTTGTTCACTGTCTTTGATGCGTTTTTCATCTCGTTTTCCGCATCCGAAACAACCTTAGTCAGCCCCATATCAAGCCGTGCTTTTACATCTTTACCTATATTTCCGATAAATGTTTCGTACGTTTGTGAGAACTTTCCCGCCACGATCTGATAATCTTTAAGATTGGCCGATAGCATTTGCTGAAACGATGCGGTAAGTATATTTTTCTCCTGTTCACTTATTCCCTGAATACTCATTATTATCTCCGATGCCTTCTTATTTGCCGCATCAATAATATCCTTCGCTTGAACATTGACCGAAGTCAAGGCACCTTTTTCAAGATCTGATTTTTCTTTCTTGAGAGCTTCCAACTCTTTTGCTAAGGATCTTAAGTTACTTAAATTCCTTAAGTGAAGAAAGACAAAGACAACAAGAAGAAGACCGAGAGCGGAGATAAGAGCAATCAAAACATATGTCAATTCAGTTTCCATGGACAGATATACTAACTTTAGATTATTAGGTATAAATTTACAAGGTGATTCAGAATACTGAAACAAATTCTAAGTACGAAACACTAAATCCTAAACAAATAACAAATTCCAAATTTCAAATTTCAAAAACAGACGAAGTGCAGAATTTATCCATTGTCACTCCGTATTTACCAGCCCGCCGAAATGGAGGGATACGGAATCTATACAAAATATTCGTATAGATTCCCGCATGCGCGGGAATGACAATGTAAGAAACTTGTATCTTCTTTAATTCGTAGGTATTGGTAGCATTAGTAATTATTCGTTGATAAGTATTATATTTTTGTAAATACTTGTAAAAACAGGCACGAAAGCACTTGAAATATCGGATAATACAACAAAATGAAATATCAGTTGTATCTTATGGAGATCTTGTAGGAGTAACCGCAACTGTCGTAACCTGCGGAGTTTGCGTCAGATCAACCGGACTTCCTGTAATATCCTCCGTATCTGTTTTTGGCGAAATATTTATAATACTTGCCTCAATTATCTTCTTTTCGGAAGGTCTGTATAAATATATCTTTTTTGAGTTTGCATAAATTAATACTTTATCGCCATTTTGCGCCTCGGCAAAAAAGGGCTGGCTCTTTAATGTATCCGCATCCGTTACCGTAGCCACGGTAGGATTTTCGTCTTGTGGAAGTCTTATCAACTTTCCAACTTCAGAAAGTAATATATCTACATCCTTTTGCGATTCCATAACATCCTGTTCCGTAGAAATTCCCAAAAGCTCAGGCTTTGTTCTCGCAATGTAAATCGTCCCTCCGATCGCTGCCAAAATAAGAATGACAACCAAAAAAACCTTGGGGTATTTTGTAAAAAATTTGAATAGAAGCTTAAAAGGAAACACTAAAATCTTAAAAATAACGGAGACAATGCCGGTAAAATTATTACTGCTCCCCTTTTCGGTCTTACCCGTTTCAACTTCTTCCATTTTTTCTTCACTTTCTTCTTCCTTTTCCTCGTTTACGAAATCCTTTTCTTCGTCTGCCATTAATTGGAGTATTAACATAACAATAAGTAAGAAGCAAGAAGCATATTGGTAATTAGTAGTTAGTAGATAGTTGACAGCACGTAAATGGAGAGAGACTTAAGACACTGTGTTTCAAATTATTGATTATTGATTATTAATTTCTATTGCCTAACGCCCAGTTTCTAGCACCTTTTCTTTCATATATAATGTATTAATGGTCAAACGGGTTTTAGTGTTTTTTTTAAAAACGCTTTTTATATCGCTTGCCATTTTTTCCACCTACTATTATTTTTTCCTCAAGCCTAATATCGAACTCCGCAAACTTCAATGCCGAAAAGGTAAGTGCCGTAAACACCCTTAAAACTACGCGGGAGAAAGGATTATCCGACATTGAAAATTATAAAGTTATTCCTAATGTGAACAAAGAATTATACAATCGTCTCCCCTATCTTCTTTCCGACCTAAAAAGGGTTTATGAAGAGCAAAATGAGATTCTTGATAAGGTCTATACCACGAAATCTTATGATGAAGGACTTACCATTTTAAAATCCGAAAAAGCCGTTAAACTTCTGACGATGCAAACCAACCTCATATTGGAATATGAATATTGGATAGAGAAACTTGAATTATGAAGTATGAATTAAGAATTATGGAAATAAGATTTTGAATATTATTATATACTCCTCTTACTCGAGTTTGCAGCTCTTCGTAAGAGATTATATATTCAAAAACTCTCATTAGTACCTACAGACTCGAGTTGTTTGACTATAACCCATAACGCATTATTCATTATTCATTCTCCGCTCCTCAATTCCGTTGCATTTAGTTCTTCAAAAATGTCGTCTTCCGTCACTGTTTCAGGTATTTCATTATCCACCTCTGCGGATTCCGTTGCTTGATCCTCCTTTGTACCTGCCGATTCTGTTGTTGTTAAAGGTATCAAATCCAAGATAAATAAGTCATCGGCATTCAAGCCAAATTCTTTTTCGCTGCCCTGACCGCCTAAAATTATCTTTCCATTTCTTACTTTCGGGTATTTTGATGCAATACCGGTTGTAACATCAACAGCCCTATTTTTACTCACAGAATAAACGGCCGATCTCCAGGTACCCGTTATATCCTTACGGGCGTAAATTATATAATCCCCTTCAATTCCGGGATTTACGGAAGTGTCACCGCTTGTGAGTTGAGTAATTTTCATCCCATCGAAATTAAATATCTGCCAACTGTCGAAAAACCAGCCTTCCCAAACCACTTCCCCCCTATCGGATACTTTCGGATTTTGATTATTGCCTGAAGATGTGATTTGGGTTGTTGTTCCGGATGAAAGATCGTATAAAAAAACTTGCCAATTCCCATTCACCGCCTGCCCCATCCAGGTAATATAATCCCCCGCAAAGTCGGGTGATTCGTTAGCGTAAGCCGAACCCGTAATGAAATGCTTTTCTCCGTTACTTACATAATAAACCTGCATCACTGCGTTTTTTTCAACTTCCGAACCAACCAAAAGTGTATCGTTTGACTCACTTTCTGGCGTCACAATTTGTGCAAAAACGGGACGAAGTCCTAAAAAGAGACTTATTGAAACTATAATCGGAATTAACCAGGATTTTACAATATTCATAAACATATAAGAATTTAAAGGATATTAAAGGACAATACTCAAAATTCTGCCTCAATCGGCCCAGAAAATTCCTCTCTCAATTCCCGTCGTAAAGAAATTTCCGTGCCGCAAGAGATCTCCCGCTCCGGGGCGGGTATCCACTTGCGGATATGAGCTTGCATTATACCCATCAAGATCGGCAGGAGTATCACGTCTGATTTTAAAACAATAAGTGTGCGCTTCGGCATTACCGTTATACTGCACATTAAAGTCCCATTCCATATCTTCTCCTACTGCCACAGCATACGGATTTGTTGTTGTTGGGTCCGATTCAACATACCTTCCTGCGCGATCGGAAACTCCGATATTAAGATCTCCCGCCGTCGGAGGGTCGGTTGAAGACAAAGCGGTTCCGTCGGTAATACTTGCATTATCATAATACCGCCAGATCCCACTTCCGCTTATTGCATCAACATCCGTCCAGCTTGAAATCGCGCTACAGCTTGAACCTTCTCCATACTGGAGTATAAATCCCTCCAAACTTGCAGAAAGAGCAGCGTCTCCGACAACCATCGTAATTCTGATCCTTATATTGTCTCCCGGATCTATCGGGTCGTTTGCATAAGGAATTGAAGTTAAAGGAGAATTTTCTCCAAGGTCGGGACTTCCCCAAGGATCTGTTGGGTCGAGTGCGGAATTATCAACATACATCCTCCAATCGTTTTGGGTAATAGTTGGATCTATGATCGGAGTGTAGGTAATAATGATTATACCGTCATATCCTGCCCCGCTTTCTGCCGACGGAGTACCTGCTGTCCTGTAATTTACTGAGCCTGCTCCACCACCACCCCTCTTCCCTCCATCACCGCCGTAAACAACAGAATTTACTGTTTGTCGTGTACCACCGCCACCTCCACCTGAACCTTCTGTAGTATATTCTGTCCCATCTCCTCCATTTGTTCCTGAAGTTCCTCCTGTACCACCTAAAGCTCCGCTTCCGTTTGCCTGCCCACCGTTGGTTGCGGAATTTGTAGTTGAACTGGAAACACCGATTCCACCCATTGACGAATTTCCTGCAGTCCCTCCTCCTCCTGTTGCTACGCTGGAGTGAGATGCTGTTCCGCCGCTTCCTCCGCTTCTTCTGGTTTGTCCCCAACCTGATGTATCAACTCCTCCTGCTCCTCCGTTTTGTGTTAATGCCCCGGCAGCTCCAGCTTGTCCACCTTTAGCTCCACAGTAAATATTATCAGTACCGGAACCTGGAAATGCAGTGTTATTAAACCACGTATCTTCTCCTACGTTACCGGCAACAGTACCATTGGATATACTTGTTGCCGCACCGCCGGCTCCGATTCTATATGTTACTTGTGTAGTTCCGGGAGTAGCGACGGAAAAATTACTGATCAACGAATATGCTCCACCACCTCCACCAGTTGCCACATTTGATGTGTTTTTTGAAGCTGCTCCTCCTGACCCACCGGCTCCGATACACTGCTTCGGCAATCTGAATATTTGACAATCCAAAACCAAAAATCCCGGGCCAACCGGCTAATAAAATATTCCCTGTCAGGATAAGCACGGCAATTTTTTTGATTATTTTTCTCCTCATAAAAGTAATATATTTTGAACAAATTATAGGAATTTACGGGACATTAAAGGAATCTATTCATAATTCATTATTCATTATTCATTCTTAAAACTTTGCATAATAGCTGAAGGAGATTTCTCCTACCCTTGCGTAGTCGCCTGCGTCCGCATCAAGCTGTATCCTGAAGGTTACAATGTCTCCTGCAGTTATTGCCGAGCATCCCGTTTCATCACCCGTCGACACCGTTACCGCATTAACTGTGTTGTCAGTATTCCAACCATAAGCTTTTATCGTGTCGCTTGCGGAAAATCCGTCAAAATCGCTTGGGATCTGATATGAAACCCAAATATCATAATCATTTCCGGAAGTTGTTGTTGTCCAACTGTAATAATTGTGAAGATCTCCCGATGTTTGACACACATCGATATTTATGTCAGGTGGATTGGTATTACCGTTCGAACAAAAGTCGGAAGTTATTGTACCGACATTGTCGGCTCCATCACCTGTTAGCACTGCTCCCGGATATTCGGGAGAAAGAGTGACTTTCTTTGTCGGTCTTGCGGTTCCAGCATATAAAGGACCTGAGTCGACATCAAATGTGAATGAATTTGTACCATCCGAAAATGAGAATAACGAGCCTGAAGTGTTAATTGTGAAAGTGTCGGCCGTTGCCTCATCGGCAATCGTAAATATTTCATTATCGTTAATTGTTATTGTCGGGGTTGTTGCTGTCCATGTCCAATCGCCCGAAGTGCTCATTGTAGTTACATTCGTTATTGCACCGGTAATTGACGCACCGCCTGTTGTTACAATCAGCCCATCCGCCAACGTCAGTCCTCCCGATGTATTAAAATCGGTGCCTGCCGCACCGATATTGGCAATAATAAGATTTGCCATATCGATTCCTGCCGTCATTCCTCCACCCGCATTTACAAATTGAATTCCGGCAGTAACGGCAGTGTCGGTATCCGAATTGTCTATCACCAATAGAGCTTCGGTTGTACCGGTTGATGCAACATTATCAAGATATAGTCCATATTGGTTTCCAGAGGAAGAGGAATTTGTAACAGACAAAACCTCCCCCTGTCCCGATTGAGTTCCCGAGACCGACCAATTAAGAGCAAAGTCCTCAGCTTCTACTAATGTAAATGTTACGTCATCACTGAATGTTGAGACACCGTCCGAATCAAAAACCACAAATGCCGTACCGTTGTCCTGAATTTCAAAGTCGCCGTCGGAATTAAGATTTATTTCAATGTCTCCCCCATCTGCAGAATTGGATACTATTTCTAATGGTCCTGCGGTTGAACCTGTCACTGTGTCAAGTCTTAATATATGCTGGTCTCCCGATCCCCCTGTTGATGCGGCCGATTCTCCCAAGGTTATTCCTTTTGAGGTTGCGGATGTCAAAGCCCAATTCCATTCAATTGTGTAATCGGCATTAAGAAGCGCAGTGTCATCAGTTGTTGCAGCCGTTAATGTGTCAAGCGCGCCTCCTCCACCCGCACCAATTTCCGTCACCCCTCCGTCATTTCCGATATAAAGTTTGGTATCGTCGGTATCCCAACAAATGAGACCTTCTGCCGTTTGAGCCGAACAGTCCGTACCTTGCGTAAGTTTTAACCCTTCGGTTGCGGTATTAGGGATAATTGAAGAGAAATCGATAAGATCACCGTCGGCAAATGTCAGGGTGGCGTTAAGATCAGATGCCGTGATCGTGTCGTCGGTAATTTCCGAGGTGTCAATTGCAGCTCCCAATGTTGTCTGCAGGTCTCCTGATGAAATAGTCAGTCCCGTTCCGACGAATTCGTCGATAGAATCTCCCCCAATAGTGATCGTTTGAGATGTGGCAACGGAAAGACCCGTGTCAAATGTCACGGCGTTGGTAATGTTTCCTCCGGTAATTGTCAGGTCTCCATCCATCTGTACGTTACCGGTTAATGCTTCAACGGCAAATGTAGCTCCTGCAGTTGCCGTACCGCCTACGTAAAAATCAAGTGTTGTATTGTATGGAGCTAACCCTTGTGTTCCAAGCTGCCAGTAGTTGACTCCTGTTCCTTCCGCATCGGATCCGCAAACAAGGTTTCCCGATGCGTCGGTTTCAAGTGCGGTACAGGAGTTGAATGAATCATCAGCGAGTGTTATTCCTGTTCCCGAACTTCCCGCGTTGATTATTAAGGTATCGGTATTTGCATTCCCTATGTTTGTATTTCCTGTAGATGTCAAATTAACGGATGTCAAATTACCGGATCCATCCACTTTAAAGACAGATGAAGGAGTATCAATATAATCAATATATCCTCCACTGCCTGAGTTTCCAAAAAGTATTCCGTCGGGAATTGGATTATCTGTATCTGCGTTATTTAAGTAGATCATTGCATCTGCAACAAGATCTGTGTCGTCAGATTCTGCGTTTTCGGAGTTAATATAAAGTCCGTATACGGTGTTGTCGGCAATTGTCGCATTGTTGTCGATATTGAGCTCGATTCCATACATAGTTTCTGCAAGTGCATCGTCGGCAGTGTTGAAGTTAACTTCCAGAGCGCTTGTATTAGTCTGATCACCCGCAGAATTATCAGTGTAGGTCACATTTAAAGCATCCCCGGATGATAGATTGTTGTTAGCTATACTGAAGTATTCCGAAGCAGCCAGTTCAAAAGATGTGGCTCCAAAACCTTGCACGATACCGTCAAATCTTACTACTCCATCTACTTCAAATTCATCCTCAACAAAAAGATCTCCAACACCGTCGACAATGTTAACTGTTGGAAGTGCCTCGTTTGAGAAGTAGTTATACGCTGCTGCTCCACCTCCTCCGACATTTATGACTCCCGTTGTTGCATCTACTCTGAATTTTGCTGTTGCAGTTGCGTTTGAGCCGACCAACAAGTCCAATGTTGTGTTGTATGGAGCAAGTGCGGCACTGTCTGCAGACAATTGCCAGTAATTGGTTGATGTTCCTCCGTCATCTGTTCCGCAAGTTAAATTTCCCGAAGCATCCGTTTCAAGTGCGGTACAGGAGATAAAGTCTGTGAGGACGATCTCATCTATTGAATCGATGGCAATATCGTTTCCTGCTCCCGTATTACTGATGGTGAAGTTGGTTCCTGTTATCGTGTTATCCCCGACATTGATCGCGTTTACAATATCAGCGTCGGATAGATCGACCGCCGTTGAGATAGTCGCTCCCGTTCCTGTTGTTGCGACCGATATCGCCG
>LBVJ01000058.1 GCA_000993025.1 Candidatus Woesebacteria bacterium GW2011_GWA1_38_8
TGTCGCGCTCTGTTGCACCGATCGCCCGTCTTATACCTACCTCTTTCGTTCTCTCCGTAACAGTCGCATACATGATGTTCATAATTCCGATCCCGCCGACCAGAAGCGATATCGATCCGATCGCAACTAGAATACTATTAACAATTGCAAATATCTGATCAACTGTCGAAAGAATTTCCGTCTGCTCGGTTACAGAAAATTCATCGCTTTTATATCTTTTCAAGAGTATCTCCTTTGCTTTCTCTTTTATAATCTCAACATTTTCGTCATTTTGTGTCCCCAGATATATCGTAAAGAAGGTTTTATCGGGATTTAGTGTTCCGAATATAGTTCTGTAAGGAACAATGACTGCAGAATCCATCTCCCGGTCGCCCTTTTTTTTGGATACGCCTATCACGCGGAATCTCTGATCCCCCGCTCTTATGGTTTTTCCTATCGAGTCCCTGGGGTCGATAAACAACTTTTCTGCGAGCGTGTAGCCAAGTACAGAATTTTTTGTTTTTCCCGATACGTCAGATTTGGAAAAAAATTCACCTGCAAACACTTCAAGATTCAAAATACCAAAAACATCCTCGCTTGCACCCTGAACATATCCCAAGTATCTTTCTTTTTCCGTCTCGATGATCATGCTTTTTAAAAACACCGGAACAACATAATCGGCTTCCCTGATCTTTTTAAGGGATTCGTAATCTTTCTCGTCAAAATTAACCCCTCCGGCAAAACCGGCACCGAAATTTCCTCCCGCCCCGCTTTCACTGCCAAACACGTTTCCCGGAAATATAATTATCAGATTTGCCCCCAAATTCTGAAATTGCTGCGATAGATAGTTTTTAAGTCCTACCCCAAGCGCGATAAGAAGCACAACAGACATCACGCCGATCATTATCCCAAGCGACGTTAAAAATGTCCTTATCTTATTTCTCCTAAAATCAGCAAATGCCGACTTTAAAAGTGTTGAGTAATAATATTTTTTCCTTCCCAGTATCTCAATATCCCAATATCCTAGTATCGTAATATCCTGCTACCTTCACAAATACTTCTTTACGATCGAACCGTCCTTTATGTATATTTGCCTCTTGGTCCGCAAAGCCACATCTTTTTCGTGAGTGACAATAATTATCGTAACTTTCAGCTCTTTATTAAGCTCTTCGAGTAAGTTCAGTATCTCGTCTCCGGTTTTGCTATCCAAATTCCCCGTGGGTTCATCGGCTAAAATGATCTTTGGTTTCATCATAAGCGCCCGTGCTATCGCAACTCTTTGCTGTTGACCACCGGAGATCTTATTTGGAAAAAAGTTCCGCCTATCCCATATTCCGAATTTTTTAAGAAGTTCATCAGCACGTGTTAGGGGATCAAAATCCAATTTACCCTTAAAGTACTTTGTCGGCATGAGAAGATTTTCCAAAACCGTAAATTTATTTATCAAATTAAACTGCTGAAAAACAAAGCCGACATTACGGTTTCTTATGTGAGAAAGCTCGTCGTCGGTCAGTTTTGAAACGTCTTTTCCGTCAAGAAGAATTTTTCCCTCCGTCGGTTGTTCCAAAAGTCCGATAAGATACATAAGAGTTGATTTACCGGATCCCGATGAACCCAATATACCAACATACTCGCCGTCTTTGATTTCCAAATCGACTGAACAAACGGCTTTCACCTGCTCATCTCCCAAAAAATAAGATTTACAAATATTTTGAAGCTTAATCATAACAATAATAAATTCGAAGCACGAAGCACTAAATCCTAAACAATACCTAAATCACAAATTCTAATGTTTAAAACATTGTGATTTTAAATTTTGAATTTGTTTCGAATTTCGATATTCGAATTTCGAATTTAATCATACACAGTATCTCCTTCTCTCACATCACCACTCACAATTTCTGTCGAATCTTCCCCCTCTAAACCGGTCTCGATATGAGTTTTACCGTTCTTTTCCGATCTTCTTACATAGTCTCCGTCGGGATCTGACTTAATATATTTCGAGGGAACATATAATACATCTTCCGCTTTTGATGTTACAAAGATCGCGTCTCCTGTAAGACCTATCCGGTATTTTTTGATGTCCGGAGTTTCATCAAATGCAACCTTTACTTTATATATTGTCCCAACCTCTCCCGCTTTTGGCGTATAGCCGATAAAGGAAACCTTTCCTTTTATCCTTTCGTCAGACACTGAATCCAGATGTATCTCAACATCCTGCCCGATAAATATCTTCAATACTTCCGACTGATCTGCAGATACATCAAAGTACATTGTGCTTGGATTAATAAGCTCAACTTGCGTTTCCGTAGAAAATATATTGGCTCCGGAAAAAGGGTGAGCAAGGTACGTTACTATTCCGGCAAAGGGCGCCGTAAGGGTAGAATTGCGCAAATTATATTGTGCTGCAATATAGGCCTCATATGCCTTATCTTTTACAACTTCTGCTGTGGTTCTTGCATCTTTTTGGGCAAATGTTTCATCCCCCGAATGATCCTTAACCTGATCGTGTACATTATCCACGGTTGCCTCAGCTGCCCGAAGCGTTGCTCTTGCACTTTGATAAGCAGAGTTCAGTACAGTAGTATCAAGTTTGGCCAATGCCTGACCTTTCTTAACTTCATCTCCCTCTTTTACTCCAACCCACGAGATCTCACCAGAAACCGGAAAAATTAACTTTGCGTACTCGTCTGCCGTTATTTCTCCTGAAAGCGTCAGCACTTCTTCAACTGTTCCCCTTTTTACCAGCGTACTTTCCGCACCGCTGCTTTTAGCTATTTTTAATTTGTAATATGCAAAACCCCCAATGGCAAAAATGATAAAAAGCGACAGCCAAAATCTTTTCTTTTTGAAAAACGGCTTTTTCTTTTCTTCCTTTTCTTTTTGTGGGAGTATTGTTAAATTGTTACTTGATCACTTATTCCCTTAGTCACTTAATCACTTGATCACTTCTTCCTATATGCAATATACTATCTACAATATACCAAAGTATGTACCCGATCACTGAAGTGTTCTTTGATGTAGAAACAAAGAAGCTTTTTTCAGATATTCCCGACTTTGACCCGGCAAAACTGGGGGTTTCGATCGTCTCAGTCTATAAAAGAACAATTGATGAAAATTACAATGAGATCGAAGGGGTTATGCAGAGTTTTTGGGAAAGTGATTTCGAAACAATGTGGCCGGTATTTTCCGAAGCAAAAAGGATTATCGGCTTTAATACTTTGAGGTTTGATGTTCTAACATTAAAACCCTACGCTCCCGCATACTTTTCAAAATTACCCCATTTTGATATTTATGCAGAGATCAAAAAGGTCTCGGAACACGCTGCAGGTTTGAATGCTATTGCAAAGGAGACGCTTGATAGGGAAAAAACCGATGACGGATTAAATGCTGTTTACTATTGGGAAAAACACGATGATGAAAGCTTGGCTAAACTCAAAAAATACTGCGAGGCGGATGTTTTGATCACCCGCGATGTTTATGATCATGTACTGAAAAATAAATTAATATTGTTTAAAGACAAGTGGAATACCCTCCGGAATGTTCCACTGGATTTTTCCTATCCGGAAGAAAAATATTCAGATACTCAAACCTCTTTATTTTAAACCAACCACGCAGGCAAATCTTCCCTGACGGGAAATGTTGTTATTACAATCCCTTACATGCGAAAAAAATCTTTTATCTTTAACCGTGTCGATACCGCAATCAATAATATTTTCTTTCTTAATACCTGCATCAAGAAGCTGTTTCTTTGTAAAACCAACAAGATCGATCTTATACAACTTCGCAATGTCTAAGACTATAAAATCCCTCCATCTCGGGTCATCAACATGTTCAGGGTTCTCTTTAACAAACGATTCTTTTTGGGCGCACGGTCCGATGGCAACAATAATATTTTCCACCCCAGACTTGTACTTGGATTTGAACATCTCAACCCCTTTTTTTGCTATTTCCAGGTCTACCCCGCGCCAACCGGCGTGTATCAATCCAACCGCTTCCGCAACCGGATCATAAATAATTATCGGTAAAAAACAATCGGCAATTAGTAAAAACAAATACAATCCCTTTCTGTTCGTCATTAATCCGTCAACTTTTATCGCCTTACTATAGTCTCTCATGCTGACTCCTGCCGTCTTCGGATCAGCATCAATAATTTCATCTCCATGGGTCACCCACATGCAAACGGTTTTATTGGAGTCTACCCCAACTTTTTCGAGAAACTTTTTTCGATTTTTCAAAACTTGGTCGAAATTGTAAATGACTCCACTTATGGAATTTGCCATATTCCCGTCACTTTTTTCTGAAAATACATGGAAAAGACCTTTATGTTTCGAAAGTTGCGGAATCTGAAACATAAATACAGTATACTATGCTTATGAAAATTGATATTTTAACTCTATTTCCATCAATGTTTACCGGTCCTTTTGATACTTCGATGCTCAAAAAAGCCAAGGACGCGGGTTTAGTGGAAATTAATGTCCACGATCTTCGCGATTGGGCAACAGACAAACACAAGACCGTTGATGACCGACCGTTCGGGGGAGGAAAAGGGATGGTATTACGGGTGGATGTAGTTCACCGCGCCATTCAGGCGCTGAAATCCGAAATCCGAAATTCTAAATCCGAAATAAATTCTAAATCCGAAATTCGAATATCGAAATCCGAAACAAATTACAAATTACAAATTACAAATAACCCTCCTTTGCACAAGGCTTCGGAAGGGCAAAGCAATCTAAAACCTAAAACCATTTTGCTTTCTCCTCAGGGGAAGGTGTTTGATCAGGCAAAGACGAAAGAACTTTCAAAACTTGACCATCTTATTTTGATAGCCGGACATTACGAAGGTTTTGACGAACGGATCGCAGAGAATTTAGTCGATGAGGAAATTTCTATCGGCGATTATATTTTGACAGGCGGAGAAATTCCGGTAATGGTTTTAGTCGATTCTATTGTGCGGCTTATTCCGGGAGTTTTAGAGCCAGAAGCTTCCTCTAACGAATCTTTCTCGCTAAGTAACGAAATAACTAATCAACAAATTCTAGATTTCCCCTCCTACACCCGTCCGGAAAAATATCTCGAGTGGAAAGTGCCGAAAGTACTCCTTTCCGGAAACCATAAAGAAATTGATGTCTGGAGAAAAAATGCTGCTTTGGAAAAGACAAAAAAGGTAAGACCGGAACTTTTAAAAAAGATATAGAGATATTTGATGGAATAACTACTTTAGTAACGCTGTGACTACAAATCGCTTCGAATCCAGAAACCCCGAGCAGGTGTACAAAGTTATCCTATTGTCTTCCGTTGGGTTTAAGATCGAAGACTGGTTCGGACCAACCTCCTGCGTAAAGTGAACTTCAAATTTTTTCTCTCCACCGTTTTCAAAAACAATAGTAATCTCATCCCCAACTTCAACTTTTGTCAGATCCTTTAGAAGATTCGGGTAATTATGCCCCCACAGAATCGAATTTCCTACTTCTCCGGGAATTGGAGATGTCTCAAGATAGGAAACGCCCTTTTTAGTTGATTCCCAGTATTTATTTACGATCCTCGAAGGAATAATTGCCAATTCTTTGTCAATAGACGGCACTTTAATAATGACGGGTTTTCCCTGAGGCAATACCTTCGCGTCAACCAAGCTTCCTTTTTGCGCAGGGGGCGGAGTATCAAAACTGATCCTTCGAGGTGTATTTCTTTCCCAGACAAGATACCCGCCAATAATAAATAAAGTTATTCCCAAGACGATAAAAAGATTGGAAAGAAATTTTCCCATGATCAGGTTGTATGATAATTCTATCAGAAATCGGGCACTACCGAATAATTATTTCCTTTTCCTTAAGGCAATACCTGAAGTTGTAAGAAGCAGGGCACCACCAAATACCGAATATAAAAGTGCCGAATCTCCGGTTGCTGCAAGTCCAAGAACAGCAGATCCCTGAGGTGCTGAACCCGAAGGTTCTGATGGCATACAGTCATTTACTGCATATACCAAAAAGTAGTAAGTCTTTGAAGGATCAAGAGCTTTAACCGTATAGCTCGTCACATTCCCCGTATTGGGAACCCCGTAGGGATAGTTTCCAATCTCGGTTCCGTATGCCAAAGTGTAGTGAGTAGCCAGATCGACCTTCGTCCAAGTTACAACGGCTTCACTTCCATTTCTGATAACTGAAACAAGCTGAGGAGGAACCGGTCTTGGTGCTGTACATACAGGAGGATCTTTTGGTCCCGGAGGGTCTTTCGGAGGATTATAAGGCTTGCAAGAATACGCCTCATTTTTAGCCATATAAGACGAGTCATCAAGTCCCCATGAAAGTCCGCTCGGAACATAATGCCAACCAAGTTTGACAAGCTGATCTATCTCGGACTGACTCAACGCATCGATCTTCCACCAATTTGTCTGGATTCCGGAACCATCGTCCGCGCAAAAACACTGTATCAGTGTTAAATCGCTTGTGTAATAAACAGCATCTGTTCCAACCACGCCTGACCCGCCAACGATATAATGAGTACCTCCATCATAACTTACCTTAAGAGTGCCTTGGGGATTGCTGCAGGAAGGAAAAACAGGAACAACGGCTGCATTAACAACTGAAGTCATGAGAAATATCAATAGTATTTGAGCAAAAATAAATCCTAATTTTTTTAACATGAATAGTATTCTAAAAGACAAAATCGGCAGGTATATTTACTATGGGGGGCATTATATTAGATATAGGATGATATGTCAAGTATTATAAGATAATAACCGGATTAATATAGCACGAAGTTTTTAGATCAATCTTTCACCTTTATTTATCAAAACTCTCGCAACCTCCTTCTCAATTCCTTCTTCTATCAGTTTTCGGGTCCTGCAGTCCTTTATTGACACATCAACTAGGTATAGATGTTGGGAACCATCTTCCAATAACCTTCCATTCTTTTCAGTAATATGTTTGGTGCATCTAAAACCACAGAGAGTGCACCAACAATTTCCAGGATCTTTCATTTATTCAGCGTGAATTTTAGTTTCTCCAACAAATTATATCTATATTCATCATTTCCCGTCATACTGTCCAGACCTTCTCCATTACGTTTCATGAAGGACAGCACAGCATTTTTCACATCAGAAGATTTCCTGCGGATAAGAACATAAATGAGACCAAAGACAGCAAATGGGAAAAACACAAAAGTTAAAATTTTCTGGTACTTGATTCGATCGCTCATGGCT
>LBVJ01000059.1 GCA_000993025.1 Candidatus Woesebacteria bacterium GW2011_GWA1_38_8
ACAGACGATCCCGCATTGTAAATTCTTTATCCTGCTTTCGCAGGATTGTCCTGCCATGTCGTCGCTTACGCTCCTTTTGCTTCGGCTTCGCTCAGCACAGACGATCCCGCATTGTATTGACTTCAACTTCGTATTTTACCATGGAATGTTTTTACGGTATAATATGGTTCGTTAAAATTATTGGGTCCGTAGCTCAATGGTAAGCAAAGCTTGGCCATTGATGCACGAACCCTCGTTACACTCGGGTCCGTAGCTCAATGGTAGAGCAACACCCTTTTAAGGTGATGGTTGGAGGTTCGATCCCTCCCGGACTCACCACGTAAAATCCCGACTTCGTCGGAATCACGTGGCGAGCCTTTAGGGTAGCTATGTAATCTAACTTTGTTGGGATCGCGTGGCGAGCCAAGTGTATTTTGTATATTTATTAGAAAACAGAGAAGGCAGATGGTATATCGGATATACACCATCTAGTCCATATTTAAGGTTAAAGAAACATAACACAGGTCTCGTTCAATCAACAAAAGCGTTTTCTCCTTGGAAAATAATATATTTTGAAGCTTATTTGAATAGGGAAGATGCAACAGGAAGAGAGAAGTTCCTGAAAAGCGGTTCAGGAAGAAGTTTTTTAAAAAAGCAAATTAAAAATTATTTAACATTACGGTTTACCGCGTGATGAACGAAGTGAACTTTACTTTGGTTTACCGCGTGATGAACGAAGTGAACTTTACGCGGCCTCATCGTCTAGCGGCTAGGACAGCGGGCTTTCATCCCGTAAACCCGGGTTCGATTCCCGGTGAGGTCACACTTCGACAGGCTCATTGTTTCCAAATACTGAGTTTGTTGAAGTTTTCAACGGGATGAGAAGTTTACCCTGAGCGCAGTCGAAGGGATTCCCGGTGACAAAAATTTTTCTGTACAATGAAAATTGATAGTTAAAAATCCGAAAGGTGTCAAGCTATTTCACCCCGAGGGTGTTATATGTGTTGACTATTAGGTAAATAATGAAATACAATTGTTACTGAAATTATGTCAGAAGGACCCGTTTCCATCGAACAACCTCAAGAAACTTCTTCGTTTGGTGTCGAGAAAGCGATAACAGTTGAAGCCCTTAAAGAAGAAGTTGGCCGATTAAAATTTGATACATTTAAACAAGTAATACCCCAGCGTAACTTTGACCCGCATACCGGCGAGGATTTAAGAAATGACGAAACCAAAAGGCTGAGTTCTATAAAAGATACTATGACAAGACAAGCAGAAGGAGACATGAGTACTGCATTAGGTATAAGAGAAGAGGCTAGATACAGTAAATATACTGGTACACCAATTCCCGAGAAACAGTTGGATGAAAACGGTACACCTACTTTGGATAGTTTGAACTCTCGAATAGGGGTATTTAGAAGCGATATAGGTATTTTGGTTGAACAGGCAGGAAGAGGGGGGGTTTATATTCCAAGATTTGATGGTCAAACAGGAGAAGCGATTCCCCAGGACTCACTGAGAGCTTTTCAAGAAGCCAATCGAAGACAATCAACACAACGGAGTGAGATAGATGAAGATATGGAAGATTTGAACAGGGGCACAAAAGCATTAGCAGACATGAAAAGAATCAGGCGTGAAGATGAGGAAGCCCGTAGGAGGCATGGTTTGCCACCACGTAATTAGATAGTTTTTAATACAACTCCATAGTTCTTCGTAAATAATTAAAGTTAGGTTGTATGCCAAATTTCTCAAATGTGTAACGTACATGTTTAAAGTAATCGATCAGGGGTTTAATTGCAAGTTGATCATCTTCGGGTCTTTACAGGTTTAGTGCTTCCAAATATTAAGTTTGTCGAATGTAGTTAAATAATTGCAGTTAAATATTCCAAGTATGACTGAATTCGAAAATAAACTGACATTTATAAAATTTAATTACTCTCTGTGGAATTAAGAAGTCTCCACATTTCTCTCCATTCATTAAATTTTTTAATAAAGAAATTCATATTGATCATAATGCCCGGAATCTATAGAAAACTCTGTAATATGGATCGCAGGGTGAGACAGGTGGTTTTAAAAGAATCCGAAAGGTGTCAAGCTGTTTCACCCCGCGGGTGTTGTTGCGGGTGTTATTGTGTTATTACACTTCGACAGGCTCATTGTTTCCAAATACTGAGTTTGTTGAAGTTTTCAACGGGATGAGAAGTTTACCCTGAGCGCAGTCGAAGGGATTCCCGGTGAACACACCCGACGGGTGTGTAAGTGTGTAAATAAGACATGATTAATTTAATAGCAGGAATACCCGGAGGGATCTTGGTAAGCGATTAAAAGAATCTGGAAATTGTCCAGAGAGTGAGAGTTATCAATGAAGCGGTGAGGAATGAATTTTGGAGAAGAATGGCTTGTTCAAGTCTGCGTTTGTTATCTGGCTTGGTGCGTCCCCTGTATATATTCAGGAAAAATGCGAAGAATAGTACCGTTAAAATAATCCAAATAGGAAAAAAATTATTAATTAGGGCAAGCATAGATATTAAAACTGCAATTCCAAAAAACACTTTCATTAAAAGATCTGCATTTTTTACTCCGATAACTGCCGATGTATTTTTCAGACCCGCTTTTTTGTCGCATTCGAAGTCGCGAATTTGGTTGACAAACTGACCGCGGATACTGATTGCCGTAACGAACAGGAAAGGCAAAAGCCAAGCAGAGTGAAAACCTGTATACGGTACAAATGCATAATATGCGCACAAAAATTGAAGTCCTGCCAACATCAAACCGTGCGAGATAAGATCAAAAACCGGAATATTTTTTAAACGGATCAGTTTCCAGGAATATAAAAAACCAAGAATGACTGTTGAAATGCCAAGAAAGAAAGGTGTTTGTCCTGAAATATAAAAAATAATTATTGATGATGTCGCTACCAAACCCGAAGCAATATAGGATAAATTGGGGGATATATAGTTTGCAGAGACGGGATTGCGGACGGCTTTTGATCTATCCCTAGCGTCGTCGGGAGCATCTTCGACGTCGTTGATCATAAAAGCAAAAGCAACTGCAAGCAGGTTGGCAAGAAGGACGGCAAACATTTGCGGGATATACCCTGCGTCAAAGCGGAGCCCCGTTGCAAGAAAGCCTAAAAGAGTTGTAACAACGACCGTAGCGGTATATTCCCGGTATCGGGACAAGTTAATTAGACCTATGACTGTTTTGGTCATACTGGATGTATTTTACACTTACCCGATAACAGATTGTTTTGCAGAAAAATTCAATTATTATACCTTCATAACTCAGGACTTTTTTACATGTACTTGGATAATGCAAATTAATTGATAACATATAGGATATGATAGATCGTCTTCGATATCCTGAATCGCGTTTTATACCTGTACAAGACAATGTAGGAATTACCGTTAACCGATACTTCGTTGGTGATATAGGTGTCAGCGTAATAAATGCGGTTGAAAAACACGAGCCAAAAATTGTAAAAACATCATTTGGTCCTGTCAAAAATAATACACTCAGCAGGATTTCTGATAAAAATTTTCAAACAGAGGTATCGGCTAAAAGATTTATTACCGACGAATACTTCAAGAGTAAGAGCAGATAGAAATATTTACACAGAGTTAAGGAGCCTCCACATCTCTGTCCATTCCCTAAACAGTTTTAATAAGAAATTCATATTTTTGAATATATACTTATATTAAGGAAATGTTCAGTAAGCGGTATTACAAATAGAGCAGTTTAGACATTTAAAGCATAGTAGCAAGTCAAATAAGTTCGTACTATTTTCTTTCCAAATTAGCTATTAATTAACATGATAACTTTTATTTTTTTTGAAGGAATATTTATGAGAGTTTTAAGATTAGTGGGGGCTGTGTAATTGGTGATAGAATAAGAATAATGAAAAAAATATTATCTCTGATATTTTTTGTTTTCACCCCGTATTTTCTTTTTACAAATACAGTTTGTGCCAAAGATTATTCAATAACCAATGCGGATTTTACAGTGCAGATCAACTCCGATGGTTCGGCGGATGTAACGGAAATAAGAACTTACTATTTTGACGGAAGTTTCTCCTGGGCGGATGAATGGTTGAATTTAGATAACAAGTCACAGGTAACAGGCAACATGTTGGGAAATTACAGAATAGCAAATTTTGAATTGTGGGAAGGGGATATACAATATTCCACCCATAGTGGAAGCGGCATCCCAAGAAGCTATGAGGTAAACGCATTGGCAAACAAGTTTTATGTTAAGTGTACAATTC
The DNA here is from genome assembly GCA_000993025.1 of Candidatus Woesebacteria bacterium GW2011_GWA1_38_8. Classification (GTDB taxonomy): domain Bacteria; phylum Patescibacteriota; class Microgenomatia; order UBA8517; family UBA8517; genus GWB1-38-13. Next base: position 4,244 of record LBVJ01000059.1, read on the forward strand.
AAAATGCGATTATAAACCATTCCGACATAGCTGAATTTTACTGGAAACTGATTGGGGACGAATGGACCAAAGGAACGGGGAATGTAACAGCTATAGTGTATTTACCAAGTAAATTGCCATCAGACAGACTCTGGGGATTCGGGCACGGACCGTTAAACGGTAAAGTCAGCATTCCTAATAATATCCAGGTTGATTTTTCCGCTTCAAATTTACCCCCTAAAAAATTCTTTGAAGTAAGAGTCCTGTTTGAAAAATTGGAGGGAGCTATTAATACGCAAACAGGCAGTTCCAGTTTAAATAAGATCCTCGCTGAAGAAAAAGCGTTTGGAAACAAAACGAGGATTGAAGGTATTTTTAAACTTGTACTTCTACTTTTACTTGTTGCCATTCCTTTATGGCGGCTAATATATTGGTTCTTTGTCTGGAAGAGAGTGGGGGATGATAAACCGACTCCGCAAGTGAATCTATCGGGTAAACTTCATGAGCCGCCAAGTGATCTGGAACCGGCATTGGTTGAAGCATTGTCTTCATGGAATATGATGTCAACAAGCAAGAGCATAGTAGGGACGGTTTTAAATTTGGTCAGAAAGAAAGTTTTGGAAATTAAAGCGGAAAAAGGAAAATCTTTGTTTGGTACGACAAAATATTCCTATTCTTTGAAAATTATTAATATGAAGTATATTGTTGACGAAAAATTGTCGGAAAGGGAAAAGAATTTGGTAAACTTCTTATTTTTGAGGAAGGGGAAAGACGAAATTAAGTTTTCGGAAATAAAAAATATGGGAATGACCGATAGGACTTCTGCGAATAAATTCTGGAGAGATTGGCAAAAGAAGGCAGTTGACGAACTGGTAGATTTAGGGCTTCTTGATCCGGAAAGTAAAAAAGCAAAAGACAGATTTATTGTAGAGATGGGGATATTATTGATCGTGTCTTATTTGATAATTCATTTTGGCGGTGCGTTTCTTTCCAAAACCGACATCGGAAATTTTGTGATCGCATTTGCCATCGGGTTTGTAATTCTTTTCGTTGCTGCTCTTATACTTTCCCCTTTTATGTATAAAAAAAGCGACAAGGGATTGCAGGAATATGCAAACTGGAAAGCGTTTAAATCATACATAAAAGACTACTCGGTAACAAAAAATTATCCCATAGACTCGGTAATACTTTGGGAGAAGTATTTGGTCTATGGAGCAACATTGGGAGTGTCATTAAAAGCGCTGTCGCAGATGCCGATCAATTTTCCCGCCGGTGAATATAATCATTCTGGACTTTATATCGGGGGTATGGGGAATGCGAGTATGGGGTATGGTGTAGGGGGTATGGGAAACGCAGGAATAAGCGAATCTTTTACAGGACTTTCATCGGCATTTACATCATTGGGAAGTAGTTTCCAATCATTCGGAGCCCACGGAACTGGTTCTTCGGGAGGTTTTTCCGGTGGTGGCGGTGGTGGGGGCGGAGGCGGTGGCGGGGGGGGCGGGGGGGATGATTTAAGAATTTAATAACAGGGAAAAAATTGAAGAAAGAAAATTGGGAAGATTTCCAATAATTATTGACAAAAGGAAGGAGTGAAATATAATCCGGATTATGGGGATAGAAAATAAACCATCTTTATTGGTTTGGGTCAAACAGGCGGCTCCAAGTGATGTAATTCCTTTACTGTTTCCAAACTCCATAAACATTAAAGCCCTAATTTCGAGAGACAGGGTACCGGTTAAATTGGTAAAAAGGGGTGCGTTGCCATCCGGACCAAATAAAAGAGAGGGTGATACTTGGAAGTTGAGTTATATTTACACTGTCCCGCCGGTAAATGTGACCTCGAGTGGAATCAAGAAGGAAGAATTTAATTACGGAGGAATACCCCTTCTTACCCAAGAAGATGGAAGTCAGATTTTCGGGTTGGCGTACCACGTTACTGAAAATCAGGCAAAAAGAATCGATGGGATAATTGAAAAACATAAAAGGACCAAATAAGACGGACTTGATAAATATGACATATAAGACAGATATGACAAATGGGATGGATGGAAGAATATTAGAAAGGCGAAGTAACAAATTGACTGATTAACAAACTCACGAAGTAACCCCGAACATTTTTGCCCCAAGTATGAATTATATTGTAATCCTTCTCGAAAATATAGACTTGATTATACTCCAACTTCGTTGGAAAATTGGAATCCTTCTACATTTTGATTTTCCGGTTAGATTTAATAAATTGTATTGTTGGAGGAATTAGGGGGTGATTATTTATGGAAAGGTGTTGGTGTAAAACTTTTCAAAGAATGAAAGTGAGAGCGATCGGGCAGATACGAGGAATGACACCTGATGAGATAAACAACCGAATAGAAGAATACAGGCAAAAAAATTGTGTTGGTTGCAACGGTGTTAATTGCTCATCAAAAGATGGGGGGGAAATGTTACCTGATATACAAGATGCATACCAAGACAAAACCCTTGGTGAATTACAGATGTCAGTTCAGGGAAGCAGTCGGATAGATAGGTTTTACCGAAGATTAGAAAGAAGAGCCGAGCTTGTTCGGGGAAATAGATAGCAGTAGACTTGTAGTGCAGTAATAAGTTAGATTTAACTAACGGATTCCGATCTGAACGGATCAAAGGGCTATAAATGTATTTCGAACTTAAGAGATCCGGAATTCATTTGAAGAAATATCGAAATATGCTATTGTGTGAATAATATTGTATGTTATAATATCCCTTACCGAGTGCGGTTTGGCTTGTGTCTAATCGTGCTTAGGATTTAAAAATGGTAACGAAAGACGACTAAGCAACGGGTCTTTTTTTAAGACCCTTTTTTAATTTTTCTTTGACAAACTAGGTTTACCCTGAGCAAAGTCGAAGGGCACCTTAACATTCTCCCGATTTAATCGGGATTCAATCAAGGTTTTTTTATAAAAATGTCATCTCTCGATAAGCGAAATATCGCTAATTAGTGCGGGGAGAATGGCATAAGGATGCCGATTATAGATCGGCACTCAAGATCTGGCCGGGAATAAACCGATCAAAAACTCTTTTGAGTCAATTTGATCACTTTTTTGAGGGTTTGATCCTGGCCCAGGATGAACGCTAGCGGCGTGCTTTAAGCATGCAAGTGGGACGGTCCGTAGGACTGAACTGTTAACAGTTAACAAATTAACAAGTTAACAAATTGACTAAATATATTATCATTAGTGATGAGGACTTTTAGATACTTGGACTTTACTGTATACAAAGAAAGTAAAGTTTATTATCGAAAATGTATCTCTATTACAAGAAACTTTTCAAGAATATATTGGGAATTAAAAGATCAACTTTTAAGAGCGGCGCTTTCTGTATGTCTTAACATAGCAGAAGGGTCCGCAAAATACTCCGACAAGGACTTTAAAAGATATTTAGAAAATTCTTTGGGGTCTATTAATGAATGTTTTGCCTGTATAGATATTGCTTTTGAAAATGAACTAATATCTAACGAAGATTTTCTGATTCTGAAAACAATGTCAGAATCGGTGGCAAAACAGCTTGGTGGGTTAATTAAAAAGCTTCGAAATTGAAATATTTTTAGTTAATTGTTAATTTTGTTAATAGTTAATTTGTTGAATGTTCTGTCCTGCGGACAGTCGCGAACGGCTGAGTAACACGTAAGAACTTACCCCTTGGCGGGGAATACCTCCGCGAAAGCGGGGCTAATACCGCATGACCTCCTGCTATGCAGGAGAAAAGGATTTAACTATCCACCGAGGGAAAGGCTTGCGACCCATCAGCTTGTTGGTGAGGTAATGGCTCACCAAGGCTACGACGGGTAGGGGATGTGAGAGCATGTTCCCCCAGAATGGGACTGAGACACGGCCCATACACCTACGGGCGACGCCGCGTGAGGGATGAAGGCGGATTCGTTGTAAACCTCTTTTGCTCCGACTGAGAAGTCGGGGAGAATAAGCACCGGCTAACTCCGTGCCAGCAGCAGCGGTAATACGGAGGGTGCAAGCGTTATCCGGATTTATTGGGCGTAAAGCGTTTCGTAGGCGACATGATAAGTCACCTTTTAAAGACTCCGGCTCAACTGGAGAAAGGGGGGTGATACTGTCGTGTTTGAATCATTTAGGGGCTACCGGAACTATCGGTGTAGGAGTGAAATCCGTTGATATCGATAGGAACACCAAGGGCGAAGGCAGGTAGCTGGGGATGTCGGGTACCATTTGGTACTCGACCGGGTACCGTAAGGTATCCGGTATTGACGCTGAGGAACGAAAGCTAGGGGAGCGAAAGGGATTAGAGACCCCTGTAGTCCTAGCCGTAAACGATG